>JBDGPJ010000041.1:2845-8976 GCA_042219695.1 bacterium
GACATCAATGTCAAAATTCCCAATAACATCCAGCTCCGACTCATCATGAATTTCAAGCACGGTCGTTTTCTCCGTATCAATATTCCGAAGTGCTTCCTCCACCCCACCCACCATGGCTTTGTGGTTGTCCTTCACCATTACGGATTCGGATAGATCCATTCTGTGATTACACCCGCCCCCCATTTTTACGGCGTATTTCTGTAGTAAGCGATGGTGGGGAATGGTTTTTCTCGTGTCGTACACGTCCACGTTATATTCCGAAGCAAGATCCACACATTTATGTGTTTGGGTGGCCACGCCGGACAACTGCTGAGCATAATTTAATGCCACCCGTTCCGAGGTTAAAATTCGATCGCCCGGACCTTCCAGTTTTAGCAAAATATCACCGGGTTCAATTTCGTCACCGTCCTCGATCATCCAGCGAAAACTGATTTCCGTTTGCTGACTATTATCGTAAAGAACCGGACAAAACGCCTCAGAAATGAGCGGACGTCCCACAAACACACCATTTTCACGGGCGGTAATCTGTGCCTGGACGTTCTCTCCACCCACGGTTTGGCGGGTCGTTATGTCACCGTTGCCTACGTCTTCGCGCATACTCCGGTCCACGTGTTTACGTATGTATTCATCCGTGAGTTTCAAAACTGAACCGACCCCCCCCCGATTTCCTCGATTTTGTCCCGGATCCGTGCCGCCTTCTCGTATTCGAGTTGTTCCGCCGCTTCCTCCATTTTGTCCCAGAGATGGTCGATGAGCTCGTCTTCGTCCTCAGTCTCCTCGACCACTTCATCGATTTCTTCCACGGCGTCCTCCTCAATCGGCAGGTGTTCATTGATTTCCTTCTGAATCGTTTCGGGTTCGATATCGTGTTTTTCGTTGTATTTAAGTTGAATTTCCCGGCGTCTCTCGGTTTCCTCGATCGCTTGTTCCATCGCCGGAGTCACTTCATCACCGTACATGACAACACGACCGTCCACGTTACGAGCCGAGCGCCCGATAATTTGAATTAACGTAGTAGCCGATCGTAAAAATCCCTGGCGATCGGCGTCGAGAATAGCCACCAGCGTGACTTCCGGTAAGTCCAAACCCTCACGTAACAGGTTAATTCCTACCAGGACGTCAAACTCTCCTTTGCGAAGGTTTCTTAAAATTTTAATGCGTTCCAGGGTGTCAATTTCAGAATGTAGATACTGTACCTGCAGACCCATTGTAATTAAATAATCGGTCAGGTTCTCCGCCAGGCGCTTGGTTAATGTCGTTACTAACACCCGGTTTCCCTGCTCCGTTTCCTGCTTGATTTCATCGATAAGATCATCCACCTGGTTTTCCGTTGGTTTTACTTCAATCGGGGGATCCACCAGTCCCGTTGGACGCACAATCTGTTCCACAATCTGTTCGCTTTGTTCCCTTTCGAAATCACCCGGGGTCGCCGACACGAAAATAGACTGCCCGCTTTTTTCACGGAACTCGTCAAACTCGAGGGGACGATTATCGTAGGCCGACGGCAAACGAAAACCGTGGTCGACCAGTTTATCCTTACGGGAACGATCCCCAGCAATCATGCCGCCAATTTGAGGTATCGACTGGTGGGATTCATCAATGAACGTAATGAAATCGTCGGGAAAATAATCGAGTAACGTGTAAGGAGGTTCCCCCGGTTCCCGACCGTCGAGGTGCCGGGAATAGTTTTCAATCCCATTCACGTATCCAACCTCCTGGAGGATCTCCAGATCGTACTCGGTACGACTCCGTATACGCTCGGCCTCCAGTTCTTTCCCCCGGGAACGCAGTTCGTCCTCCCATTCTTCAAGCTCGTCACGAATACTGGAAATTGCCCTTTCCTTCTGACTCGGAGTCATCGCAAAATGAGTAGCGGGATAAATTATTATCTCATCAATGCTGTCCTCTATTTCCCCCGTAAGCGGATCGACCTGCTGGATGGATTCAACTTCGTCTCCAAACATCTCCAGCCGTACTGCGGACCGCCAGTAGGCCGGGTATATTTCCACAAAATCCCCCCGGACCCGAAACTGTCCCTGTTTGAATTCGATGTCATTGCGTTCGTACTGCAGGTCAACCAGGCGGGACAGCAATTGCTTGCGGGCAATCTCCTGCCCCTCCTCGACCTGCAAAACCATGGTTTGGTAGGTATCCGGGGAACCGAGACCGTAAATTGCTGATACACTGGCCACCACAACAACGTCACGCCGGGAAATCAGTGCAGTCGTCGCCGACAGGCGAAGCCGGTCAATCTCATCGTTGATCGACGAATCCTTCTCAATGTAGGTATCACTCTGGGGAACGTAAGCCTCGGGCTGGTAATAATCGTAGAAACTCACGAAATACTCGACGGCGTTGTCGGGAAAAAAATTGCGAAACTCATTGAACAGCTGAGCGGCGAGTGTTTTGTTGTGTGACAGTACGAGCGCCGGACGCTGTACCTGTTCGATCACCTTGGCCATTGTGTACGTTTTTCCACTACCCGTAACGCCCAGCAGTGTCTGGTCTTCGTACCCTTGCTCCAATCCCTCAGTCAATTGCTTGATAGCGTCGGGTTGATCACCCTCGGGTTCAAACTCACTCTGAACGCGTAATTCACGGCTTTCCTTTTGGGGACGTAAATTTTCATCGACGGTGGGATGGTTTGATTTCATTCGACGTCCTCGTTCCCCTGTTCCCCGGTCATTCCCTGTAACCGGTCCACCCGATCGGAAACGTCCATAAATTCTACGTCGGAGGCCAAAATATGGCGGTAATCGTCAAGGGCTGATTCATCGTCTCCCGAACCCTCAAATCCCCGCCCCCTCCAGTACCGGAGGTGACGCTTTGTATCATTGGGAATGCCAGCATCGTTTAAATCTAATTCATTAATCCGTGATACCGCCGCGTCATACATCTCAAGCTCCACCAGACACCGCCCAATGAATGTCATTAACCGCGCACGAAATTCAGTATCTCCCTGTTTTATTCGCTGGAACGTGGACAGGGCGTCACGGGGGTTCCCTTCTTTGTACTGGCAGATCCCGAGTCGCAACTGTATTTCAGGTTTCTGGAAATGACTGTTGTCCAGGATCGTACGATAACAATCCTCAGCTTTGGTAAATTTCTTTTCCTCCTCGTACAGACGGCCCAATTTGAACAGCTGGTCCCGGGCCTGGACGTTATCCCTTTGCACCTGAAAAAGCTTCTCAAACGTTTCAATCGCTTTCTCCCGTTGATCCTGATCCACGTACAAGCTTCCCAGGGTTTCCAGGGCCTTCAAATCCTCCGGAAAACGGTCCCTTATCTCTTCGTATTGCTCGATTGCCCGCTGAGTATAACCATTTTCCTCGAGTAAATCCCCCAGCTCCTGAGCATACCGTTTGAAGGAGCGGTCACCGAGCTCATTTTCCAGAAGAGCTTCAAGCAGAGATATTCGTTGTTCATCGTTCAACGACGCCTCTTTGGATAGTTTATATAGAAATTCCAATCGATACGGGGGCTCTTCGGAAAAATCTACGTCCCGGCGTTTTTTGTACTCCTCAAGTAGAAAATTAGCGATCGACTCGGGATCATCGAGTTGTTCGTCCTCCTCGGAATATCCCCTCCGATGAGTGCGCTGGGTGAATTGTTCCGATGTGGCGTCAAACCACTGATTTCCGTGTTCCTGCCAATCATCCCATTGGTTGAGCTGAGTGGCCAACCTCACGGCTTGTTTTAGCAAATTAAAATCATCCGGACGTAACTCCAGTAACTCATTGATCCACCGGTAAGCGTCCTCAACGTGATTGGTTTCAAGCTCGGCCTGTACGAGATGCCGGAGCGCCCGTTCCTCACTCTTTTGAGTAAGTCCTTTACGTTTATCCATTGCCGAATCAAGCACCTGTCGAGCCTGCTCGTACCGGTTGGCCTTGTACAAAAAGTTACCGTATTCAACATGCAAATGGGGACCGAGATCCCCTTCCTCATGGCGTGTTTTCAGTATGGACACGGCTTTTTCGGGGGTGTTCATTCGTTTCAGGGCTTCAACCCAGTGACGAAAACCGGTGTCGGACATCCTGGATGGATTACACAACATCCGATAGGTATATCCCGCCGGAGTATACAGGTCACGGTTGTACAAGGAATTACCGATAAATTCACCAATTCCATTTAACAGTGCGGGAAGAAATATGGGAAAGAGGTAAAGTAACACCCCTAATCCTATGAGTATCGCAAAAAATACGCCGGACCAGGCAACCCAGTTGGAATATATCCAAATTTTTAACCCAAGGTTGAGTCGATCAGGGTGATCGGGATAATGAACGTCGAGTTCGTGAAGAGTCCGGGAAGCACGCTTGTAATTCTGAAGGTGATAATGTGTACGAGCCAGGCCGTATAATACGGATCCCGGTGGAGGGTTTAATAATGCCTGTGCACGGGCCAGGTAATTGCGCGACGACGAATAATTAGACTGGTCCAATTTTCGGAGCCCAAGTTTCCCGTAAACCCGGCCCAGCCCCGGTCGGAATTGTTCTTCCCACATTGAGCTGTACATTTCATGAATTTCGGAAATGGTATCTTTATCCCAATAAGACACGTTAAGGGTCAATTCATTCGGTGGAGGGGCCTTTTCCCCCTGTTTTATCAGGGACATTAAACGTTGGTCGGACACAGAGGTGTCTATCGACTCCACGGTGTTGATCCACTGATCCATTGCGGAAAACGTCGAAATCATGGACCGTACATCGGTCGCGCTTGAAACGTCGTCAAGGATCCGGTTCTGTCGATTCAAAAATTGGCGGGCCTTCCCGAACTTCTTATTCAAAATGAGTCGGGCGGTTCGATTAAAAATAGATCGTATCTGTTGTTTCCGTTTTTGACCTTTGAGGCGAAGCTGATCGGCTCGTGCTTTGTCTTTCCACCCCTCCATCTGTTCTTTTAGCCGTTTATAACCATCCATGGAAGGATCCAGAATGGACTGGGCCCGATTGATTAATTGTATGGTCCGGGCGTACCGGTCCAGTTGATGGGCCAATTTGGCCGTCGTGTAGTAGACCTCGTAGGCTCTGTACTTGGTAATCTTGTCAGGGGGAAGCTGGCTCAATCGACTGTAATACTTGAAGGCCTTGGAAGGTTTTTCTCGTTGAAGGTAAATATTCCCCAGCTCAGCCAGCGCCGTCTCGTTCAACGGGTCCTTGTCGAGAACAGTTTCCATGTACTTTATGGCACGCTGAGTACGCCCGTCCTCCAGCGCATTCAAACCTCTCTGGAGCGGAGGCGTATCGGCCGTAAATCCTGCGTTCGGAACAACCGTAACAAGCAGAACAACCAGGAAAACTTTAATCCATGATTTCAATGTCCGTCACGTCTTCCTGAAGAGCCTGATGATAATGCTTTAGGTCACTTACAATCACGTCTAACTCTAATTCACAGTGCGGGGGTAATTCGGATAACTCCCATTCGGACAGGATTCTTTCCAGGGCTACTTTAAATAAATCAACCTGGTCGGTTGGGGTTGTAAACGTGCGTTTTTCCTGTCCTCGGGACCCGGCCCGAAAAGAAATCCTGTAAGCCAAACTTGCACTGGATTCCAGCTGTTCTTGAAACTGCTCAAGATGAGGTTCCAAAAACTTGAGGAGATCTTCCGTGGTATCGTGTTTCTCCTCAAGTTCCAGTTCACGCGACAGTGAATTTGGACGGGCAAATGCACTTACGGGGCGTGGGTCTCCCGCGTTAAAAATCTTGTGAATGTTACGACTGGCCCGGCCCATTAAACGTCTCCACTCGACCTCTTCCTGGTAGTATAACTCACCGAGGGTTTCAATGTCGGCGTCTTTAAGTGCCTGTTTTACTCCGGAACCCAGTCCCCAAATTTCGGAACGCTCAACCGATTGAATTTCCTCCTCGAATTGCCCCGAGTCAACCACGGTCCAATCTCCGGCTGACTGACGCATCGAAATAATCCGGGCCAACCAACCCGAATCGGCCAATGCTCCGGAAACGGGATACGGTTGCTTCTCCTGGAACTGCTCGATCCAACTTCGGAATTGATCACCGTCTCCCGTTTCAACAAACCATTCACCGAGTTCAAGGGTTTCAACGATGGGACTTAATCCCTGAATTGTTTTCAATATGTCCGAGTGAACACGGTAAGGTAGGTCTATGGAAAA
>JBDGPJ010000041.1:8986-9417 GCA_042219695.1 bacterium
TTTCTTCAAGATCGCTTACCAGCTTTCCCGTGGTGATCCCCTGTTTTTTGGCCTCGGGAGACGCACTCAATATCCGCGCTTCGTCTCGAACGGCCACGGGCTCTCCTTCCAGGTCCCTGTTTTTCTGAAAAACCCGGGCAATAAACTCCTCAATACGTAAATGCCCAATCATACCGGGGTAACCTCACTACCAATGTCTTCAATAACTGAGGGGTATGGCTCAGTCTCGCTTCCTTCGTCTAAATTGGGGAATAAACGTACCGGGGTATCCGGGTAAAATGACTTCAAATGGTCCCGGTTGATGGCTTCAATATTCTTACCAAACGCCGGAGTTAATAGTATGGCCCGGACTTCCACTTCATTACCGAGGTAGGACATCGCCGTACGAGTATAACTAATTGTCCCCAGCGTACTGGGAACCACCAGAACCA
>JBDGPJ010000041.1:9427-10021 GCA_042219695.1 bacterium
GTCATTTATTAACGATGTCACGTCATACTTTGAAGTAAACGGTACGGCAACACCTCCTATTCCTTCCACGACCACATTTTCATATCGATCGATGTACTGAAGGGTTTGTCTGCGGATTCGATCGTATTCAATAACGGAATTTTCACGGCGGGCCGCGACATCGGGGGATAGCGGAGCCTGAAACCGTGCCAGTGAATCAACACGATCCGAACCGAGCCCCGTTCGCTCCATAATATATGCCTCGTCGGGTGAACGATATCCCCATTGTGTCTGTTCACATCTCGTTGAATTTACGCACCAGGAGGCTGGATACTACGGTTTTTCCCACCTCCGTACCCGTTGAGGTAACAAACAATGAACTCATAACCGTTCCTTTCTATTTCGTGAGTAACTTTTGGTATTTATCCATGCCCGACTTTCCCCTTCCAGATTGCCTGTACAAGACCTTATACATAATTTAACTATATCCACAATGCTTAGACTGTGCATTTTTCGTTGCCACGTAATTTCTCGAATGTCCTCTTAAAGAAGTGAGCGATTCATGAATCACCGTATCATCCCCCTTGATCTCCATGTATCTCGTTAAACTATCAA
>JBDGPJ010000041.1:10031-16939 GCA_042219695.1 bacterium
CCGACTTATAACAAAAAATCAATCACATACCCGTAATTCAAGAAAATTGGAGAATTCAACCCCCCTGATTGATTTCCCCGGATTGCCCGGGAGGCGTCCGACCATAATACCATTTGTAAATGGTAGACGGACTTACCCCTGTTGTATAAGCACAACGAAACATCCACATGAGTAGAATTACTCGGAACGCTCCCTCCCGTTTCCACTTTCGAGCACTTGTAACAACCGGCGTTTTTATTCGCTGTCCGGACTGAAGAGCACGTAATTTTCCCACTAATGCAACATCCTCCATAATCGGTACGTCGGGGACCCCGCCCACCTCGTTAAGAAGGGAACGGTGACTCCAGAGGACCTGGTCACCCGTGGGGTTGGATAACAGAAATGACCGCCACGAGATAGCCCGGGAAATCATTTGATACGGGAAGGAAGAGTCATCCAGCTGACAATCAAACCAACCCCAGGTTGGTGCACGGTCGGTGATTCTTGTTAGTGCAAATGAACATGGTATGGTTGTGTCTACGTGGAGCATGACGACCCAACTCGACGTAGTGTGATTGACTCCCTTTCTTAACTGCCGACCGCGGGAAGCAATTTCCGTTGTTAATAAATTTACGCCCTCACCGAATGATTGAACCTTTTCGACTGTACCATCCGTACTTCCTCCATCCACGACTACAACTTCTGACCAGTTAAATTCCTCCAGGTGATACTGGAGATGCTCTACCACGTTTTCTTCTTCGTTGTAAACGGGTATAACTAATGCCACATCCGTTTCCGATTTACTCTGTTCTTTTTGCACAGAATTCATTGTAGAGGAATCATCCGGTTACTTATGGTGTCTGAAACGGTTTCATTTGATACATTGATTAAAGGCTTGTCGGATTACGCCTATGGAACTAAATACTATCAAATACTATTTTTCAAGGTGGAGAACATAGCATGTCCAACGACCTAAAGAACCTCATGTCAACGATGGGAACCGGTCCTCGATCGAGCGAGGATCTAACGTATGAAAAATCAAGCAAGGCCATGAACAACCTCCTCGAAGAGAACTTTGCTCCGGTCACGTTTGGTGCATTTATGGTAGCCATGCGTTGGAAGTCGGAAACCGTAGAAGAACTGGCCGGTTTCCTCGATGAAATACGAAGCCGTGATTTCCACGGTCAAACTACTTCTGTCGATAACTTCATTGACGTGGCAGGTCGTTTTGACGGTAAGAAAAACGAAGTAAACACCGACCTTGCCGGTTCCCTTTTATGCGCTGTATCCGGTACACCCGTTTTTACTCATTCCGGGCAGAATATTCCAACCAAACCGGGCGCTGCAACGATACTCGACGTCGTGGAATCCATGGGTTGGAACCCTGCTCCTCCACTCGAACGTTCCGTCAACTCCCTCGAGGAATTCGGTTTTGGCTACGCGAACCAGCGTACTTATGCTCCCCAGCTTGAATCACTACGTCCCTACCGGGAACAACTCGGCGTTCGCAGTTTTCTCAATACAATTGAATCCATGGTCAATCCTCTAAACGGCTCCGTACATGTGGGCTCATTTTATCACCTCGAATTTGCCAAGCGAATTTGTGACGTGTTCGGACGTTCCGAAACAACCTCACCGGAGAAGGTTGTGATGATTCAGGGAATGGAGGGACAAACGGAACTGAGACCTGATTATCCGTTGATCGCGGAATCGACGGGCGATGATTTTAATGACCGTAAGATTGACCCCGAACGCCTTAACGTAGCTTTCGACCGCGAAGAATTAAAAGATATCGGGCCCGACCCTGACACGGGAGCCGATTTGTGCCGGCGTATCTTGACCGGTGAATCCGTTCCCGAGGACTACCGTCAAAGCGTAGTCTTTAACGCCGGTGTCAAAAAATACGCCGGCGGGGACGTGGAATCCGTCAAACAAGGAATCCGCTCGATCCGTGAACTTCTCGGCAGTAATAACGCTAAAAAATTCTTTTCTCGACTCGAAGAGGTGTTTTCTCTTGAGTCAAAACAAGCAGTACCAGATTAGGTTTGACGCGGACAACTGTATTGGTGCCGGAAAATGCGCTGAAAAAGCTCCTGAATTCTGGAGTTTGAATCTTGAAACCGGAATCGCCGAACCTCAAAAACCTATTATTGATGAATCGGAACTCGAAGCTAATTTAGAAGCTGCCCAAGCATGCCCTGCCCGCAATGGTAAAGGCGTGATTAGAATTTACGAAAAGGAAACTGACGAAAAGATATATTAATCCTTACAACTCCGGGTAAACCATGAATTCATTCAAGTTATTTCGGATGTCTCTCCTAACCTTTCTGTTAACGTTCATTTTCATTCCGGTTTCCGGCTGTCAGGGACCCCGTAAATACTCCGTTCCCGAACCAATCAAAAACTTCCGCGGAATTGTGGGAGGGCGCGTCAAAAATAAACAAAAAAAGGGGTTTGTACTCGAATTAAAAAAAGTACATGAGCGCTGGTCATCCCAGGGAAACCCGAAAAAAATCACCGGGGATGTCCTGTTCATTCAACCCAAATGGATTCAAAACGGTGAGGGTCAATGGAAACCGAAACCTCTTCACATGGCCTGGATTCGTTCCCTTGGAATTGGGGACTGGGTGAGTGTTTCGATTCAGGTAAACCAAACCAAAAGTGTTCACCTGATAAACCTTACCCCCCCACAAAAACGTCAGGCTCAGCAGTACCTTTAGCCCGAACAATTCCCGACAGCATCATAATCGCGAATCGTTTATCTCCGGGACAGCTCTTTTGACATCCCGGAGGGGTTTCTGATTCATTGCTTGAACTTTGATATAATAGGCCTATTGACTGGAGAAACGTTCACTGCGGTAAGAATGTACTGTACAGGTGGGACAATGAATGAAAACCGGTTCGGCTGATCTACCGCTTCACGGGGGACACTGCCCCTCGTGGCTGTTTGATCAAATGAAGGACCTCGGTGCGGCCATTGTGGAAGTAATGTTAATCGAACACTCCCGCCGGGAGGTCCTGGAGAGACTGTCCGATCCGGGCTGGTTCCAGGCATTTGGATGCGTACTTGGATTTGATTGGCACTCCTCCGGCTTAACCACGGTCGTCTGTGGAGCCCTTAAAGAGGCCTTAAATCCGCGGGCTGATGACCTTGGATTGTATTTTGCCGGTGGAAAAGGAAAGGCCGGGCTGAATACTCCACGTGATATCGAGGAATTTGCCGACAAACACTCGCCAAATCTTCCGGTCGATCATCTCCAGTACAGCAGTAAGATGTCCGCACAAGTTGATAGTTCCGCCCTCCATGACAACCACGATATTTACCACCACAGTTTTATCCTCACTCAGGAGGGCGATTGGGCCGTCATCCAACAGGGAATGAACGATGCCACCGACCAGGCACGTCGGTATCACTGGTTGGGTTCGGACGACGAAAATTTCCTGGACGAACCCCATGAAGGTATTTGTGCGGATCATTCACTGAACCCCCTCGATTTAACCAACCCGGACAGTGAAAAAAACCGACGTTTGAGCACGGCTATCCCCGTGGAAAAGCCCCGACAAACCGTGAACGAATACAAAAAATTACTGGACTTCTGGGACGACGAAAAGCACAGACTTAATTTACCAGACCGCCACGATGTTCCCCAAATCTCCCACCTGGAAGAATCCATTAAGAAACTCTACGACCGGCCGATTGAGGACTTCGAAGACGTTCTCGATACGCCGGGGATTGGGAAAAAAACCGTACGAGCTCTATCCATGATTTCCGAGGTGGTATGGGGGGTGGAACCCAGTTACGAGGATCCCGCCCGGTACAGTTTTGCCCATGGAGGTAAGGACGGACATCCTTATCCCGTGGACCGGGAACGTTATCGTAAAACCATCAATACTCTACACAACTGCCTGGATCAATCTGACGTCGATCACAGTAAAAAACTCAAAGCATTGAAACGACTGTCCAATCTCTCCGATTCAATCGATTTGGAGTGAAATATTTCACATTGATACTTTCGCACGTACTTGTGTATAGTTTTACACAAGAATTAATATTGCATGTTGTAAAGAACTGACTTTCTCGTTTTAGAATCAAGTTGGAGGAATCACCGTGAAAAAAATATTAGCCGGTGGTGGACTCGTCCTTGTCGCCGTTTTTGCTTCGTACTTCGTCTTTTCCCCCACAAGTAAGGACACTACCAAGTCTCTAACCGTTAACGACGTGCAGGGGGATGTCAAAGTGAAAACAAAATCCGGTAACATGAAATCCGTAACAGCCGGGGATTCAATCGACGTTGGTACAGAAATTACCACAAATGACGGCCACATAGACCTGGGTTTAAACAAGAAAGCCGCCCTCCGGCTCGATAAACGTTCCAGCCTTGAGATCAAACAGTCCACCCTGGATAAATCCGGTAAATCCGAGAAACAAAAACTCAAGATGAAACTCAAATCGGGGGATGTCATCGGTAAACTCAAGGACATTAAGAATCGAGAAGTGGAACTTAAGGTTGGCGGCGCCGCGGGTATTGCCGGTGTCCGCGGCACGGAATTCGCCGTGTCTCAAAATATAGACCGTTCCATGGACGTGTACGTTAAGCAAGGTAAGGTAGCCATTTCTCCCCACGGGACCGATGACAGGAAACAATTAACGGGGGGACAACAGGGAAAAATGAGGCTGAACTCACCGGTTGTTAGCATTCAGGAGATTAACGACGTTTACAAACACGACCTGTTACAGAAAGTGAACATGGTCAATTTCGACGTTGTCGTTGAAGCGTCCAAGAAACTGATCTCCGCGAGTGACCAGAGAACCATTATGCGTGGGCTGGATCAATACAAGGCGCGAAACGGTCGTTACCCCGAGCGACTTGGCCAGGCAATCAACGGCACTACCGACCCCTGGGGCAACAAGTATAACTACGTGGTAATCAATAACGGCCAGGATTACCAGTTGTCCTCGAGTGGTCCGGACGGGAAACGCAATACCTCCGACGATATCCGATTGCACTAACGGCCGTCTGACATAGCCAGCTCAAGTACACTTTCTTCCTTTGTTTTAACTCCATAGGGCATTCGTTTTGTCTCGTGATAGATAGCTCGTTTCCCCTTCGAATCGATCCCAATTATCCCCGTTGACTCGTCGTACCGTCGTGAAATCGTTTGTATGACCTTCTCGCCCGAATGTTGACATTCACTCCCCCCCTTGATTTCACGATCGAACGACCGGGTGGTCATCTCTCGTAAGATATATTCTCCCGGGCCCGTAGCACTTGAAGCCGTCGTTCCGGAAGCATACGTACCGGCACCGGGAACAGGTGTGTCTCCCACTCGGCCCCGGAGCTGTAAGAGAACACCACCGGTGGAGGTCGCCGCCGCAAGTTCCCCCTCGGAGTTACGAGCCACGGCTCCCACGGTGTTACCACGAAGATCCGGATGATCAAGTAATTCGGCATTGTTACGTGCTGTTTCTCCGGATTCACGATCCAACTGATCCATCCGTTCTTCGTATTGTTCTTGGGCCGACTCGGTTGCACAATCGTGGGATACGTGTCCATGGACACGGGCAAAATCAAGCGCCCCCCGACCGGATAATAACAGGTGGTCGGTTTTGTCCTTTACGTCCTGTGCCACCTGGATGGGATTTTTTACGTCCTGGATTCCGGTAACTCCTCCCACTTCTCCGGTTTTCCCGTCGACGATACATGCATCCATTTCAACCTCCCCCTTTAAATTCAGACAGGAACCAGTCCCTGCGTTAAACAGGGGGTTATCCTCCAGCTGGCTAACGGCACGAACTACGGCTAATTCGGGAGATTGTGTTCGAACAAGGGTGGTAAATCCTTCGGTGAGAGCCTTCTCAATACCGGACAAAACCCGATCATCGTCGTAATTACTCCAAGTCCCCGCTCCCCCGTGAACAATAACTTCGGGCATAATAATCCCGATTACCGGCGTATTCGACCTTCCATCGTCGTTGAAGCTTTTGCAAACAGTTTTTCGGGAATTCGACCGGCCAGGAAGCTTTCTCGACCGGCTTCGACGGCCTTGCGCAGTGCCGACGCCATTAAACCCGGTTGTTCGGCCCCCGCAATGGCACTGCTCGTCAGGATAGCATCCGCCCCCAGTTCCATTGCTCGAGCGGCGTCGGTTGCACTTCCAATCCCGGCGTCAACAATTACGGGTACGTCAATCTGTCGACGGATTATTTTTAAATTATCGGGATTGGCAATTCCCCGGCCGGAACCAATAGGGGAAGCCAAAGGCATAACCACCGGACATCCCGCGCCAACGAGTTTTTTGGCCGTAACCGGATCGTCGCTCGTATAGGGAAGCACAACAAAATCATCTTCAGTGAGCCGGCGGGCGGCCTCAACCAGTTGCTCCACGTCCGGGTAGAGTGTCTCGTCGTCACCAATAACCTCTAACTTCACCCAGTTTGTGTCCAGTGATTCCCGCGCCAGGCGGGCGGTTTGTACGGCGTCGTCCGCGGTGTAACATCCAGCGGTATTGGGCAGGATCTTAACTTCCGCCTCGGAAATGACGTCCATCAACCCTTCCGGCTGATCCGCCTCTACATTGACCCGCCGGAGTCCCACGGTCACGATCTCCGTACCACTGTATTCCACGGCCCGGCTAAACTTCTCCAGGTTATTGTACCCACCGGACCCCAGTATCAACCGGGACTCAAACGTCTCGCCCGCTATGGTTAACCCGTCGTCGTACTCATTATCATTCATGTCTATTTCCAATCCTTACACGATTTGAAAAACATTTCTCCCTAACATCCCCCCTGGATCGGTTTTACAATTTCAATCTCCATGCCGTCTTCAAGGCTCGTATTATTCCAGGCGGAACGGGGAATCACTTCGCCTCCAATCGCCACTGCAACGTGTTCGGCGTTCTCCCCCTCCTCGGACTCCACCAGTTCA
>JBDGPJ010000041.1:16949-17718 GCA_042219695.1 bacterium
TTTTCTCCCCGTTAATGGTTAATTCCACGGTATTTACTCACCCCTGAAACCGTGCGGGCAAAAACGTCTCCATCAATTCGGGAATGCTTCCCGAGCGAAACCATTCTGACACTAATTGTACCGTAATGGGAGTCAGTAAAATACCGTTCCGGTAATGACCGGTCGCAAATGCCAATCCATCAGTATGAGAACTGGGGCCGAGGATCGGTAAGGAATCCCGGCTGGCTGGGCGTAATCCCGCCCAGGTCTCCAGCAGTTCATTTTCGTATACAAACGGCAAAATCTCGTAGGCTTTGTGCAGAAGATCCAGTACTCCTCCGGCCGTCACCCTTGTATCAAATCCTTCTTCTTCCATCGTTGAACCGATAACCATACGACCGTCCCCCTTCGGGACACAGTACGTACTTGTTCCACGAATCACGTGGTTAATCTCCGGGGGGGATGAAAGCCCCACTGACAAAGCTTGACCTTTCACCGGTCGAACGGGAACTCGATCCGGTTCCGGTAGTCCGTCGATTTGTGGCGTATACGCACCAGCACATAGGATAACACGATCTGCTCCAACCCTCCCCTCCGGTGAACGTACCCCCCGTACCGAACTCTCTTCTACCAGTATCTCTTCAACCGGGGATTGTTCCCGTACAACCACTCCGCGCATCTCACACCGTTCCCTTAACGCCTTACATAACTTCCGGTTATCAATTTGAGCGTCGGATGCCGTGTGAAGGGCCCGGCTCGCATACCCGGTTATCCGGGGTTCGACCTCCCG
>JBDGPJ010000041.1:17787-18031 GCA_042219695.1 bacterium
TGGTATTCGTGCAGGCGTTCGAGTTCCTCGGCTTCGGCCGGTGTGGTGGCGACCATGTAGGTCCCATTCGTACGAAAGCCCGTTTTCGTGTCCGTTTCCTCCTCCAGACCATCAATAAACTCGGGATAGATTTGATGACTGCGCTGATTGAGTTCGAGCTGCTCGGGTTCGCTGAATTCCACTTCCATTATTGGACCGAGCATACCGGCGGCGGCGTATGAAGCCCCCCGTCCACAATGGTCTT
>JBDGPJ010000041.1:18041-24439 GCA_042219695.1 bacterium
GATCTGCTTGACAATGCGTAATCCGAAGCCAGTTCCCCGGCAATTCCCAGGCCTATGCATCCCCCGCCAACGACTACGACATCAACCAACGGATGCTCACCTATGGAGCTACGTCGCGTTCAAAACGCTTGGGAATCAACTGGGACCAACGTTCGTAATCAACCATTACTCCCCGGGGGTGAGGATGCTGTAACAGGTAATCCAACCACCGAGGATGCACGGAATTTTGCATGTCTTTTCGCTTTGCAATAATCTCTTTTATAGCGGAAAAATCATACCCCGCTTTGTACAAATACACCATGGCAAAAAACAGAGCTTCGTGTTCATTATCCTCACCGTAGCCCTGTTCGAGCAACTCCCGGTAATATGTAAACCCCGGCAAGTTCGGGCTCAGGTCTCTGAGGTCCTGAAAGGTAAAACTAACCCCGGTGGTCCGTTTTACGGCCTCCTCAAGCAGGCTTCGGAACTGTTGTACTTCCACGGCCTTGTGGTCGTGCCGAAGATCAGTATGAGCAAGTTGATGGGCAACTTGACCGGCCAGACCTCGTTCGGTTTCGTAGGAACTCATCAAACCGTTACTCAAAATCAGAGACCCATCCTTCAAGCCAAGTCCGTAAAAATTTTTCGTCTTTAATAACGTAATATGGGGCTTGGGCTCTTCACGCAAACGCTGTCGAAACAACCGAATCGCGACTTTTTTCAACCGTGAAGGGATATCCTTCGTACTTTGGTATTTCTCGGTCAGGTTCTTCACAATCTTCTTCGACTCCCCCATTTCTCGTTTCCAGATGTCCTTGATAAGGGAACTCTCTTTCCCCGGGAAACAGATTGGACAGGGGTTATATCCCTCTTCCCTCGCCTGCTCGATGGAGGAAAAACTATTCGAATTCCTGGGATCGGGGGAATGATTGTAACCCGGTCTATGGTAAAGCTCACCACCGGAATGAACCAATACGGTTAACTTCTTTGGTTCCCGGTCCTCAAGCCTAAACTGTATCCGGGACCGTTCGTAAACTTCGTCCCCACTTGGTTTGTAAAAGGGGTTTTCCCGGAGTTTCTTTTCGTATCGAGGGGACATCGCGTATAACTCGAATGAAACCGTATCGTACCGCCGTTGGCTCATAATCTCCTCAATATTATCCATGGAACGTACCGGCTTACCGTTAATTTTTGTAATAATATTCCCACGGCGGAGACCATTCTTCACGGAGGGAGCGTCCTCATTTACCTGTTTGACGTAAAACCCCTGTACTTTAGGAAACGGCTGATCGTATTTATAAGTACGAACGTACATGAGAGGGTAACCGGAGAACCCAAGCTTGGCCGGTTGAGTATCCCGGGCTTGTGCCGGTGAAAACGTTCCCGCCAGGCAAATCAGTACCAGGCTAACAATAATCGGGAAGGGTGTATTAAACGGGCTCGGCTTCAAAATATTCACCATTAAATGGGCCCAGTTTGACCCGGACTCTCTGGTTCGGGGTACCGTTCCCCTGGTATCGGGCCGGCAGGTAATACTGAGTATACCCTACGTGTTTGCCTTCCACGGTCTGGTCCTCAAGTAATACGGTGTCCGTCTGACCTTCGAAACGGCTCGCAAATTGGGACTGTATGTCGGCTCCAAGTTCAATCATTTCTTTACAGCGTCGTTTCCGTACTTTTGAATGGACCTGTTCGTCCATTTTCGTGGCCGTGGTTCCCGGCCGTTCACTGTAACGAAACACGTGTAGCCGTGAAAACTCAATCTCCTCCACGATCTTTTTCGTTTGCTCGTAATCCCCTTCCGTTTCGCCGGGAAAACCGACAATAATATCCGTGTTCAGGGCAAAATCCGGGTCGGCTTCACGACAGCGTTCGGCCAAATCCAGTACGTAATCACGGTCGTAATTCCTCTGCATTTTATCGAGTATTCGGTCCGATCCACTCTGTATCGGGATGTGTAAGTGACTGCAGAACCGTTCTTCCTCGGCGAGTATTTCAATAATACGGGGAGTTACGTCCTGGGGTTCGACCGAGCTCAACCGGATACGCGCATCCAGGTCCATTTGGGCAATATCCTCTATTAAGTCGGTCAACCGGTAGTCCCGTTGGAGGTCAACTCCGTATTCTCCGAGGTGTACTCCGCTAAGCACCACTTCCCCGTACCCTTCTTCGTTTACGAGCCGTCGTATGTGATCGAGTACGGTTTCCGGCTTGAGACTGTACAGGTCCGGGCGGGTTTTCGGAATAATACAGAACGTACACCAGTCACGACAGCCATCCTGTATTTTTAAAAATTTCCGGTTCCGAAAGGCTACTTTACAATCGCCCCCACCCTGGCGAAGTCGATCGCGATCCGTTTCGTTTAACAATAACTCCGGAATGGCCGATTTCTCGGACGTACCCACGATGTAATCCACTTCCGGAAGTTCTTCCTCCAGTTCATCACCGGAGATCTCCGCGTAACATCCCGTGAATATGATCGTGGAATCCGGACTTTTTCTTCGGAATCGTCGGGCAATTTTCCGTCCCGAGGCTTCGGCACTTACCGTTACCGAGCATGTGTTAATAATATAAAAATCCGGTTCGTTCTCGTGGGGATCCACCACGTCGAAACCGTACCCCAGCAACTCGTGCTGAATCTCCTCCGACTCCGATTGATTTACTTTACAACCGAGGGTGTGCACTCCAACTTCCACGTTGATACCTCCCGTGCATATGTAATGAACTATACCTTATCACTACCTCCGCCG
Source organism: bacterium (assembly GCA_042219695.1). GTDB lineage: Bacteria > T1Sed10-126 > T1Sed10-126 > T1Sed10-126 > JBDGPJ01 > JBDGPJ01. The sequence continues at coordinate 20,771 of JBDGPJ010000041.1, forward strand.
GACAAACAAACTTCACTCCTCCACTTCAATATCTGTGATATAATCGATAACCTTTAAATTGAATTTTATTCCTTCAGGAATCTCCATATTTACCTCGTATCCGCACAAGGAGGTTACTTTGAGTGATTGCCTGGAACTCCCAGATGGCCCTTGATGCCCGCCAATACATGTTTTTTAACGAAGTCGAGCCGGAGGAACTCTGGAGAGTCGTTGATGATCAGGACAAAACGTTCATCCTCAAATTCTACCGGATCGATGAAGGGACGGAAGCCCTCAACCCCGGGCAATACGTTGAAAGCAAACATCTCGAAAACGATAACAGCTACGATGAATCGGCTCCAGAATCGGGTACCGAGTGGGCCTACGTGGAAACTTCCGTCGACCAGGTCCTCAAGCATTTTGAACGTACCGAGGAAATCACCGATGAGGTTTCGTTATGACTTCCGACGACGTGTTCGATAAAACGGCACTAATTACCGGCGCTTCCCGTGGGCTGGGTCGGAGCATAGCACGAGAATTTACGCGTGACGGTTTTAACACGCTCCTGTGCGCGCGTGATATGGATCTACTGCAGGAACTGGCCGACGAACTCAACGAACAACACCCTGGGGATAGTATTGCTTTTCCCATCGATTTTACGAATAGCGAGAGTCTCCAGGACTTATCCCAGGCCGTTCCCGACCAGTGGCCTCCGATATCCGTTCTCGTTAACAATGCCGGCGTTTACTTCCGGGGATCCCTCGAAGAAACCTCGATTGAAGAATTTCGTCACCAGCAGGAAGTGAACTGCATGGGACCATTTATTCTGATGAAAGAACTCGTCCCACAAATGGCCCGGCGAGGAAACGGTTTTGTGTGCAATATACTGGCCACCGGAGCTCTTCGTGGTTCCTCACATCATTCCGCTTTTAACGCTTCAAAATTTGGCCTGCGTGCACTCACTCAAAGTATTGCGAAGGAATATCAACATAAAGGAGTCCACGTTACGGGCGTAATCATTGACGGTCAAATCGACAGTAAAAGGATCCGCAGCAATCAACCCGACCGGGATCCCGAAACACTACTCAAACCCGGTTCAATTGCCCGGGAAATCCTCCATCTTTACGACCAGCCCCGGGACGCGTGGACCCTCGAGCTGGATCTACGACCGCATACCGAATTCGACTACAACTCTTAAAAACATACCTACACGTCGGCGTACCGCCTCTAATGGTTCTTCCCACGCTTGCAATCTAAACTGATTTTCTTTAGAGTAAGCTACTATTCAACTTTCAAAGGAGGCTTATACTATGGCTGAAGAAGACACACCATCCGATGCGGATACATCTTCGCGGGATCGAGGAAAAGACAAAACCGTAGCTGGAATGCTTGGAATCTTATTAGGTAGCCTGGGCGTCCATCATTTTTATCTCGGTTCAAAAAATACCGGGATTGCCTACCTTGCCGTAACGCTGGCCGGAGGAGTTGTAACCTGTGGAATGGCTGCGTCGGTAACCGCCCTTGCGGGCCTTGTGGAAGGTATTCTTCTGCTTACATTTGACGACGATAAGTTCGAGGAAGTATACAACCAGAACAAGCCCGAGGACTTCGATTTCGTCTTCAACCACATGTAACATCCCTATTTCCTGGCAAACTCCAGGAATTGAAGCGGAATTTTCGTGGTTGTCCTCAACATTCAACCACCAACCAAAAACTAACAACTAGAAACTAGTAACCATCAACTCAATGTATGGAGCCGGCGGGACTTGAACCCGCGACCTTCTCGTTGCGAACGATGCGCTCTCCCGACTGAGCTACGGCCCCGGGAGAAGTAACCTTTTGCCGATGAAACGGCTTTGAAAGCCTTAAAACGCCGTTTTCTCGCGTGATTAAATTGTCAGTAAATCCATCTTGAAAAGATTCAGAGTGTCAAAAAGTGTCGAATCATCTGTCCTCCCACGAGTTTAACCGTCCCGAATCAAACTTCAATATATTTCTCCCTAAAATCCCCGAGGTCCGGCCCACGACATCGATGTCGCGGGCACAGACTCGCAGGGACTTCATTCTGGGACAAAACGATTTCGACTCTACCAACAATCACCGTCCACGATGTCTCCCATGGCTTGCGTCGCCTGCTCCTGCATGGTTGGACAGACGTGTCCATAGAGATCCAGGGTCGTGGAAATCTTCGTGTGACCGAGTTGTTCAGCCACTATTTTTGGATTAACACCCTGGCTGAGAAGCAGTGTCGCACAGGTGTGACGAAGGTCGTGAAATCGAATGGACGGACAATCCGCTTTTTCAAGGAGCTTATTTAAGCGACGGCGAACATTCCGGGGCTGAATGATCGTTCCGTTCTTCGTAGAAAATACCAACTCCGGTCGTTCCCACTGATCGCTTGTCTCCTTGATTTCCTGCTGGATTCTGCGGTGTTCTTCAAACAGTTGGACCATCTTGTCAGTAAGTTCAACCTTGCGACGTGACCGATTCGTTTTCGGCTTATCGATCACAAAATCGTTGTCCCAGGTTCGTGTCAGTTGTCTACGAATACTGAAGACGGTCCATCGAGGTTGATATCCCTCCATTTCAAGCCAAGGATTTCACCACGTCTCATACCCGTGGTAATCGCCAGGTTGAACAATGCTTCCCAGGGCCACTCTCCTTCGACCACTTCAAGAAACTCTATGGCTTGCTCCTGGGTAAGATAGCGCATTTCATCGGTGTCACGTTTCGGCAACTTAATGGCTCTCGAAGGATTCGCCTCAATCAAACTCATGTCCACCGCCTTGTCCAGGGCCATTCTCAGAACCTTGGCGTAAATACGCACGGTGGACGAACTGACTTCTTCTTCCATGTCCTGGTAAAAGTCGAGCAGGTGGAGAGGTTTTAACTCTTTCAGGGGCATCTCCCCGAGGTGGTCCTTGAGTACGTCAATCGCGTACTCGTATTTCCCCTGGGTGGTCTTACGGAGACCGTTCTTATGTCCCGCATACCACGAGTTCAAAAAATCACTGAGAATCTGTGTGCTCTGTTCAACTTGTTCTTCTCCGTTAACAAGGAGAAGATTCATGCGAGCACGCCACTCAACGGCCTCCTCATAACTGGCAAACGTCTTGGTCTTGCGACGCCGTTTGCCGTTCGTGCTGGGAAGGTCGATATAAACCTTGTATCGCTCCTCCCCGGATGAAGTAGAAAGTTCCTGAATGTTGCCCTTCATGGCAACCGCCTCCAAAAAAGCGGGATAAGTGGTGCATTACAGTGGTTCGTTTTCCCACAGTGAAGGTTTCCAGAAGGGCCTTCCCATCCAGTCAATGCTTACTATTCAGTATGACACAGAAATTTTAATGATTCCAGAATCAATCTAATCTGGTGAGGAAAGAAAAGTAGCTGGAAAGATTTTTACACCGTGCCCCACGCTCCATGCGCCATGCTTATTTAAATAGCACCCAGCGCATGATCATGAAGGCAAGTCCGACCAGGACCGTCCCGCCAATCGTGTAGAGGAACCAGCGGTTCACCCGGCGGGAGATCCCCTGGATGTCGCTTTGAATGTCGCCCTGGTTATCGAGTATCTTTTCGATGTCCTTCTCGACCGCTCCAATCCGACCCCGGTTATCGTCGGTGCGGTTGAACAACCGGCGTATGTCACCCCGGTTTTCCTCCTGCTTCTTCTCCAGGGACTTCTGCCGG
>JBDGPJ010000041.1:24536-26891 GCA_042219695.1 bacterium
TTTTCCATGAGAAACCTGCGATTGGAAAGGAAAGAATTTCAGGTTTTGTAGTTTCGCTTTTTTTCGTTTTGCCGTTTCGTCCCGTCGTCCATTCCCCCATTCGTCCACTCGTAAAAACCCGCTCCCATTCCAATCGCTCCCTTTGCTCAACAATGTAGCGCAATTTTTGGGTCATCTTATGTGATCAATACTGGCTCCATCCAAAATATGTCTTATACTTAATTTGAGGTGGCTAATCATGAGCACGGAACCGATCAGCAAAGATCCTGATCGCATGAGCGGGAAGCCGACGTTTACGGGCACACGAGTGCCTGTAAAAACCCTCTTTGAATACCTTGAAGCGGGGGATCCCACGACCGATTTCCTCGAAGATTTTCCGACCGTGAGCCATGAACAGGTGAAATCGGTTCTTGAATTGGCGGAAAAAGAAATCGCTTGAACCTCCTTTTTGATGAATCCGTTCCCTTTTCCCTCCGCGACGCTTTTCTCGAACTGGACCACGACCATTCCGTGACATTTGCCGAGGAAGAAGGCTGGGGAGGGCTAAAGAATGGGGAATTGCTTCGAGAAGCCAGTCATACCTACGATATATTCATTACCTGTGATCAAGATCTCGTTCATCAACGAAACCTTGAGAAATACGAAATCGGTGTCATCGTTTTAAAGAGGAAGACCAACCGAAGGAAAGACCTCGAACCCCATTTACCTCAGTTACTAAAAACCCTTCAAACGGCCAATATTTCAACCTACGAAGAAATCGGTTAAACCCAGGAAAATCCCCACTGGAATCCCGGGTGAACGATTGCGTTTGATTCCGTTGATCGAGTAGCTTTTCGATATTCCTGATTTTACCTACATTGCTTCAGTTTGCTAACTTAGTTCATCTCGCGGAGTCCTGTCATTCGGTGAAAAGTTGTAAATTAAACGATGGGAAATTTGCAAACGACATTCTGTCATTTTATACTATCTTTAAGGAGGTAATATTATGGCTACTCAGCCAAAAGAACAAATGAGACAAATCATCGAAAACCAACCGGATGATAGCTCGTATAATGAGATTCTCCGAGAACTTGCCTTTCACTCCATGGTGGAACAGGGGATCGAAGATTCCAACGCCAACCGAACCATTTCCAACGAAGAAATGAAAGGACGAATTGATTCCTGGCAGAAATAATCTGGACTGAAGAAGCCGAGCAATGGCTTAAAAAAATTCATGATTATATCGCAGAAGACAATCCCGACGCTGCCATAGATACCGTCAATGAAATTTACGAAAAGGCGCAAATCCTCAAACAATTCCCCCGATCGGGTCACCAATACGAAGAGTCCAACAAAAATATACGAATCTTGCTCTATGGACATTACCGAATTGCCTATTGGATAAAATCCGACGAACAAATTGATATTCTCGGCGTTTTTCATGGAGCGATGGAAATCGATCAGTATTTAGATTGACCATTCTTTAATCTCAATTCGCTACTGCCCTCTTAAATTAGTCTCTCTTTGAGAAAAAATCTACAATTCAGTTGGGTTGTGGTTTCCTCCGGCCAGATTCTCGTTGAAAATGCGGCAGGACGATTGCGTTTGATTCCGTTCGATCAAGAAGCCTTTCAATTTTTATGGATAAAGAATGCTCTGAATTTAACTTGTAATTTCATATTCATCCCTGACTTTTCTTACAAATTTATCAGTCAAATCGCTCCATTCATCATCAATTTTTTTCCACGTTTTTTCAGAATAAATATTTTGACCCTCATCCCTCTTCTTATCTTCATTTCTTCTTGTTCTTATATCTTGTGCCTTACTAAGTATCTCTTCTAAAAAATTATCGATCTCAGGTAAGAACAACCTACATCGTGCTTGAGCATTCAAAAATTCCGAATATTGGTTTTGATGTTTTCTAAAGCGTTCTTGGCTCGATAAGCCTTCATCGGGGATATAAATAAAATTCTTACATGCGGCTAGAAATTCACTGGCCGCTTTAATTTGTTCCTTGTGTAACCTGATTTTTCGACTTTTAAACCAAGCAAAATAATTCTGACACCAAGCTCCAACTATGGCGCCAAGGAAAGCCGCTAAAATAGTAGCCAATGGTTGCAATATCTTGAGACCTCCCTGGTTCATTCCTATTAATTCACAAAAAATCTGCTCCACACCACGTAATAGATCCGTTATTTATGACGCCTTACGTTCTTCCCCATCAATATCCTCAAATTCGTATTGGAAACTTTTTTCAGTGATGTCTGTTTTATTATTACGGAATCGACTTAATTGCAGTCCCTTCATATCATCTCTGAAACAACTAAATTTTCTCTTGAAAAATTTTGCTACATCGGGATTAGCCGTCGTAAAAAA
>JBDGPJ010000041.1:26901-28144 GCA_042219695.1 bacterium
CCCATTGATTGCCAAATCCCGTAAAATATCTATTAAATTTAGCAAATGCATATCATCCATATTGGCAACGGGTTCATCCATAAACAAAATTCTGGGAGCATTTGGGGCAGATATATGCATCGTCAACATAATTGAAAGTGCCAAGGATGCTCGTTGTCCAGTGCTCATTTGCCAAGCCGGTATTGGCTCGGAATCACCTTCCCTTTTAACCATTAATTCTTCTCCAGAATCGATATCAATGTGTTCGAATTCACGGGGCGTATGAATCCATTTGAAGAAAAATTCTATCGATTCTTTCTTGTTCTCTATGAAATCTTGAACAATTTCATCAAGTGATGTGAGTTTTCCAAATGCTTTCTTTAATACTTCATTACATTTTTCCTTCCACTCCGTTAATTCCTCAATCTCTTTGCCCAATTTCTCCTTTTCATTTTTAAGCCTTTCAATTTCCGCTTTGTCCTCAAGTTGATCTTGAGCAGATTCCAATCTTTTCTTACATTTTCCCACCCGCAACAACCACTCTTTTAAATCAGAGACCTCATATATTTCAAACTCATCAGAAAGTATTTCAAAATGGCGCAATAATTCATTTAGTGATTTTTTCTCATCTTCTAACTTTTCAATTCTTGTTCTATATTTTTCTTGAATCCCATCTATGTCAATTTGAGACGCGTCGTCCTCTAAATCCAACTTGTCTTCAGCCATTTCTTTCAAATGCTGATTGAGTCCTTCTTTTAATCTTTTTTTCAGGTTCTGAATCTCTTCTTGCTTATCATTCCTCAAGTTAAAAATTTCTGAGATAAATCCGAAAACCTGTTCTATGCCATCGTCATCAGGAATTTCTAAAAATAACTTTTCCTTTTCATCTTTAAGTTTCTCAAATGCTTGATGAACACTTTTATTATTTTCCTTCCTCTTCTCATATTCTTTCTTTTCATCCTGAAGCTCACTAAGCGTGTCCTTGATATTTGATAATTCCTTTTCCGCTTCAGATTCCTCAGAAGATAATGATTTGCCAATTTGATCCTCAATATGTTCTGTTAATTTATCCGTTGTCTTATGATCATGGCCACATAAGGGACATTCGGTCTCGGTTTCTATAAGCTCAGTATATTGTGCTCCTAACCTTCTTATTTCTTGAACTGATGCCTCAAGGCTTTCTTCGTTCCTTTTTATTTTCTGAAATTCAGAAGATAATTCTTCTTTGCGCCTTTCAAGAGATTCAATCTCTTCGCAAATCTCC
>JBDGPJ010000041.1:28219-28441 GCA_042219695.1 bacterium
GAAATTTTTCAAATTTACTTTTCACCGATACCAAGTCATCAATATATTCAATGTCATCCTGTTTATCGTTTAGTTCTTGTTTTATATCACTTAAATTTTTTTGAACATTATTGACCTTAAAATCCTCAAATTTTTCTTGGAATTCTTCCAGCTTTTCGAAACTATTAATCTGGCTTTCAAAAACATCGATTACTTTTTGATATTCCTAATTTTTTCCATTTC
>JBDGPJ010000041.1:28495-29122 GCA_042219695.1 bacterium
TGTTTCTTAGACTCAGAGACCTCTTTATCAAGTTCTTTTATTCGGTCCTTTTTATCCTTTATTTCCTCTATGTATTCCTTCTTTTTATCAAGAAAACTTCGCTTCCAGCGATTCAAACGTTTTTCTATTTCTGATGCCTTCTCTCCCACTACCAATCTTTTCAAGTTGCTTTTAAATTCATCTTTCTCAATCGGTTCATCTACGGCTAATCTCCGGGAGGCATCCGAATTAAAGTTGTTATATAGATTAAAAGCATCGCTTAATTCAGCTTTACCACGACCACCTGGAATCCCATACCACGCTTGAGCCAGTTTTTTTAAATAACTTGTAGTGTCATCTGCCGTGAATTCTTTCGTATTCCCATCCGGATTTTCACAGGTGGCAATGAGATCATTCCCCTCTTCTTCATGTTTTCTATCGATAGAATTTGCCCGATGTATATTCCCAGTAAGAGCCAATTCCAATCCTTCCAAAATAGAAGTTTTACCTGAACCGTTAGGCCCATAAATCAGATTAATCTTCTTGAAGTCAAGAGATTCTCTGTCAAAACACCATGACCGAAATTCATGGATTTTAAGGTCATTGATTTTTTCAATTTGTCGTTCGGAAAGTTCAGTTGCTTCCGAA
>JBDGPJ010000042.1:0-3782 GCA_042219695.1 bacterium
CCGGGATTCACCGAGCGATCGGGCGAGTTGAGTGGCGACGTCTTCCTCGGGCATGATAATTTCATCCGTCCCCAACCGTTGAAGTATGGTCGTGTGCTCGGGACCGTTGGATTTTGCAATGATATGCTCAACCCCAATTTTTCGTGCGTGCAAAACACAGAGTAAACTGGCTTCCAAATTGGTGGCTAACGTTACAATGAGGGCATCAAAATCAGGCGTCACGAGTTCGTCCAGTAATTCTTGTTTCGAGGCGTCACCGATAACGGCCTTGTTGATTTCATCGCGGACTTCCGTAACGGGTTCCTCATCACGATCGATTGCCAGGACCTGGTGATCCATTTGAGCTAATTCAAGCGCTAACTTCTTACCGAACAAACCCAGGCCAATTACGGCAAATTTCTTGTTACTGTTAAACATCATAAATCACCCAATCATAATCCGTTCCTCGGGATACGTGTAATTTGCTTCATTCTCATTGATGATCAGTAGTGCAAACGTCAGGGGTCCTAACCGACCGATAAACATAAGAGCAATAATGATCCACTTCCCCGCCATACTGAGATCCATTGTAATTCCGAGGGATAGACCAACCGTTCCCAGGGCTGAGAATACCTCAAATAAAATTATCTCCAGTGACGCTGTTTCCGTTATTGTTAGTAAAAATGTTGATAATCCCACCGTGGACAGGGCGATGGAAAAAAGAACGATCGAGTTATTAACCAAATCGGAGGGGAATCGCCGATTCAACCAATGGACTGTTTTACGTTGTTTCATTCGACTTACGACGTCCGCACATCCGACTAAAAACGTCGTGATCTTTATGCCCCCGGCCGTTGACGCCGGTCCGGCCCCAATAAACATGAGAACCATCAGAATGATGATGGCGGGGGTTCCCCACGAAGCAATGTCAACCGTATTAAAACCGGCTGTGCGTGCCGTGACACTTTGAAAAAACCAGTTTAACAACCCCGAGTTGGGTTCCAGGATCATGAACAGAAACGTTCCAATCCCAAGCAAAAGTACGGTACCAATAAGCATGGTACGGGTGTGGAGCGAAATTTTATTGTTTTGTTCAAAGTAATCCCAGATATCGGCTATTACCACGAAGCCCAGCCCCCCAAAAATAATTAATACGGACACGGTAAAAACAACGATGGGATTATCTTGATAGCCAACCAAACTGTCCGGATTCACGCTGAAACCGGCGTTACAAACGGCTGAAATACTATGAAAAATTCCGTGCCACAATGCACGGTGCCATTCCATGTGTTTCGAGAACTCCCAGCTCAAGATGAGAGCCCCTGAGAACTCCATCCCAAAAAATAGTGCGAACACCCGGATGAAGGTTTTTTTGATTTTATCGAAGGGCCAATTGATAAATGAATCCTGAAGGGCAAATCGCTGATCGAGTCCCATGGATCCTTTGATTCCTAATAGGATCATGGTGGATCCAAGGACAATTCCAATCCCCCCTGTCTGGAATAAGATCATAATGATCAATTCTCCAAACCAGGTAAAATGCCATGGGGTCTGGACGACAATGAGACCGGTTACACACACCGCCGAGGTAGCGGTAAACACGGCATCAGTAACTGTTAGGGTTTTTCCGTTGGGAGTGCTTATGGGAAGTAGCAGGAGGACCGTTCCAATAATAATCAGGGTTAAAAAACCGAGGATCACCTGAATTCCCGGGTGCTGATTCTGCACCCAGTGTAACACTTTCAAAATCGAACTCACCTATCCAAAACGTTCAAACAAAGCCTGGAACAATCCTTTGGGTTTATGTCGTTTTCGTCGGACCATTATCACGGTTCCATCGGCTTTTTCACCAATGGTTTCCGGGATGGAGCCAAACAGCGCCTGGCGAAAAGAGCTGGCCCCGGTTGCACCGACGACCACTGTGTCAAAGCCGTCAACCGCCTCGAGCAGGGCGTCGTGAATATCCACCTCGTCCAGGTCATCGAGTACGACCTCGGACTCGTAATCTTTCGGGGGCAGGTTGGCTTGTTGGGCAACGGATTCGATGATGGACTCCCCGTTTTCCGTTGCTTTTGAAGGGTCCTTCGTGGTTTGTTCCACGCGCAGTAAGCTAAGATTTGCTCCTTCATTGGCCTGCATTAGCTCGTACCCTCGTTGGGTGGCCCGGGGAGAATCCGGTCCTCCCCCTGCCAGAACAACGATGTCATTTACGTCTTCATGGCGTACTTTTACCAGGGACACGTCACAGGGTGCGTTGTTAACGACGTCGTCGATATTTGAACCAAGGATGTGATCCCGACGTTTAATTCGACCCTGCCAGCCCATCAGTACTTGATCGGCCTGTTCTTCCCGCAGGATATCGAGAATGCCCCCGGAAATACTCCGGCCGATTATGGCCCGGGTCCGGAGTCCGATATCGTGTGTTTCAGCAAATTCGCGGGCTTGCTCAAGCATTCGCTGCTGCATGTTGACTTTTTCTTCCTCAAATTTTACGTCCTGTGCCAGGGCCGTCTGGGGAGGTACTTGAATGATGTTTACCACGACCAGTTCGCCGTTTTCGTGGGCATTGGCGCTGGCGGCGGCGAGTCGTAATAAATGGGTTTCCGTTTCTGGATTCGCCACCGGTACGACGATGCGGTAGTGTTCTTCCTCGTCCTCGGCTCGTTTTGCGGACGGGGAAATCGCTTCTCCGATTAAATGATCGGTCGAGGCGTGTTTTCGGGCATACAGGACAAACCACAGGGCTCCGCAAATAGTTATTCCCAGTCCCAATCCGATGATGAGGAGATTCATCTGAAACATAATGATGATGCAAGCTAAAAAACCAAGGAACGGTACGACGGGATACACCAGGAAGGGGAGTTTGAAATCAGGATTGTATTCTTCAGGATGGGCCTCCCGCATTACGATGACGGCCACGTGTACGAGGGAGTAGGTTAGCAGATACATGAAGCTGGCGACGTCGGCCAATGTTTCAATTCCAACCCCGAGGGAGATCAAAACAAGGATAACGACACCCGTAGTCAAAATAGCTCGGTAGGGGGTACGAAACTTCTTGTGAATTTCGTTCAACCATGAGGTTAAGATCTTGTCCCGGCCCATGGCAAAATTCACCCGGGCCGCGGAGAGGATGGATGCATTGGCACTGGATACCGTGGCCAGTACGGCGCCGGCCACCATCATTAGGGCTCCCCACGGACCCATAACGATATCGGCGACGTCGGCGACCGGAATCCGTGATTCAGCAATGGCGGGGATCGGTAACGTTCCCGTACTGACAAACATGACCAGGATGTAAAACAGTGTCGGAGTCAGCACGGACGCTATCATGGACAAAGGTAAGTTTCGTGCCGGGTTTTTTATTTCTTCGGCGCTGGTGGCAATGACTTCAAATCCAATGAACGTCACGTAGACGGTCGCCGCGGTGGCGGCGACCGCACTCCAGCCTTCCGGATTGAAAGGTCTTAGAATTTCCATGTCCACCTGCAGAATACCGAAGGAAACGAATACGATAATAACCCCGACGAGAGCGAGGACGATGACGTTCTGTAATCCCCCCGTTTCCTTGACTCCACGATAGTTAATCATAATAAGCAGGATGGACATGGCCAGGGCCGATCCCGCCACCCCGATGGATCCCATGTTGACAAAGTAAGTGAGGTATTGTCCGAAACCAAGCATATAGAAAGCGGAGGCAAACATCAGCCCGGCCCACATTCCCCAACCCACGATACTACCAAAGAACGGACCCAGTGCCCGGTTAACGTAATAGTAGCTTCCCCCGGCTTTGGGCATCCCCGTGG
>JBDGPJ010000042.1:3792-10148 GCA_042219695.1 bacterium
TCCGATAGGGAGATCGCTGCCAGAAGGGAGACGACGCCCCCAATTCCAAAGGAAATCATGCTGGCAGGACCCGCGTTGGCGGCGGCGACGCTGGGAAGCACAAAAATCCCGGCCCCAATCATGGTACCCAGACCCATGGTGTAGGCTTCGAGAAAGCCAAGATCACGTGCCAGTTCTTGATCAGCCATAAGGGAAGCTCATTTCATTAAAGGATGATGGTACGCTTGAATTTAAACTGAATTGGAAATCACAGTGAAAAAGTATTTCGATTAAGGATAAATATACGTTACTAAAGTGATTCACGATTATTCGTGATCAAAACAAGGAACTGTTAATGGATGTCGTTTTCAAGATTACTTTTTAATCGTATCTTCCTTGAACGAAGTAGGTACAATGATATCGCTGTGTTACAAGCAATATCCACGGAAAACTGTTAAGAGCCTTAAGTATAAATAATTTTGGTACCGGTAAAAGAATACATGAAATTTCCCCGGAAGAAGTTTATTATAACATCAGGGTTGTAATTGGATGCACTTCGGGGCTAATCGGTTTCAATAGATGATCCAGACTACACTACAATTTCGAAAGGAGTAAATTTCATGAACTCCCCATCGAATAGTAGCGATCAAACCGAGTCCCGGCAAAGGAACCACCCGTCCGACCAGCCCGGTGAGCATTTAAGGGATAAGGCGGAATCGATCGAGGAGGACGACGTGGAGAAAGTCATCGACGGTTTTGAAGAACGTATTGCGGAATACCGTGAGAGCAAAGGACCCCGTAAAGTTCGGCGTGCGCTCGACCGCGCACAATTGTTCTTTGAGATGCTGAAATCGTGGTGGGATGACGAGTTTTCCCTCCCCTGGAAAACGGTGACGGCCGTTACGGCCGCCTTGCTGTATTTAATCAATCCCATGGATATGATTCCTGATTTTATTACCTTCGGTGGTTTGCTCGATGATGCCACCATGATTTACATAGCGTATCAGTGGGTGGAGTCCGACCTCCTACATTACGTACGGGTTTCGGGATTGGACCCCGCCGAATACGGATTTGAATCGGGTGACGAGGAACTCAGTACTCAATCATAACCATGGGTGATTCGGAAGAGGGGGAGGAAACGGAGCAACAAAATCCCCGTGAATCCGCCGGTGAGGTAAACGAAGAATCCACCGGCAATAATGGGAGTCAGCCATCGGACAATAAACTCGACGGGTACCGGGAATCTCCCCACAAGTGGGATTACACTCCCGGTGACACGGCTGCTATCGTCGTAAACGGTTTTCTTGAAGGTTACGATCTTTACTTTATTGCCCTGATTAAATTTGAACCCGAACAGCATGAAGAATCTCTTGAAGAAATTGTCACACTTGCTTCTCCCAACTCCACTTCCCTTGATTCCATCGATTTAGAACAACCCCCCGATCAGCTCCGCGAAGAACTGCTCGACACGAGGATCGAAGCAAAGTCCACGAGCACGGGAATGGACGATCACGTCGTCTACGACAAGCTCCGCCAGTACATTACCAGCTACGGCCATTTAGAGGACATATCCGAGTATTTGCGCATGGAGTCGGTCGAAGCGTCGGAGGCTTACCTGGAGGAACAGTTCAAGGAGGAAGTGTTCGGAGGAACGGACTTGGACTTGGACGTGCGGGTCCTGAAATGGACGAGCCGGAAAGCCCGTCCGTCCGGTTCGGAAGCGGAAAGCGAGTCCTCTATGGACGTGCAGGAAACCTTCGGACTCGAGAAAGCCTCCGATAATCCGTTGCTTACTGTAACCCCCAAAATACGACCGTTTCTGGGATCGGAATTTGGGACGCTTCAGCCGGGGGATTTGTTTGAAGTCAGGGTTGTGGGGGAGTCCGCGATGCAGTTAAGTGAAGAATACATGGATGAATCGGCCAGCAAAGAAAACCCTTATTCCAGGGCGTTAGAGGCGAAGTTGGTTGCTCTCGAACAGGGAACCACTCCACAGGAATTAAAATTTTTAGTGGATATGGGGGATGATATTTACGGAGTGGGATCGGTCACTCGCGATGCGAGAGTTCTTTCCAACGAACAGTTGATTCGCGCCAGCGAACCCCCGATATTCTACGGACTCCGTATTCTTCTCGTGATATGCTCGGTTTTGTTTTTTGGAACGCTTATTATGTTCGTATTTATACTTTGATGACGGCGAATCACCATGGTTAGAGTCATCCAGTCCTCCCGATCATCCTCCGGTTCCGACGTTGGGCTCGTTGTTCACGTGGCCCGCCTGGAAATTCTTTTGGGTTGTGGAGCCATGTTTGCCGGGGGATTTATCGCACGAGTTGACGGGGATTATCGATGGGTTGTCGTCGGTATTTGTCTGGCCGTGTTAGGAACGATTCACCTGTGGAGGAATACGTCCACAAATTCATCCGTCTCCGAGGAATTAACCGGGACGGATCGAATTATATATAAACTCGAGCACCAGTTATCCCCCCAGTACACGGTGTTTGTAAATTATCCGGTTCATGATAATCGCATTGATGCGCTTGTGGTTGGCCCGGGAGGGATCTTTTTAGCACGTAAAGTGGAGTGGAAAGGGAATATACACGGGAGTCGTGAGGATCAAAGCTGGCAAGTACGTGACACCGAAACCGGGGACATTCGGGAAGTTCCCAACCCGTTTGACGAATATTCCGATACCGTTTCTCGCCTTCGAAAAATGTTAGCCAACCGGGAAGACGTCGACGTTCCCCCTGAGATTTATACGTTGGTCGTAAATATGTATCACAACGTGGATGGCTCCTCTTTCGAAATCCCGGAATTTGTACGTTTGGGGGAGTTTGCACAGTACATCCTGGACAAAGAACGAGAAGAAGGGGGATTATCGATAGAGGAATGCTCCGTCATTGAAAAACAGTTGCGCCATTCGATGGAATCCCCCGATGATTCTTCGGTTGCCGGGGATGAGCCGGGTTAGCTCTCCGTAGCGTCTAACTGCCCCGTTCGATCGGAGCTCCGACGAGATTCCCCCACTCCGTCCAGGAACCATCGTAATTACGGACGTTTTCATGACCGAGCAGGTGACTCAGGACGAACCAGGAATGACTTGAACGTTCACCAATACGGCAGTACGTAATGGATTCCTCACCGGCTTTGATATCTCCCTTGTTTTCGTAAATTTCACGGAGCTCGTCCACCGGCTTGAAACTACCATCCTCCTGAACGGCGTCCGACCAGGAAATGTTGGATGCCCCGGGAATGTGTCCGCCGCGTTGAGCGGTTTCGGACATGCCTTCCGGAGCAATTTTTTCACCGGTGAATTCCTCGGGAGAACGAACATCGACCAGACTTGGATTTTGTTCGATATGTTGTCGAACGTTGTCCGAGTAGGCCCGGATTGATTCGTCGGGCTCGTCGGCCGAGTAATTCCCCGACGGATAATCGGGTACTTTGGAGGTTAGTTCACGGTCTTCCTCGATCCATTTCTGACGGCCCCCGTCCATGAGTCGTACATCGTCGTGTCCGTAATACTCCAGTTGCCACAGCGCCCAGGCGGCAAACCAGTTGTGGTTGTCCCCGTATAGTACCACCGTGGTGCCGTCACTGATGCCGGATTCTTCGAGTAACGATTCCAGTTCGTCTTTTGGTGTGAGATCTCGCTGTACCTGGTCACAGAGCTGGGATTCCCAGTCCCATCCAATCGCTCCGGGAATATGGGATTCGTCGTAGGACGTGGTATCCACGTCCACCTCGACCAGTCGAAGATCACCCGTGTTATCCTGAAAACGATCCAGGTAATCCTCAACCCACTGAGTGGTTACCAGCGAATCGGAATCGGCGTAATCCTGAATTTTCTCTTCGTCACGTGATGCTGTAGCTGTAGACATAGCCATCAAGCCTCCTGATCATTTAGGTATTCACTTCAGCACATATGGTATAAAAAAAACATCCCTCCGTCAATAAAACTCTATTAAGTCTATTGATGAAGTAGAGAATAGGCTAAATTTCGTAAAAACATGCCCCCTGTGTAACGTGATTCCATTCTCAATGACGTGAAAAAGCGGACAAGTGTTATTCGTAAAGAAACTCGCGAAGCTTCCGGCGCTTTTCTTCCTCGGTCAGATCCTCTTCCAAACCATCGAGATAGAGCTGACGGGCCATGGCAAACATGCGACAACCCATCTTAAGTCGTTCTTCGGGTGGACGTTTCATCAATTGTGATCGATATTCGTTTTCAAGGTTGTCGAGCGTATCTTTCATTGGTTGAGAAGTGTTTCGTACGTGTCCATTAGTCCCTGCTTGCGAAGCGTGGATCGAAGGTACTCCTCGTCGAGTTCGTTCCTTGATTCTAAGAGGTTTTGTACGTCGTCAAACTGGATCGAATTCTCGGAATCTTCTCCCCGGCGAAGCTTGGACACGATAAGATCTTCCGGGGATATGAAATCGATTGGGGTGTCGTCTATTTCGAGAGTCTGCCGTCGATCGAGTTTTTGATGTTCATACTCCTTATTTTCCAGCAAAGTGACATCAATTTTCACAATTTCTTCCTGGTGAATAAGATTGAACATTCCCCGTGATTTGATTTTTTGTTTCACTGCCTTCTGGTGAAGTGGGAAATCCCCCTCAAACAGGGAAATGAATTGTTCGGATTGACGAGGAGAGATTTGTATAACGATGTCGATGTCCCGGGTCATACGGGGTACACCATACCGTTAAGCGCTATGGATCCGGTTACGAAATAGGGGAAATTAGCCTCGTTGAGCCGGGAAGAAACGCTTTTTAAGACCTCGAGTTCAGGATTGTTACTCTCGGGCATGATGGATCGAGAACACTGGTTCGGACGCCGAAAACATCAACGCCCCCCGGCGATGGCGGGAATGATCGACACGTCGTCACCGTCTTCAACGGTGGTTTCGAGTTCGTCCTTGAACCGGATGTCTTCATCGTCCAGGTAGATGTTGAGAAATTCCCGAAGATCACCATCGTCGGTGGTCAGACGTTCCTTTATACCGGGAAACTGCTCTTCTAAATCGTCCAGAATATCGCCCACGTTATTCCCTTCGGCGGTTACTTCGGATTCTCCGTCGGTGTATTCCCTGAGAGGGGCGGGTATGATGACGTTTACATTGGGCATAATGATCGTATCCTCCTTGTTAAGTTTACGTTCCATAAAAACATTACTTCCCAGCGGAACTTCTGTCAATTAGACGCAGTCAATTACACGCAGAATCCACCGATGCCCCGGCAAATAAAGAATGATTGACCACAAAAAGGTACAAACAAGCCCCCAATTTATGGCTTTTGTGCTTTTTTACGGCTGTTTTTGCCAATTGCACGAGTTCAGGGATTTGTTAGCCCCTTCGAAACCCTACGGAAGGTTCTGATTACAGGGACACGGGTTAGGAAACAACGAAAGACAGGTTACACTACAGGGCTTTAACAATTCGCAGAATTCACCAACCAAGACTTGTACACAGTGAGTGGTGGGATGATGTTTCGTAGAATCTGCATATCGATGGTTTTGCTCTTTGTGTTGGGAATCTCATTCACTCCCGGGTCGCTCTACGCACAGGACGATTCTTCCATACGGGTCCTTGAGGTGGACGACAAGACTCCCAAGTCCGATCAACCGCGCGCGGTAAATCGCATTTTGGCCACCGTCGGGGATCGTGCCATCACCCTGGCTGATTACAAGCGAGCTTTCGGGACCCGAAAGCTCACGAAATCCAATCTCGTTACCCTGATTGAACGCTGGTTGATTCGGGAATCATCCCGAAATTTTGGAATTATTCTTCAGCGTGACCGTGTACGGAGATTTGTCGATGAAAAATTGAAGAAAATCAAAAAGCGGGCGGGGGACCGGTTTTCCCGGTTGTTGAAGAAGAAGGGAATGACCCTGGAGGAGTATCGAAAAACCCTCGAGGTCAGCACGCGCGATCGACTCCTCAAGGACCGCGTTCTTGTGCGTCATTTTCCCCGGGTGGTCCGACCTGATACGGGAGCCGCTTTCAAGCAGGTAAAAGCCCGGTTAATGATTCTTCCCGACTCCTCCACGGCCTGGAAAGTTCACCGAACTCTTCGTGACAGCCCGACGCTGTCGACCTGGGAACAGTTGTACGAGAAGCATTCTCAGAAACCGGGGTTTGTGGATGAAGGTGGCCGGCTGGACTGGTTTTTCTGGGGACATTACAACAAAACCATCGAATACGAGATTTTCCGTCACGAACGCTGGCAGTTAAGCGATCCGTTTAAAGTACGTGGAAGCTGGGCGATCGTCCTGCCCGCGGGGAATCGGCTGTCCCCGTCGCCTCCACCCAATTTCCGGCAAACACTTCGAACCTATAAATCCTACCTTCGAAAAAAGTACTCGGACCAACTCATCG
>JBDGPJ010000042.1:10158-15846 GCA_042219695.1 bacterium
ATAAACTCAGTAAAAAATACACGGTCGATATACCGGGATCAATTCAGGATGAATTCGGGATTAAAGAGTCGAGGTTCCAATCGTGACCGTAGTGGTGTCCACCGGTGATCCCGCCGGTGTATCACCTCGTCTAATTGGTCCGTTACTCGACGTTCAAGATCGACCCGGCCTCGTGTTCGTGGGTCCCCCGGAAGTTCACGATCAATACGCGCCGGAGGTCACCGTGGTAAAGCCTGATGACGTAGATGCTGGAATCGATGGTTGGATCACATCCGGTAGCATAACTCCTTCCAGAATAACCAGCGGCTCACCGAATGCTCAAACAGGCGAGGTTGCATTTCGAAGTTTTAAAAAAGCCCACACTGTAACTCGGAAACAAAAGAAATCTCATTTATTAACATTACCACTGTCTAAAAAATGGGTGCAGGAAGCCGGATACGGTGATTTTCGGGGGCATACGGAATATCTCGAACGGAAAGTCCCTGGGAATATAGTGATGACGTTCTGGGGAAAGGATCTAAACGTGGCTCTTCAAACCCGTCACATTCCCCTGGATTCAGTGTCGGGTGAAATAGACACACAATCACTGCTTGAAACGGTACGATGTATCGATCGACACTTTCGAGAATACGAAGGTTACGTTCCGTCCATTGCACTCCTGGGAGTCAATCCCCATGCCGGGGAATCCGGCTCCCTTGGGGAGGAGGAGCAGACCGTTGTTAAACCGGCGGTGGAACGTTTGAATGAAGAGGGTGTTGATGTGGATGGCCCGTTTCCGGCCGATGGATTTTTGCCGGTGGCCGGTGATGATTACAACATGGTACTGGCCATGTACCACGATCAGGGATTGGCCCCGTTTAAACTCAACCATTTTTACACGGGGATCCATGCCACGCTCGGGCTGGATTTTTTGCGTGCGAGTCCCGTTCACGGTACCGCCTTCGATCGAGTTTCTGGGGGAGAAATTGACACAACAAGTGCGACGAATGCGCTTGAATGGATCATAAACCGAACCAGTTACAATACCGACGGTTGAAACGTGATGATTCCCGGGTTGAGTTTGAGGGTCTTTTAATAAATGGGAGTGTCCAGAAGCCAAGTCTTATTAACGGATGAAGGATGGATTGTACGCTGTTTGTCAAGGGTGACCTCCGCCCCATTTGGAGTTGAATGGGCCCCGGGCAAAGGGGCGTTAACACGACATCTAACACAGTACTGGGATTACATCCTGGCCGTAGAAATCGATCAAGAATTCTGTCGCCACCTGAGCCGGGAGTACAGTTCCCAGTCCGTTGGAGTTGTTCGAGGGGATATACAATCAATTGAGATGCCGGTTCGACCGGATGCTTATCCGGTTGTCGGGAACCTACCATACCACATTACGGGTCCCTTAATGATGAAAATTCTTGAAATTTCGGATCGTATTACTCAGTTTCAGGGACTTGTGCAGTGGGAGGTCGCCCGGCGGTTGGTGGAGGAGCCCGGAGGATCCGATTACGGGGGTTTGTCGCTACTGTATCAGTGGATGGGGGAGGTCAAAGTACTGCACCGGGTCCCCTCGGAGGCGTTTACTCCCCGTCCCAACGTGGATTCGGGTTGGATTCGATACCATCCCCACCGTTCACCGGATGACCTGAAGGGCGTGCAAAACCTGGTTCGAACGTGCTTTCGTCACCGGAGAAAGACACTCTTGAACAACCTGGCCGGTGAAGGAAATTCCAAGGGGGGTTGGAAGAAATGGATGGAACAGCAGGGTTGGAATGTGCAGAGAAGACCACAAACCCTAAAACCGTCGGAACTGGAGGATCTCGTGAAGGAATGGAAACGTCAAAAAACATAATCGTAGCACCGGACAAATTCAAAGGCTCGCTGTCATCGATTGAAGTGGCGGAGTGTATTCAGCGGGGATTATCCAATTCTCCCGTGTCCGGGTGGAATATCGATTTACATCCGTTGGCCGATGGAGGAGAAGGAACGGTTCAGGCCATTGTGGAAGCGATGGAGGGAGAAATTCGTCAAACGGTGGTAAAAGGTCCGCTCGGGAAAAATGTACAGGCAAAGTGGGGCTGGATCCCGGAACACAACGATCAGGACCCGATTGCCGTTATTGAAATGTCGGCGGCCTCCGGACTTCACCTATTGTCGGAATCGGAGTACGATCCACTATCCACATCCACGTTTGGGACTGGACAGTTATTGCTGGAAGCCATCGAGAACGGCGCGGGGACCGTGATTATGGGAATTGGAGGGTCCGCCACCGTTGACGGGGGATTGGGAATGGCCCGGGCGCTCGGTTACAGGGTTCTGGATGAGGCGGGAGAACCCGTCGGTACGGGTAACGCGGCCCTGAGCGACGTCGCTACGATTGACGATTTCAACGTGGATTCGCGACTTGATTCAATCGATATAAGAGTTGCCTGTGACGTGGACAACCCCCTGCTGGGAAATCGAGGTTCAGTGCATGTATACGCTCCCCAGAAGGGGGCCAGTTCGGATCAACTGGAAGCCATGGAGAAGGGGATGGAAAACTGGTCCGACGTTGTTTCGGATTACGTGGGGGACGATGATTTAAGCGAACAACAGGGAGCCGGTGCGGCCGGGGGACTTGGTTTTGGACTAATGGGATTGTGTGATGCCAGCTTGGAATCCGGTGCCGATCTTGTCATGGACATCGCGGAGCTTAACAAAAAGCTTCGTAAGGCCGATGTGTTAATAACAGGGGAAGGAGCGATTGACGATCAGACCGCCCACGGGAAAACACCGTACGCCGTTGCAACCCGTGCGAGCAAACAAGGCGTTAATCAGGTGATTGGCTTGGCCGGTTCCCTGAATCAAGGGTACCGTGAATGCTACGACGTCTTTGATTTGATGCTGGGCCTGCCCGTGAGACCCATGAAACTGGAAGAATGTCTCGACGAAGCGTCCGAACTGCTGGAACAGCGTGCCAGGGATGTCGGACGAATACTCAATATGGGGACGAAAGTAAAGTAAACTCGTAGGCTTCTTAACGATTCGAAGGGAAGCCTCCGAATCTACGCCACCGTGTATTTGGGGAATTGTACAGTTTGAAGTTCCGGGATGGGAAAAAAGGGCTGTTGATTGTCGGCTTATGTATAAGATTCATGTTATTGGAATGGAAGGATGGATGGAATGTCTACTCAACAACCAGAGGATCCCCGAGATCCATCCGGGGGATGGTATGTTATTTTGTTGGCCGGGGCGTTGATTAGTTCCGTGTCGATCGCCTTTTTTGTAGAGGGTGGGATCGGTGACCTTGAGAGGTTACAAAAGAAAAAGAAAAAACTTAAAACCGCTCACAGGAATCTACAAAAGAAACATAAAGAGTTGAAATTAAGAAGAAAACGTTTACAGCAGGATCCCCATTTAATAGAAAACCTTGCCCGGGAACGCCTGGGTATGGTGAAACCCGGTGAAAAACGGATCAAATTTGATTCCTCGGTCCGAACCCCCTCAAGCGCAGGAGATTCAGGCGTCCGGTTCGACACGTCTGCAGTTCGCGTACCTTCATTCGTCCCGGAATCGAGACCATCGGATTAAAACGGGGATTGATCTCGTTATAACGACCGTGTTAACAAGGTGAATTTGTTGTCAAAAGGGGGGAGAGTGGAGTATGTTGATTATGAACGAGGTTATTCTGGTTTCACCAATCAGGGAGGATACATCGGATGATTCCAGTTAGAGTACACGGAGTTGGGATGAGTCCTTATAACCAGGGCTTTGTGGCATTATTAATGGATGATACGTACAACCAGTGGTTACCCATATACATTGGTTCCTTCGAGGCTCAGGCGATTGCCATGGAACTCGACGACGTGGATCCTCCACGCCCCATGACTCACGATTTAATGGCCAACATGATCGATTCGCTGGACGCCCACATTGAGAGTATTATCGTTACGGAGCTCAAGGATAGCACGTATTACGCGGATATAGTGCTGGTTCGGGAAGAAGACGACGGGGAAGAAGAAATTACGATTGATGCGCGACCGAGTGATTCGATCGCTCTTGCCCTCAGGGTGGACGCCGATATTTACGTGGAGGAAGACGTCATGGAAGAAGCCTCCATACCGGCCAAGCCCGAGGAGGAGGAAACCGAGGAGAACAAAAAACTAAAGATGCTTCAGCATCGCTTGCAGAGGGCAATTGAGGAGGAAGAATTTGAGGAAGCGGCCGATTTAAGGGATCAAATTCGGAATTTGCAGACGGAAATCCGGCGTGAACAGGAGTCCGAGGAACTGGACGAATCCGTGGAACAGGAGCTGGCCCAGGAGTTTGAGGGGGAGGACATCGATGAGGTTCAGATGGAAGGTGAAGAATTAGAAGAGGAACTTGGATTAACCGAGGAGGATTTCCCGGGCGAAGAATCCGAACAACAAACGGAAGGGGATGCGGAAGAGGACGAGGAGGACGATACCGACGAAGAGGACGATACTTCCTGACAAGTGTCTCATGTCGTTTAGCGTTCGGCCGTCAGTGATCCGCTTCGCCCCCTTAATTCATGAATTTTTCGAAATCCATGCGTTAGGTTCACTACGAGTCAGCCGTCAATCCAGTCCTTTGTGTAAAAGAGCTGGGCGGCTGGGTTAACCCGGCTGGCCGAGCAGTTAATCATTAATTATGAGGTATCGATCAGGGTATTGGATCCGTTCAACAATGTAATCAGACTGTTCGTCGGATGTTCAATAAACGGTTTAAAGGTTACTGGTTGTCGGGATTGGATACGAATGAACAAGTCGTATTTCGCTTGAATTGATGTTGAAGGGATTGCTCACAATCATTTCTGATGACGGCTCAATAGTCCATTTTATAAGTAAATTGAAGAACGTCATGTTCCGCTTTGTAATGCAATAAGAACTCTTTCCGTTCCTGTTTGTTTTCCCATTGCAAGGAAATTGAGTCCTTACTTACGGATTTAACATTCCTACAGACTTCAAACAGGGACCTGTTATTCGGTACAATTACATCCGTATCCTCCTGTTCAGCGGAACTCCACACGTAGTTTTTAATACGGTTTATGACCGTGTGACAGGTATCCCGACCACGGATTTTCATGGAATGTGACGTTTGAACAAGGCCCGTGTCCCGGGTGAAGGTAAATTTTCGTTTCAACCGGCCCTGTTCCATTTTTCGGGAGTAGACAAATAATTTTTCGTCCCATTTATCGGTGTCGGATTGCTGGTAGAGAAACTTCCGATCATCCGGTGAGCCAAGGGTTTCCAGGACGGTGTCCGGTTTGGCGGTCAAATCGGGGGTTATTAATTTCACGTTGTCCCAGTGATTGGACTGTTCTTGAGGAACAGCTTTACCGGTCGGGGGAAACATAAGAAAAAGAAACAAAAACAGAGTTATCAATCGAGGCAATGACATATCAATAACGAATCATCCTGAAAAAAATTGAGTAGATGGTATCCTCCACACACTGTAACACGAAGGTAGTATCAATCGTTGGATGCCGGAGGGGTGGCCGAGTCCGGTTTATGGCAGTCGACTTGAAATCGACCGTGCCCTTTCAGGGGTACCGTGGGTTCAAATCCCACCCCCTCCGTCAATTTGTATCAAAAGTTCTGTCAGCCCGGTCTATTCATGACAGTAGGACTGTCATTGAATGGACCGTTCGTAGAACGGCCGTCAATCCTAAACGTGCGATTGCTAGCCTGCATTTTTCAG
>JBDGPJ010000043.1:0-6498 GCA_042219695.1 bacterium
CAAGAAATGGAAAATTTTTCGTGTATAAGCTACGTGCCAGTCCCGTATTTCCCGTAAGTAGCCAGCTATCCATCCACATAAGCAAGCGTATAGTAGAGAGGGGAGGCCCAGTGTCATCCAGTGAAACCACGTCGGAACAAAATTTTCAATGAGCCGGGACATTTGAATTAAGCCATCACTTCATCCTCAGGTAAGCAGTTGATGTCGACGTTCAAAAGTCCAACTACATATTATCGTTGCCGAGGATGACAGTAGGGTAGAATTCCACGACAACAAGTCGGATTTTAAGGATCCGGTCTCAAGTGATTATTTCCAGTTCGGTCATATAATCGAACCCCTGTGAATTCTTTAGCAAACCTTCGGAAGAATATGGCACAACGTAAAGGCACTGTAGGGACCCTACTTCAAATCCCCTGTAACGGTGACGCAAGTCCCTATTTTCCCATGTTACGTACAGGGATTCTGACAAAGTCTACTCAGAGGTATCCGATCCTTGTGTATCGTCCACAATCTGAGCGGAGTCCAGGATCAGATTATACCTCTTTTGTAATCGGAAAACAAATCCGGCTTAACCGCGCAAACTACCTGGTACAATTTCGAACCGGATTTAAAAACCTGCGTACGTTCGAAGACCTTGCTATTGTCCTTTTTTAAACGAAAGCTCAAAGTCCATCGAACGGCTTTGAAGCCCGGATACTGATGACCGGAACGCTTAATCCGTTTATAAGAGTTTAATTTTTCCTTAAATTGAGCTTCCAGAACAGTAAATAGTCGATCGATTGATATTGTGCTTAGTTTTCGAGGAATCGAACGGCTCGTGATATTACAGTTTTCACGAAACTTATCATCTTTGTCCTCCAGAGGACTGCTGACCTGTTTCAGTGACGTCTTCTCCCAATCATTCGGTACAGCAAGGGACAACCCCTGGGCCTTAAACGTTATCCTTTTGAAATTCTCCGGCATGGTGAAATTGACGGTTTTAAACTCCGTACTTGTTTGAGACACATTACTCTGATCTTCACGCTCGGTACGACTCGAATCGTTCTCCCCGTATTCGTAACCACTTTCTTCTTCTCGATCCGACTTCGCAGCATTTTCTCTTTTCATGAGGGGGGCTAATTTATCCCTGATTTCACTGGCTGATAGAGAACTGGTCAAAACCTGTCCACGATTCGTGTTACTCACGTAAACGGTATTCCCGGAGTGGTAGAATATGGGGTTATCGATGTATTCCCCATCCTTTCGGGGAATCAAAATTTCAAGTTCGGCTTCTAACCTACCGAAGCTGTAATTGAGCTTCTCCCATATAATGGTCACTGGATTCCAGCTGTTTGACGTCTTATTTTTCAGAATCGAGCGGTACTTCTTGAGGGCTTTTTCATAACCATAAATATCCTTCCGGTGGGATGCTCCCGGTCCACCTTGAACAATATTCAATTGGTGTTTCTTGGGATTAATTACCCGGTAAGGATTCGGTCGCTGATTCTGCCACACCATATAGGGCACACTTAGAACGAGTAACAGGATCCCGGCGTACGCGAACCACTTTATCCCCGTAGCTATATATCTACCAATGTTCGATTCCGAACTAAACAAGGACGCCTTATCGGTTGGAGAGGAAAGTTCTTCCCCACCTGTCAAATCAGCATCGTAAGAGCGTATGCGTTCCGGTACATTGTCAAAGAAGAAACTCGAGTCGGAAATTTTGTTGAACCATAAGTTGGCCCTTAATTTAGCCGTTTTACCGTCTTCACGCCGGAGGATCATTTTCCGGTGATTTAAAAATGATGACTCCTCGACCTCTTCAATTATTCCATAACCTATCGAGTGAATTCCCAGATTGGTTTTGCCAAACGAAAACATCTGGCTGGTGGTCTCAATCAAAAAAATTCGTCGGTCGGTGGAAGCGGCATAATATTGTCGTTGTTTCATCCCGATCATTAATAAACCAATAATCCCAAACGATAAACGCGATAAAATTCTTAAAAATAGACCGGGCCCCGTATAAATAATCGCTCGATGTTCGATTGATTCATCGTCTTCGAGGTTATCCGACAACTGCTCGTCAATATATTGCTCGTGTTCGTTCATCGTTCGACTCCTCCGATTTAATCATTGTTGAGTTTTTTTCAATGTTACCTGGGAATCACCACAATAGTTCTTCCAGTTGTCGTAAATTACTGAATTTCTGAAAATTATTAAAGAGACAATATACATTATCACAGGTATCGGCAAGTTCCCGCAATCGGTCGCGAAGCTGTTTTAGCTCATTCTTTGAGTAGTCGTAATCGTAATTGTAGGGATCGTCATTCAAACCGTGTAGTCGAACGTAAGCCGTGGATCCCACGTAAAACGGTTCCCTCCGAAGTAAATCAACGGTGTGAATCAACTCCAGCTCATTGCAAATAGTTGAAACACGATCCGGTTTCTCCAGCCATTCACCGCGTGGTTCCCAGGCAATACGAACTCCATCACGATCAATCGCCGACATCAGCGATCGCAAATTCGACTCGTGCTCGACGGTGGGCTCAAAACTTGCCGGGCACTGGATTACAATAATCGGGGCATCGAGGGCACGGGCCCGTTCCATTGTCTCATCCCAGGCGTTGATAACTTCTTCGTTGGGACGAAGATTCCCAAAATGCTGGCGTTGCTCCTCCGTCAACTGATCGTCGTTACCGCGCCAGGTCGGACTTTGGATCGTATGGGTGAGAGCCTGCCAGGCCTTCAGTGTGAACGTGAATCCCTCGTCCGCACGGTTTTTCCACTTTTCACAGGTTTTCGTTTGAGGAAGTTTATAAAACGATTTTTGGACTTCCAGCAGGTCAAAATCGTGCGTGAACGCTTGAAGTTTGGTTTCGTATTGATCCTTCCACCCGGTAGGAGCGTCGTAATAGCCGTAACCACAAGTCCCAAGGTGAATGGTTCCATCCGACATCTTTACGTATCCCCCCCCCTTCTACATAGCCAACTTGCTATCGTTCAGTTTCCTATATCAAACCGGTTCGGAAGGAATGTGGAACTCCTCCGGAGGCACAAATTCACGATTACGGGTATCATAAATAAACAACTCCTTACCGCTCCTGCCGGATCGGGAAATTTCCCATTTTTGCACGTGGCGGACCGACCACCCACTGGTCCGATCATCCCACACGACGACTTCTCGCTGTTGCTGAAGGGTGCTTTCGTGTGTTTCTTCCTCCTCGTCCGATTCATACCCCACCACAAAATAGGGATGTTCCTCCTCGGGAAATCGAAAACCCAGGGACCGAAGATTAACCACTCCGAGAGACAGGGAGCCTTCGTAATCCTGTTCAATACGTTCTAGCAGGAGTTCCGCCTCGGATTTCCTCATTGGGTCTCCTTATCCCCGCTAACTTCAATAAACTCCTGTTCAGTCTCGGCGTACTCCTTCAACTGACGCTGCACCGCCCATTTCACGGTGTCCTCCGGGTAGTTACCGTCTTCATTCCGTTCGCCGGCCTGTTTTCCGGTTAATAGCTCAATACCCTGGTCGATGGTTTCCACGGGATAAATGTGAAACTCTCCCTGTTCAACGGCTTCAATAACTTCCTCCCGTAACATCAGGTTCTTCACGTTACTCTCCGGAATTATAACCCCCTGGTCACCGGTTAAACCGTCCTGCTCACAAACACGGAAAAACCCTTCGATTTTATCGTTGACTCCCCCAATGGACTGAACCTGTCCACGCTGGTTGACGGAGCCGGTGACCGCAAGGTCCTGCCGGAGCGAATACCCGGACAAGCTGGATAAAAGGGCGTACAGTTCAGCGGAGGAAGCGCTGTCACCATCAACCTCGGAATAGGTCTGTTCGAACGTGAGACTGGCCGACAGGGCAAGGGGCATGTCCTGGGCAAACTGCCCACCCAGGTAGCCGGACAGGATCATAACGCCCTTGTTATGTATACGCCCACCAAGATCGGCCTCCCGCTCAATGTTTATTACGCCCTCGCTCCCGACGTGCGTGCGCGCAGTGATTCGGGATGGTTTACCGAACTGGTAATCCCCGACGGGAAGAACGGAAATCCCATTCAACTGACCCACCACGTCTTCGTCCGTATCAATAAGAATGGTACCCTCGTCGATCAACTCCTGGATACGTTCCTCCATGCGATTGGAACGGTACACCATCTCGTCCACGGCTTTCTGTACATCCGTGTCGGTCACGAGGTTGTTTCCGTTTTGATCGGACCAGTAGTTGGATTCCCGAACGAGGTCCCCGATATGATTGAGTTCGGCCGACAGTTTGTCCTGGTCGGAAACCATCCGGGACGCTTCCTCCACGACCCGGCATACTCCGGACTGTGAAAAATGGCTCAACTCCTCGTCTTCACTTAACGTACCAATATAGCGGGCGTACTTCTTGACAATTTCATCGCCCCGATCGGTTTCACGGGAAAAATCCGCCTTCACTTTGAACAGTTCCTGGAAATCCTCGTCCAATTCATACAATAGGTAATAGATATAAGGGTTCCCCAGTAAAACAACTTTCACGTCGAGCGGAATTGTTTCCGGTTCCAGGGTTTGAGTCTGTACGGCCCGGTACTCCTGCCCCATCGTTTCCGTTTTTATTTCGTCGTTATTGAGAGCACGCTTAATAGCTTCCCAGGCAAACGGTTTACTTAACAGGTCCTTTGCCTCCACCATTAAGTAACCACCGTTGGCCTCGTGCAGTGCACCGTTTTTCACCATGGTGAAATCCGTGGTTAAAGCACCGAATTCTCCCTTGTGTTCGATACGTCCCAGCAGGTTGTAGTAGGTGGGATTGCTCTCAAATACAACGGGAGCTCCTTCCTGGTCGGAATTGTCGACCATGAGATTCGCGCGGTACTGGTCGAAATCCGGTTTGTCCGGTCCCTGGGGACCCGCCATAAAAAAGGGCATTCCCTGTTGAGGTCCGTCGTCTTTCATTTGCTTAAACATATCGACATTATCCAACAAATCATCGTGAACCTCGTCCAAATGCTCCACGGCTCCTTCGACGTCCCCGTACTTTTCTTTAAGTTCGTCGATTAAATCTTCAACGATGAAGCTAATAACACGCTGATCCAGTTCATGCACCTGGTCCTTCATCTCATGCTGGAGGGAACGAATTTCCTCCATGGTCTCCTGCAGGGATTGTTGCAATGTTTCACGCTGATCCTCTATTTCTTCGCGGCGGTCTTCCTCTAACTCTGAAAATTCATCGGGAGTCATTGGTTCGCCATCAACTACGGGAGCCAGCATAATACCCTGCGGAGTCTGAAGTATCGTAAAATTATACTCCTCGGCTTCCTCTTCGAGCTTTTTCATCAGTTCCTGTCGACGTCGAGAAAATTCCTCCTGGATCTGTTCGCGTTCCTGCTTGTAATCGTCGCCCTCGAACGCATCCGGAATGTCCGACCGGAGCTGATCGACAAGCTGATCCATGTCGTCACGAAATTCCGCACCTCGTTCCGGTTGGAACTTAATGGCGCGAGGCTGATCCGGCCTATCAAAATTCTTCACGTAGACCCAGTCGCCCGGAACGTCCTGGTCCTCGGCCTCACGCTCAAGGAACTGTTTGATCACGTCTTTTTTTCCAGTACCCCGAGTCCCCATGGCAAAAATATTGTAACAGGGGCTGTCGATGTCAATTCCAAACGTAACTGCACTAACGGCCCGGTCCTGTCCGATTACCTCGTCCAGCTCGGTTAGCTCTTCCGTGGAGTCAAACTCGAGTTGACCACCGTCACAAAATCCTTTCAGTTCCCCGGTATCCAATTCACTAACGGTATTCATTTAACCTGTTCCTCCTTTTTCGTCCGCAGAATTTACTCGATTAACTATGCCAGAATATATCCCTGACTTCATCCTTCAACCACTTTGACAACCCATGAAAAATTCGACCCGATATGAGTACATGAGTATAATATCAATGTGTGAAGTCTACCTATAAATTCGACAACGACCGGTGTGATACATGACTCAATCCGTGACTTTATTTTTATGTGGGGACGTGATGACCGGGCGCGGAATCGATCAAATCTTACCTCACCCGGGTAATCCTGCGCTCCACGAAACATCCACCAAAAACGCAAAACGGTACGTAAGTCTCGCCGAACAAGCGAACGGGGAGATTCCCTCGCCGGTAAACTTCACCTATCCCTGGGGATTCGCCCGGGAGCAACTAAAACGACGAAATCCCGAGATACGCATCGGAAACCTCGAAACGGCGGTTACTCAGAACTCAAAGTACGAAAACCAGAAGAGAGTCCATTACCGGATGAATCCGGATAATGTGCCGGTTTTAACAAAAGCCGGATTAGACGTCTGTTCATTAGCAAACAATCATGTCCTCGATTGGGGACAAAAAGGATTTTTTGAAACACTGACTGTTTTGAAGGAAAGCGGTATTTCACCGGTGGGCGCGGGAAAATCGTTGGCTGAAGCCCGAAAGCCGGCACAAGTCACCACGGAACATTCACGCTTACTGGTGTTTGGAGTGGCTTCGAATGA
>JBDGPJ010000043.1:6529-7273 GCA_042219695.1 bacterium
TGTACCTTCAAACTGGGCAGCTACTGAAGATGAGCCCGGCGTCCATTACCTAAAAGAAATTTCGGTCGCCCAGGCCCGACGCGTCTCAAAATATATCGAGTCCGCCCGAAACCCCGGCGATATCGTGGTACTCTCCATTCACTGGGGAGGAAACTGGGGTTACGATATCCCCGACAGCCACCGTGCCTTTGCCCATCGCCTGATCGACGAGCTGGCCGTCGACGTTATTCACGGTCATTCTTCCCATCACGTAAAGGGGTTTGAAGTCTACAACGGCCGGCTCATTCTGTACGGCTGTGGTTATTTTTTAACGGATTACGACCGGTGAGCTTCTGAAACTCACAATGGTGCCCACGCAACTTCACCGCTTCCAGCTCCGAAGACCCGGTGAGGAAGATGTATTGCACCTGCGCAACGTATTGCTTGAAAAAGGACCCGAGAGTAAGAAACGTATCAAGGTCAATACCGAGAGGGGGCTTGCCTACACTCCCCGAAAAAACTGACCAGAATTACTGAACTCTTTATTCAGATTTCCCTTTATTTTTGGGATTACGATCCCCCACCGTCCAATCCGTTTTTTCCATGTCCAATTTTCTCACCCTGTAATGAAGCCGATCCGTCACCCAGAGATTTTCATTATGTACTTCCATGTCGGATACAATATTTGGTATGGACGGAGTGCCTGAAATCGAACGATTCACTCCAAGCATGTTCATCTTATTGTCATAAATAAAAATATCTCCC
>JBDGPJ010000044.1:0-1497 GCA_042219695.1 bacterium
CATCGGCGCTTCTCTCACTGGTGGTCCCGCCCTGCGTAAGGCATCCCGGAGAAACGTGCGCGGCCAGATTTTCATGACCTATCCCGGTCTGAAATTTTCCATCTCGGGACCGATTTCCAGCGTACGTGTCCTGTTAAAAATTCTCGACGGGAAGCTCCAACTAAACGAATTATCTCTCATGGAGTTCGAATCCGCCCGATACCAGTTCCTCGACCAGATCCATGGCCTGGAGTCCCGGAGTATGGACGGACTAACCCATACGAGGGCGATGGAACTTTACTTCGAAAAACATTACACGGTCGGTCAACTGGAATCAGCCATCGACAATCTGAATAGAACACAGTTTAACGAGGAACTTCCCGGCCTTTTTACGAAGGGGCGAATCAAGGCGTTCACTTACGGGAACGTCACTCCGGATACGGCCCATGCATTGGTCAAACAGGTAACGTCTAATTTTTCATTTGACGTGGTGTCCAAAGACAAGGTATTTCGTTTGTCCAAACTGCAGTTTCCCACGGGAAAACGTATCGTAATTGGGGACACCGCACCGTCCCGTTATTCCGGTCTTCGGGAAACCCACTGTTTTGACAACCACACTACTCGCAACCGAATGGCGGTAGTTTTGATCGAACAACTTGTGAAAGAAGATTTTCCTCGCTACCTCGTCAATCAGAAACAAGTGGGGGATAACGCGGCAGCCGGGTACTGGAACACCAAATCCAACCCGGCCTGTTTGGTGTTCACAACCCGTTCCGAAAACCATCATCCCCGGAAGATATCCAACCTCGTCAATCAATACATCCAATCCCAGATTGCGCGGGTACAATCCATGAGCGACACCGAATTTAGAGTTATCAAGGCTACGGCCAAACAATTGGTCGGTCAAAAACCTCAATCATTTGAGGGACGAGCCAATCAATTATCCTCGGTGTTATTTCAGTTCCGGGGACAATTCAACCGTACCAAACGTTCGCTTTCCGTGCTTGATTCCATGTCAAAAAATGACCTGGTGAATTTTATTCGAATCCTGAAGGATCCGGGACAGGCTAACATCTTTGAAATTCGGGCTTATGGGCGACACCAGCCCAATTACGGCAAAAACATCGAATTCATAACACCTAACCGACTTCCACGCTGGAAACAACGACAGCCGTACGGGGAGTAGACGTTACCGGTAATACCTATCTACGGTCAAAATACGGCGGGACTGATATCCGGGAGGATTTGTTAAATATTACCTCAGGATCACAAGAGTACACAACGAACTCAATATTTGGGGTTGATCTCCCCGGGGAGTAAATTCCTACCAAAAAATCCATGGCTTCTCGGGGGAACTTCCATCGGGTACCGTTTTTGGTGAGAAGAATAAATTACACGTTTAGCCTAAATTTATCCTCAGGATGTGCTGGATTAACGACAGGCTCTTAAAAGAGAAACTATTTAACGGTAGAAATTGTCATAAGCCGTTTCGGCTAACGATTTTTACGTAATTCTTGA
>JBDGPJ010000044.1:1570-12255 GCA_042219695.1 bacterium
CATCTTTGTTTTCCAGCGCAGTGTGTCCACCGGAAAGTTTAGGGACAGCCCCATCTCATAAGGACCTTCCGGATCCACCGCTGCGACCCACTGCACGGACGCATCGCATTTATACGTTTCCGAATCGATTTCAACAATAAGTTTACACCTGTTCTGTTCACAACGTTCGGGAATTTCCACCCGTGCACCGTTTTCCGAATAATCCAGAATAACACCATCCATTTCCCGATCGCCGGTTTTTATAGTCACCGGTTGAGAATCCGCCGTATACCGTGGATCTCTACGCCGTTCGACGTCGTCTTTTCCGTCCTGCTTGGCCAGGTAAAGGGCCTGGTCGGCACGATTTACGAGATCCTCCAGTTCCTTTTCCTCGGCTTCCTGACGTTGAGTTCCGTCAAATTCAGCTACCCCCACGGAAATGGTCAGGTCAAACGACTCTCCATCGGGACCTTGAAAAGTACGCTTTGATACCTTCTCGTGTATCCGGTGGGCCATCACCTTGGCCCCGTCGGAATCCGTCTGGGTTAACAGCACGGCGATTTCATCCCCTCCATAGCGTCCCGAGAAGTCGGAATCTCGTATCGTCTCGAGAATAATGTCGGATATGCCTTCCAGTACGTTATCCCCGGCCAGGTGGCCAAACTTGTCGTTTATGGACTTAAAATCGTCGATGTCAACAAGTGCCAGACTTAGTGAATTGTCGTACCGGGCCGACCGGTTGAGTTCTTCCTGGAATCGTTCCATGAAATGTTGCCGATTGTACAACCCGGTCAGCTCATCCTTGCGGGCTTTATGTAGCAGTTTTGATTCGTGATCGAATTTTCTTCTGACAAAACGAATGGCGTTTACCAGCTCCGCTGCATTTAAATCATCCTTCGATCGATAATCATCGGCTCCTTCCCGCAGTACCTCCGCGGCGAGTTCCTCGTCACCACGACCGGATAACACGATGATCGGAATGTCTTTCCCCTGGTTCATAATATCTCCGATGACATCCACGGCCGTTTGGTCGTGGTCCAAGTAATAGTCGAGCAACAAAACATCCACGTCCCTGTTTCGAAGAACGTCCAATCCCTCCTCAATTTCAGGGGTATGCAAAAAGTTAACGTCCCAACGATCGATCGATTCACAGTAGCGCTCCACGAGACGTGCGTCTCCCGGGTCGTTTTCTATGAACAGTAAATTCATAAGGCCGGACTGGGTTGTTTCCACACGCTCGGCCAACACTTTTTCAATCAGATGATCCAATTCGCCGGGCTCGAACGGTCTCTGCAACAGTGGAGTGTTTTCAAAAGATTTTACTTCTTCCTGTATCTGGGGATCCCCGGCATCGGTAAGAAAAATTACGGG
Source organism: bacterium (assembly GCA_042219695.1). Taxonomy (GTDB): domain Bacteria; phylum T1Sed10-126; class T1Sed10-126; order T1Sed10-126; family JBDGPJ01; genus JBDGPJ01. The sequence goes on from JBDGPJ010000044.1 coordinate 2,921, forward strand.
AACTCGGGATTGCTCGCGCAAGCGCTTGATGGTCGTGATACCGTCCTTATATCCATCCACGTGTACGTCCAACAGCACCAGGCCCACTTCGTGTTCGTCAATGTACTTAATCGATTCGGTGGGTTGATTCAGGACCGCGGAACAGCTGTAGCCGAGATCTTCAATGGTAGCCTGAAGCTTTTGAGCGATCTCGGGATCATTCTCAATCAATAAAATATTGTTGCTCATATCGAATCATACCAACTAAAATCATTGAAAAGTGGGACCGATGTTACAGTAAATCGTTCATTTCCTCGATGGTAGCTGTGAAACTACTGGTAATGATCTGTATTCCGTTTTGGCACCGATTTATTTGGCAAAATATTCACACCAAATGATCGTATGAGTGTGAAATAAAACTGAGGTTCACTTGTTATTGTTCCTCTTCGGGGAACACCACGACTTGAAACCAGTACCTTTTGAGTGTTTGAATCGTTTCCCTAAATTGCTCCATATCGACTGGTTTAATAATGTAGGATGCAGCTCCAATGTCGTAGGATTTCCAGATCTCAGTCTGTTCCTGGGACGTCGTTAGCACCACAACGGGAATTTTTCTCAGCGATTCGTCGTTGTTAATCTCTTCGAGCAGTTCACGGCCGTCGACTTTGGGTAAGTTTAAATCGAGTAGAATTAGGTCCGGCCGGGGCGCGTCTTCCGGATCACTATATTCATTCTGTTGATACAAGAAATCCCTCGCCTCCTGACCGTCCATCACTTCGTAAATATTGTTTCGGAAGTTGGAGTCCTCCATAAACCGTTTCATCATATTAAGATCTCCCGGGTCGTCCTCAACGATCAAGATATCGGCTACTTTCATGTCTCCCGCTTCAGGCATCCTCGTTCACTCCCCGTAAACGAAATTTGAAATGGGAACCCTGTTCCCAGGATTCCACCCAAATTTCTCCTCGAAATCGCTTCATAATCTTTTCGCAAATGGTCAAACCAAGTCCACTCCCCTGATAATCCCGTCTTGATTGCAACCGCTTAAGGGGTTTGAATATTTTATCGACGTATTCTTCGGAAATTCCAATTCCATTGTCTTTTACTCCCAGAATAACGTGATCCCCGTCCCGGTCTCCCGTCAACCAGATTTTCGGTGGGGAAGACTCATTGTACTTGATCCCGTTTTCGATCAGGTTCTGATACACCTGCGTAAGCTTTTCCGGCTCAGCCATCACCGGGGGTAAATCCCCGTGATCAACCTCTGCCTGGTGATCGTTCAGAAAAAATTCCAGGTTTTCCAGTGTGTTACCTACCGATTCGTTCGTATTTACTCTTACCAGCTCAGGATCCCCTCGATCCACGCGGGATAATTCCAGCAGAGACTGGATCATCGACTGTAACCGTTCCGCCGAGTTCACGATGTAGTGCAGATCCTCCTCTACTCGTTCACGATCGTCGTTGGCGAGATCGTTCTCGAGTAACTCGGCGTAACCCACGATTTTACGAATCGGTTCCTGGAGGTCGTGGGAAGCAAGGTATATAAACTGTTCCAATTCGTCGGAATAGGAAATAGAGGCATCATTCGTGGTCGATTCTAATGAATGCTCGGACGAATCTGTTTGTTGTTCGGAAACATTTTCAACCATAATGTAACCTCTTGTAACCATCAGTTCGAATAGTTATCTCGTTTACGATGAGCCACATGTAAATACTGTGAACTCTAAGAACGTACAAATCGTTCCAATAAATTTGTTTATTGTATCACGAAAACCATCAAAATTCAAATATCATTTATGTAATCTTAAAAAGAGAGTTGAAATACCTCGAAGTTTTCAATTTTTATTCAATAAAAACGTGTCCGTGATAATAATTTTTGATCGCCGGGAAGACTAAAACATACTGAGACAGAAACCGTTAACCTATTCAAAAGTAATCATCTTTTGTGCCGGGGATCAAATCACGTAAAGCGGGAAACCCCACCCGGATCGAGTTGTAGCTGGTTGGCCTTAATAAAATGATTATACACTTTGGTTGGAATGGAAATGGTAGGTTAAGCTCAATCCATTTCGTGACATGCGGTCTTACGTATGTAATAAAATGGAAGTCGAAGAAGTCGTAAGATACGGGTTAATACTGGTTGAGCACCGATTCGGCAACGTTATCATCCTGAACTTCTTTATCAGGCGGAGGTGAGACATGAACTTCAAGCTGAACGCCGTTGTCCTGTGCATTCACCGGGTTGTCCGTGGCGGTTCCACTAAAGCAGGCCCCGGAATTCGAACTGTTTTCCCCCACCCAGAGAGCTTTGTTACCAAAATCATTGACGATGGAGCGACCCTCGTTCTCGGCGGTTCCCCCGGGATACAATCCCCTGGTATCGGAATTGTTAAACGGACAGCTCGCCGTGGAATGTCCCGTGAAATTCAGGACTGATTCCGACATGATATCGTAGAGTACAGTGGTATCCGGCGGTCCCCATTTGGTGGAGGTCAGGTGCCACTTGTTGCCGTCGGTTATACGTCGGTTCCCGTTTTTTTCCACAAAGGCCCCCATCCAAATTACAAACGTCTGCCTGGAATAACACCCGTCCTGGTACTGTTTGATGAAGGGAACCTGCCAGTCCTCTCCCCCGTCGTCGATGTTCCCACCATGGAAAAATGATACAACGTAATGATCCATGTCGGCCGTTGCTATATCCCGGTCAATCTCATTTAGGGAATTATATTTCTTTCCGTCGGGTAAACGATACCCACGACAGAACAAATGGTGTTCGTAGGGTGTATCTCCCGTATCGTCGAATTTCGTGTTACATCGGCGCAGGAAGGTATCCGTGGTTAGTTCCGGGGCGTTTGCCCCCGTATCGTTTTCGCCGAAATCGTGATTTCCAATAACATCGAGAGCGGGAGAGTCACCGATGTCGTGCTGGATAATCTCCCGTTCCAGGTCATTCTCGTTATTAATCGTGGATAACCAGCTCCCGTAATTCACACTGCATGAACCGGAACCGCTACCTCTCCCCGTGTTGTTACGGACTTTTTCATCCAGGTTTTCGACTTCTTCCTCCACGGCATTCGTGTGACCGAAATGAATTCCGGCGTAAATCGTTCCGGGAAGCAATAAAAAAAGTACCACGATCACCAAACTACGTTTCACCACATTTTTTGGCTCCCCTTGTTCCGCGGATAACTGTAACCATCGTAGATCTTCACTATATAAGAATTGAATACACTAACCCGATGAATTATAAGGCGTGTAAATCATCCGTCTGAAAGTCCGCCCGTTCGAGAATCGGCGGGGTTAACTCACCCGTTCACATAACACTGATAAAGTACAGTTTATTTTCTAACATGCTAACATTTCAACTTGATATATGACCGATTATAGAACAATTAACGCCTACCCGGTGGGTGGTCTATTCTTAACAGCACAACTGTCATGCAAACCGGGCTAAAACAAATGCCAGTTTATACTGGAATTAATGACGTACTGAATATTATTCACGGTCAGGTTACTGGACTCGTCTTCGAGGTGTATGTAGTAGGGTCCCGCGTCGAGATTCACCGAAAACGACCCCCCGAAACGATACTGCATACCAAGCAAGCCACCCGTGCTTAGACCGCTACCTTCGGAAACATCTCCCTCGAAATCAATCTGTGAAACGTCCAGGCCCCAGTAAAAATTCCCGGATTGGAAGGGTAGAACATGGTGGTAAAAACGACCCCCAACAATAGAAATATCGGAATCATCCAACCATTTCAATTCAAACGTATACTGATGAGATCGCAGTCCCACCGATAAACCCGGGTAATGAAGTCCTACCAACCCGTACTCCGGACCATCCGAATACACAAAATTTTCTCCTTGACCGGTATCCCCTGAGAACGATCGTGAGGGGGAATCGACGGAGGGAAGCCGGAACCTCGTAAAATCCGTATCCGACACCGAAATCGATGTATCAGTTTCGATGTCACCAAATCGTATAGGGGGGGTCATCGACGACGTATCCTGACCACGATACGGGGTCGTATCATCGACAAATCGCAACGTGGGTTGCAAAGGTGAATCGACTTCATTGGACGAACCGGCGGCAGTATCGGAACTCTTCATTATTACATCGGTACTGTTTTTATTATCGGTTAACAGCCGTGTGTCCGGAGAAATTTTGTTATTAAGGGAATTCCAGGGATTGATTCGTCGAGTATAGGCGGGGGAGATATCAACGATAATTAAGAATACCGCGGTAAAAACAACAAATGCTGACCCATTACGGGAGAAATTCAATCGGCATAAACAGCCCTGATGTTTACGTTTCCGCCGGTTGTTCAGTTTGTTCCTGAGCTTCGGAAAGTTCCTCCTGGCTAAGCGGGGACACGCTTACGGCAAGGTCGGTAACACGCTGTTGTTCGGCCACGTCCATCACCTGTACGCCCTGTGTAGCACGACCGTACACGCTAACTTCTTCGGCCGGTATACGTACCAGTATCCCTCCGTCCGTGATCAGGATGCATTCATCGTTTGACTCCACGGAAATAATCGACACAACCGAACCCACTCGACCGATGTTCTTCATGTTGATAACACCTTTCCCCCCGCGGGTCTGTAGACTGTACTCCCCGAAATCGGTTCGCTTGCCATACCCCTGTTCGGTTACGGTTAGCAGTTGACGTTCTTGATCCACCACCGCCAGTCCCACGACCGAATCGTCGACGGACAGGTTCATTCCCCTTACTCCCTGCGTATTCCGCCCGGTTGGACGGACGTCTTCCTCGTGAAACCGTATGGCGTACCCTTCTGCACTGGCCATCATCAGTTCATCGTCCCCGGTCGTCTTTCTTACCCGAATCAACTCATCTCCCTCGGGAATATCAATACCGATGATACCTCCTTTTCGAGGCCGGCTAAACGCTTCCAGATCAGTCTTTTTAATACGACCGTCCCGGGTGGCCATGACGAGGTATCCCTCGGTTAACTCCCGGACGGGAATCATGGCACGGACACGCTCGTCCCGATCCACGTCAATTAAATTGATAATCGGCGTACCCTGTGTTCTTCGACCCCCTTCGGGTATATCGTACACCTTTAACCAGTAACACTGTCCTTTGGAAGTAAACACCAGTAGATAGTCGTGGGTATAAGCTGAGAAAACTCCGGAAATATGGTCGCCTTCCTTGGGATCGGCACCGTATATACCCCGTCCTCCACGGTGCTGTAAACGGAATTCACCGGGATCGGTCCGTTTGATGTATCCTTCCGCGGAAAGGGTAAGTAAAGCGGGCTCGTCCTCGATGAGGTCCTCACGACTTACATCCAGAGGAACGTCGGAAAACGTTGTTCGACGGTCGTCATTGTACTGCTGTTTAATTTCAACCAGTTCTTCCTCAATGATCTCACGAACCTTGCCGTCACTTTCCAGTACGGTTTCGTGGTAGTCAATTTCCTCCTGAAGTTCCTGGTACTCCTGTTCAATTTTTTCGACTTCCATCGACGTTAACCGCTGTAACTGCATCCTGAGGATCGCTTTTGCCTGCTTATCGTCAATTTCATAATTGCTTACCAGTGTTTCCTGGGCGTGGTCGGGACTGTCGGCTTGTTTGATAATGGCCACGACTTCGTCAATATTGGCGATAGCAATTTTATAACCTTCCAGAATATGGGCCCGATCGCGTGCTTTTTGAAGCAGGTGTTTCGAACGACGACGAATGATTTCAAACCGGTGGTCGATAAAATGTTGATTAATTTCCTTGAGGGAAAGCATCTCGGGTTCATTATCGACAAGGGCCAGCATGGTAGCACCGAACGTGGTCTCGAGGCGCGTGTACTTGTACAGCTGGTTCTCGACAATTTCGGGACTGTGCCCTTTGGCGACTTCAATAACAACTCGCATTCCCCGCCGGTCCGACTCATCCCGAATATCACGTATGCCTTCAATCGTACCTTCTTTTACGTAATCGGCGATTTTTTCAATAAGCTGGGCTTTGTTCACCATGTAGGGAATCTCACGGATATAAATACGATCGAGGGTGTTCCCTTCGTTGTGTTCCAGCTCCATTTTTCCACGAACAATGATTTTACCGCGACCCGTTTTGTACATTTCCTCGAGGCCTTCCTGTGAACAGATAATACCACCGGTGGGAAAATCGGGACCGGGTAAATGTTCCATGAGCTCGTCCACGGTACAATCGGGATTGTTGACCTGATGAACAACGGCGTCAATCACCTCACCAATGTTATGGGGAGGAATATTGGTGGCCATCCCCACCGCAATACCGGATGAACCGTTAATCAATAGGTTGGGAAGACGGTTGGGGAGAACGGTTGGTTCCTCGAGGGAATCATCGAAATTAGGTCGAAAGTCGACCGTGTTCAGGTCGATGTCCTGCAGCATTTCTGAAGGAAGTTCGGTTAAACGGGCCTCCGTGTACCGCATGGCCGCCGGATTATCCCCGTCGATACTACCGAAGTTCCCCTGGCCATCCACCATTGGATAACGCAGGGAGAAATCCTGTGCCATCCGTACCAGTGCGTTATAGACGGCGGAATCTCCGTGGGGATGATATTTCCCCAGGACCTCCCCGACAATGCGGGCACTCTTCTTGTGGGCTCCCCGGTGTGTGAGGCCCAGGTCATGCATGGCGTAGAGGATCCGGCGATGAACCGGCTTGAGGCCGTCCCGTACATCGGGAAGAGCCCGGCCCACGATAACGCTCATGGCGTAATCGATGTAGGATTCCTTAATTTCGTCCTCCACGTACGTCCGTTCGATGTTTTCTTCGGGTACGGGTTGTGTCCCGTTTCCGCTCATCTCCGATTCGTCACTCATTATGTAGCTCCCCTTGGTTCAGTGTTCGGTGTTCAGTGTTCGGTATTCGGTACTCAGAATTCAGTGTTCAGCAATATCTGCCTTACTAAAACCGAACCTAACATATTCAGACAGAACAATTTCATTGCTTTACGACCGGCTCATTGCTTTTTTCATTTACCCCTGTCTCCGTTTCCTCATCTGTTTTCATTTTCCCCGATTTCCCCTTCTCTTTTCCCCAATTCTCCCTTGATCCCCCATGCTCCACGCCCTTATACATCCAGGTGTTGAACCTCGTCGGCGTGTGACTCGATAAATTGCCGGCGAGGTTCCACGTCGTCTCCCATCAACGTGCTGAACAACTCATCGGCTTCCACCGCGTCCTCCAGGCTAACCCGTAACAATACCCGCTGTTCGGGATCCATCGTGGTATCCGTTAACTGATCCGGATTCATCTCACCAAGTCCTTTGTAACGCTGTACGGTCGGCTTGGACTTGGTCGACGATTTGATTTTCTCGAGGTGAGGAGCCAGTTGTTCTTCCTTGTAGACGTACTCCTCCCGTCCGTTTACGGACACTTTGTATAACGGGGGCTGAGCAATGTAGATATGACCTTCTTCGATCAAGTCCCTCATGTATCGAAAAAACAGGGTAAGAAGCAACGTACGAATGTGGGCCCCGTCCACGTCGGCGTCGGTCATGATAATGACCTTGCCGTAACGCAGTTCATCGATGTCGAACTCCTCTTCCCCAATACCCGTACCCAGCGCGGTTATCATGGCACGAATTTCATTGTTCTCAAGAATTCGATCGATCCGGGCTTTTTCCACGTTGAGAATCTTACCGCGCAGGGGAAGAACCGCCTGAAATTCACGATCACGCCCCTGTTTTGCACTGCCCCCGGCCGAGTCCCCCTCGACAATGAACAGCTCACTTTTGTCGGGATCCCGACTGCTGCAGTCGGCCAATTTCCCGGGTAACGACCCGGAATTCAGCACGGTTTTACGACGGGTTAACTGCTTGGCTTTTTTGGCGGCCCGCCGGGCTTCAGCCGCCGCTTTTGCGCGCTTCACGATGGTTTTTGCGATGGAAGGGTGTTCTTCAAGATACGTGGCCAAATGCTTGTTGACGACGCTTTCAACCACGCCACGAGCTTCGCTATTCCCTAACTTGGTCTTCGTTTGACCTTCGAACTGGGGTTCCGGTATCAGGATACTGAGAACAGCTGTAAGGCCTTCTCGAACGTCATCTCCTTTTAATCCATCCTCGTCCAGAATACCTCGGTCCTGGCCATACTGGTTCACAACCCGCGTTATCGCCGTTTTAAAGCCGGTAACGTGGGTCCCCCCTTCGTGAGTATTGATGTTATTGGCGAACGCAAAAATACGTTCGTTATAGGCATCTTCGGAATACTGCAAAGCCAGCTGAACCTGGATGTCATCAACCTCTTCCTCAATAAAGATGACTTCGTCGTGGAGGGTGTCGTATTGCCGATTAAGATAACCGACAAAGGCCTGAATACCTTCGTCGTACTCGTAACTTTCCTCGAAATCCTCTCCATCATGGATAAGATTGATTTTGACTCCTTGATTGAGAAAGGCCAGTTCCCGAAGCTTTTTTGATAATGGATCGACGTCGAACTCCTTCACCTCAAAAATATCAGGATCCGGTAAAAACCGGATATAGGTTCCGCGTTCGTCCGTCTCGCCGGTTTTTTTGAGCGGATTTTGGGGGACTCCCCGTTCGAACCGTTGATGGTATAGTGTACCTTCCCGGTGTACTTCAACTTCCAGCCACTCCGAAAGGGCGTTCACTACGGAAACCCCGACCCCGTGTAACCCACCACTGATGGCATAGGAACTGGAATCAAACTTCCCCCCGGCATGCAATCGAGTCATCACGACTTCCACGGCCGACACGTCGTATTTGTCATGGGTTCCCACGGGAATACCGCGCCCGTTGTCCGAAACGGTTACCACCTGATCCTCATTCACGTGAACGGTAATTTCGTCACAATGCCCGGCAAGAGCTTCGTCGATACTGTTATCAACCACTTCGTACACCAGATGATGCAGTCCACGGTGATCGGTACTTCCGATATACATTCCGGGACGTTTTCGCACGGCTTCAAGTCCTTCAAGAACCTGAATCTTTTCCGTACCGTAATCGGGCTGAGTCTGTTCAGTCATAAAAAACTGTCCTCCTTGATCCCCGGTCCATTCCGCAGGGATCGTTCACGATAATGATCTAATTTTTCACCTGTATGGTCTGTACAAGTTGATATCCAAAGTAGTCGTTGATGGTTTGTTTTAAATCCTGTTTCAGCATGGACGCCTGGTGACTCCAGCTTGGATTACAGGCTTTCAGGGCCAATCGACCGTACTGGAAAGACACGACGGAAAGTTTCGAAGACAACTCATCCCCGGCGATCTCATTCCATTCCTCTCGTAGGCGAGCGGCGTCTATCTCGGGACGAATTTCCTCATCATCCACGAACTCATCAAGCACGTCATCAAGAGAATCCAAGGTAACACTCCGCCGATTACGATATCAA
>JBDGPJ010000044.1:12265-19573 GCA_042219695.1 bacterium
CGGTGATTGGCTGACTGACGGGACACCCCTGTCCGATTACGATATCAATCGGAATTAAGCACCCGTACCTGCTCCTGATTTATTCGATCGTAACGTTCAAACGATTCGGTGCCCGTTAAGACCCACTGGCGTGAATCTTCCTGAGCCCGCTGTATACACCGTTCGAACCGATCGGTATCCAGTTCCGAAGACAGGTGATCAAACAGGTGTACGGGTGATCGTTCACCATGGTTTATTTTAACGTAAGATTCCGCCATTTTCAACGCGTACACGAGCGCGCGAAGTTGACCTCGAGACGCATATCGGTTCGCCGGGCGATCGTTAAACACCACCTTGAAATCATCCCTCTGAGGACCAATCGTGGTAAAACCTCGTTGAAATGCCTGACTGCGCTCGGACTGAAACTGATCCCTGATATTGTGCTGATCTTCTACGTCGGGCTCGTAGTGTATATCCACCGGTGCAGACTCGTCTAAAACCTTTTTCACCTCCTTGAGAAACGCGTCCTTCAATCGGGGAATTAATTCCTTGCGACAGCGTATGATGTATTGGGCCTGTTCGGACATTTTTTCCTCGAACTGGTCAATAAGTACGGTATCCGGGTCCTTTTTTTTCAACAGTGCATTACGGCGGTCGAGGTACGTTTTGTATTCGGAGTAACGATCCACGTATTTCGGATCGATAAAACTTAACAGTTCATTCAAAAACGACCGACGACCCGATGGTCCCCGTTCCAGTAAATCCAGGTGAGAAGGAGTAAACAAAACGGTCGGGAACTCGTGGCGAAGCCGTGACAAACGGTCAAGGGTCTGCTCACCCTGTTTTACGGTTTTTTGTCCGGTTTCCCCCTCGGGTTTTTTGTAGTGGAGGGAAATTGGAGGGGTATTTCCGGAGAACTCCCCCCGTACGGAAAAGGAGTGAGTACCGTGCTGTATGACTCGCTGATCACGGTGGGTACGAAAACTTCGTCCGGTTGAAAGGTACCGTATTGCTTCGAGTTGAGTGGTTTTACCGGTGGCGTTGTCTCCCTGAACGTAGGTCAGTGAGGGATCGAACTCAAATGTTTCATACGTGAACTGTCGAAACTGGGAAAGGGTAAGTTTGCCAATGTACATTGGTTACCAAAAATGGTCCGGCAAATGGATCCGAATATAAAGGAACCTGACTACTTGATTCAGTTAATTCAAGCGAAGGGGCATAATGATGTACAGGTAATCATCCCGCTCTATGGGTCGGAACGTTCCCGGGCTGTCCTCGGAGATCAAATCCAGGTAAATTTCCTCGTCCTCGACGTTTTTGAGAATTTCCGTCAGGTAGTCCCCGTTAAATGCTACGACCTGGGATTCCCCGCTGTAGTCGATGGGAATCTCTTCCTGTCCACCGCCCTTTTCCGAGGTTTCCGCCCTGATTTTTAACGTATTGGGTTCAACTTCCAGAAACAGTTTCCGGGTCTTTTCATCGGCAAGAAGAGCCACTCGACGCACCGCGTTGTATAAACGTGTGCGATTAATTTCTATTCGTTTTTCGAACTCGTCCGGGATGACCTGTCGGTAATTGGGAAAGTCCTCGTCGATTAAACGACTTACCAACCGTGTGCCATTGGTGCGAAACTCGACCTGGTTGTCATCCGCCACGATGGATACGTCCCCTTCATCGGGAAGGATCTTGGTTAACTCCTTGGCTCCTTTGATGGGGACGAGAATGGATTGATTTCCCCCGTCGTAACCGTTCAAATTCAAGTTGTGGTATGCCAGGCGATGAGCATCCGTGGCAACCACGGACAGCTCCCCCTGTTTTAAATCGAAGTACACTCCACATAGGTAGGCACGGGCACTGTCGGTGGATGCGGCGAAGTGGCTTTTTCCGAGAACCTCGGACAGGGCACCGGCGTCAATTGAGAAGGAAAGCACGTCATCAACGTCCGACATTTCGGGAAATTCGTCCGAGGGTAGTACCGGGAGTTCGAAATGGGATTGTGTTTCTTCTACGTCGATCGTGGCCTGGTTTTCACTGGTTTCAAACACAATCTCCGTGTCGTCCGAGGGCAGTTCCTGTATAAGGTTGATAAATTTCTTGGCTGGAACCGTACATTCCCCGCCCTCTTGGCTGCAAGGGGTATATTTCCATCCTCCGCCTGCAGTAAAATATTCATCAGTACAGGTAACGTACTCTTGTTCGGGACGGCTCCATTGATGGTTTGAAGGGCATCAAGTAGAGGCTTTTTTCGTACACGAAACTTCAAATGTGGGGCCTCCTTATGTACTACTTCTATAAGGTTCATTATTAAAAGCAGTAGTAGTAGGACGGTGGATTACGTGGATATCCACCGTAATTATCGTTATTTCAGTAGTTATTTATAATCATTTCATTGTTGGGGAATTGTTTATAACCAGCAATAATGTGCACAATTCCCATAACTCGAATATTGTCAACAATTCGTGCACAACTGTCAACGTATATTCCACCGTTTTATCCACGTCTTTTATAAACAGTTGTACACGGGTTATAAACGACATATACCAACATCGTCCACGGATTTCCAACTTATTATACAATGAATTCCCGGGTGAGAAATAGGCAAATTCGGGGAACTCATAGGACTTCGGACTGGTGAAATAGAGTGAAAAAGAATTGTCTGGGAGGGTGGTATTTATGGAAGTACACTAATTAACGAACGTTACATCAATCCAGGAAAAGTCCATCAGCCACAGTGAGGAGGATTGATATTCAGGGTTGTTTAATCTTGTTTTTTAGCTGTTCAACAGTCCCGTTCAGTTCGGAATCCTTCCCCCGTTCGTTATCGATTTTTCGCGTGGCATGGATCACCGTTGAGTGATCCCGTCCCCCGAATTGGTCCCCAATTTCAGCAAACGAAGAATTGGTCATCTCACGGGCAAGGTACATACCCACCTGCCGGGGATGAGCGATGGATTGCGTGGGTTTTTTGGACATCAAATCAGGAACGGATATATTGAAAAACTCAGCCACGGTATGCTGAATATCCTCAATACTGATTGGTTCGTTTTTGCGCAGTCCCTGGGCCTCCAGGTAATTGCTTAGCTGTTGCTTTGCGGACTCAAGCGTAATGGTTTGACCGTCAAGCGATGCGCGGGCGACCAGGTTGTTCAGACAGCCTTTTAACACGCGTATGTTACTTGCTACGTTGGAGGCAATGTACTGGACGACTTCCTGGCTAATGGTTATACCGGATTCATTTGCTTCCTTATTCAGGATCGCCATTCGAGTTTCAAAATCGGGCTTCTGTATATCCACTATTAACCCCTGTTCGAATCGGCTCTGTAGTCGTTCTTCAATTTTGGGAATCTCATTGGGAGGACGATCACTACAAAACACGGTACTTTTGCCATTCTGAACAAGTTCTTCAAATGTATGAAAAAATTCCAGCTGTGTGGTATCGCTTTTACCGAGGAACTGTACGTCGTCCACCAGTAACATATCGACGTTTTTGCGGAATCGGTACTGAAACTCTTTCATTTTCTTTTCCTGAATGCAGCGTAGTATCTCATTCATAAACTGTTCGGCCGAAATATATTTCACGGAAGCCTGCTCCCACTGTTGTTTGACACGGTGACCGATCGCCTGCAAAAGATGTGTTTTACCGAGTCCGACGTCGCCATGAATAAACAAGGGGTTGTACCCGTCCGCGGGATCATCCGCGACGGCCTCGGCCGCGTTGTAAGCAAATTGATTACTGCGGCCGACAACAAAGTTCGCGAACGTCAGTTCAGGATCAAAATCCGTTTTATTAGCAAAAGGGAAATTTCTGTTAACAGTTTGTTTATCATCATTGGAAACAGTTTGATCGTCGACCTGGGGTTCTTCGGTTGATTTCATGGATTGTTCCACACTGATTTCAAGAGAATGGTTGGGGGAGTAAGCCGACGTAAGAGCCGTTTCAAGAGCGTCTTTGTGTCTTTGTTCGAGCCAATCTTTGTGAAATGGTTTGGGAACGTCCAGAAAAAGGGTGTTTTCCTTCTGACCGGTGAGACTGATTTCATTTGCGAAAACTTGAAATTCAAACGTTCCGATTTCGTCACGAAACGTGTCCAGGAACTGATTCCACTGGGACGGTGTTTTATCGGAATGTTCGGATTTGTAATTTGATTGTTCAGCTTCGGGCAACGCCACCACTCCAGACTCAGTATAAACGATTTATCCACAAAACTTCACCGTACTTATCCACAAGATACGGCAAGTTATCCACAAGGCGTCCCCGTAATCCATTCCAAGTCGAACTACTAAATAAAGAAAAAATCCCTTAAAAACCCCTTAACAATGGGGTTTTCAGGGCATTAAGGGAAAATCATTACGACGTGTTAATTTTGTTGTGTAATTCAGCAAGGCGGTCGTCGTCCGGTAGGGCATTCGAGTTGAGTATTTTTGTATGTTATCCACAACTTGTTAACAACCATGTTCGTGTCGTGTTAAAAACCGTTCCCTCCTTTACTGCGCCCGAAAATATACCGGAAAAATTTTGCCGAGGTCAACCACTTATTTCGGGTGGTTTGTTTGTACCTTTGTTTAGGGATTTTTTGGTCATGCTTCAGGCTCCAAATTATAAATTGAGTATCGAAGGGGGGGATGGGGTGTATTAATGATGGTAGATTTCCCTCAATTTTCAGATTTGTAAAATCAATTACGCGCTAAATTTTTTTACTGGTAACGTTGTCATCTTGGAATTTGTATGAAATTTCAACACGATGTTTTAGATTGCATCCTATTTTTTTGTTCATGAACTATAAATTAACAATAAAGAAAAATTTCATAACAAAAGAATAATTAAATTTGCTCCTGTTTTTGGCTTGTATTCATACTAACGAATTCGCGAAAATCGCAACATACTCCAAATTAGCCCGATTGATGGAGATGATTCGCTCACGCCGTACCGAATAAACGATCTCTGCATACTTTTCATTTTGTTATTTTGACTTCCAACGGGGAACCATGTATCTTGATAATAGTCGAAAGGGAGCCATTTTAGGTTCTCTAATCTCCGGATCTTTTAAAAATCAAGACCGTGGGAGGCATTGCGTTGAAGGATGATTTGAATGTTGGCGTATTTGCAAAATATCCTGAAGTCGGTCAGGTGAAAACTCGTCTGGGTCAGGACATTGGTATGCGCAATGCTGCCGAATTTTATGCTATGAGCCTGGGTTGGTTGCTGGAGCGTCTGCATGAGTCCCCGGTTGGTTCCACGTTGTTTGTCTCTCCCCCCGAACGTATATCGGACATTCGCACTCAGTATAACTTACAGGACCGTATTCCCGTTTATCCCCAGGAGGGATCCGACCTGGGTGAAAAAATGTACAATGCCATGGAGTGGATGTGGGACGAATACAGGTTTCCCCCGGTCATTATTGGTTCCGATGCACCCTGCCTTCCCGTGGATCGTATTCAGTCGGCGGTGAAAACATTACAGGGGGAAACGGCCGAACTCGTGCTGGGACCCGCTGAGGACGGAGGATATTACCTGGTCGGAATGAACCCTCCACGTGAAGAAATTTTTCAGGGAGTGGATTGGAGTACAAGCCGTGTTTTAGAACAGACTATGCAACGCGCACGAGCAAATAATATGAGTGTTCATTTATTGGATGAATGGAACGACATCGATCGCCTGGATGATTTGCTGGAACGTGTTTGAACAGTTTTTACCTTACTTAAGCTGACTTAAGAATGTCTTGAATTTTGGGTAAGTGAATACCCGTCTACTCCCCATTCCGACGCAAATTAGTGCAAATCAAAGAAAGTGTTTCCTTGTCTACATAGAAATAAAAAATTCTCGTCAATAATTTTTGTGCTGGAGTTTACTAAATTTTTCATCGTGGTAATATACTAAGGAATATTGTAAATAAAATTCAAAATTTTTAGGGAATGATTATCGTGAATCTTGTAAGAAATCTATTTTTCGTGTCACTTCTTGTTTTAATTATCGCCCTCGTTGGTGTCACTGATCCTGTGATTTCAGTCGATCAAGCCACTCTGGATAAGTGTGTGGATTCGTTTTCGAAAAAGTGTTATGGAAATAACTGGAAGGAAGCAAAAAAGATTGCCGATCACCTTGAAGAAGAATACCAGGCGGAGAACAGTTTCAAGGTCGTCAAGCACTGGATCGACAAGGGCAAAGCCGGGGCCATGTACAAGGCCGCCAAACTCTGTGAAGGAAGCATGGCTTACACTCCTCCTCAGTGTTCGGACGATCGTGCAAAGAGGGACAAAATCGTTTCGAAATATTACACCAAGGCGGCGAACAACGGGTCCGTTCCCGCGATGCTCGAACTGGGTATGATGGCGGATAAGGCGGGCAACGCGTCCGAGGCCAAGAAATGGTTTACGAAGGCCAAAAACTCCGCAACAAAGAAAGAAAACAAGAAACTCGCGAAAAACTTCCTTCATTTTTATAAAACGGGCGTGCCCAAACGTACCCGGTACGAGGACGCTTACAAAGGGACATCCATCAATCCGGAGGAAAAAATTGCCAAGCGAGAATGGAAAAAGGGCAATAAAAAATACATTGCCTTCATCTATAAGAACCAGGACAATCCCGATTACCAGATTAAGCAGTACTATCACAAGATTGAAAAGGAAATGAAAAAGCGACGGATCAAAAAAGCCAAGAAGGCCGTGAAGAATCCCAGTCCCGAGAATTTGGACATCCTGCTCAAAGCCTGTGCGGGAGAAATTGATTTTCCGGTCGACATGGTCAAGGGCGATAACAGCATCGTTAAACGTGCCTGTAAAGCCCGGAAGAAGACCGCCGTGGCCCATTACAAACAAAACGTAACCTGTGAGAACGCGGTTTCGATGATGACAAAAAATAAGTACGTTCCCCAGGACGAAGCGAGTACACCGTACGATCAGGTGTATATCGAAGCCGGGAAGAAACTCGCCGATTGTGGCAAGTGGGATACGATCATGAAGAAACTCGTGCACTGGGGGAAACCCGGTATAAAAGGTATGGGAACGGGGTTGCTCAAGATCCTCGACAACAATGGCCGGCCGGTAATGGAAAAAGTGAAAGCCCACCTGGAGAAGAACAGTGACGATCCGTCTGGGTACGAGAAGGGTGCTTACGTGTCCAATCACGTGGCCAACTGGTTACGGGTTAACGATCACCACGATCAGTGCAGTGCATTTTTACCCTACGTGAAGAAATTGGACGAGAGTGCCATCAAGGGATGGGTGAAGTATTTTGAGGAAGCAAAATGCACGGGCGGTGCTTCCGTCGTTGCCAAATTCCTCGATAACGAGGGATCCGCCGGGCAAAATGAACGTCAGCTGGCCTGCCGT
>JBDGPJ010000044.1:19665-20101 GCA_042219695.1 bacterium
AAGAAGGTCGCCAAATCCGATCCGGCGTACGAGTGGGAAGGCGGAGAGAAAGTGTACTTCATCCGGGACGAGTGCAAAGGGGCCATCAAACAGATTAAGCAACGCGGCGGGGGCTGGTGTGTGATTGAACGAACCGGTACCCCGGAATCCACCCTGGAATCTTTGCGTTCACTGCGGGATGTTGCCTTAAATACTAGCGTGGGACGTTGGATGACACAGTTCTATTATCATGGTGAATAGTTCAGGGAGATTTCCTACCTGTAACCTCAAGCTATGGAATGACTTCGGGGGATTATCGGGAAATAATTTGATTCCGTTCAGTTCCTGTTGAATGAGTGACTGAATGGAGTTCGCCTGGATTGTTCATGACGAATTCGCTCGTCGTCAATAGACGAGGTTGGCTATGGTTCGTTTTACGAAGCCAGTTCGTCGGGGG
>JBDGPJ010000044.1:20111-21009 GCA_042219695.1 bacterium
AATTTATTCGGGTAGAAAGGATGCTACGAGGCTAACTTATCCGGCGACCAGCCGAATAGCTTTTCCGTATTTTCCCAGATCTTATCGACCACCACATTTGTCGACCAGTCCTTGAGTTCGGCAATCTTCTGGTAAACGGGCCATACGTAATTGGGCTGGTTCTGTTTACCTCGCTGGGGTTCCGGAGTTAAATAGGGACAATCGGTTTCCACCAGGATACGATCCATGGGGACTTCCTTGGCCACGGCCTGAAGTTCCAGGGCCCTTGGATAGGTCAGGTTCCCGGCAAACGAAATAAAAAACTGGTAATCGAGGCACTCGGTTAGCCGTCGTGTGTTCCCCCCGAAGCAATGAAAAATCCCCAGCAGTTCCGGCCCGCCGTGTGCTTCCATAATGGGGAACAAATCGTCGAATACCGGTTGCTCGGCGTTGTCCTCCTTGGGACGTACGTGGAAAGTGATCGGTAGATGTAAATCGTGGGCCAGCTCGGTAAATTGATTCAGCATGTACTGTTGAGTTTCCCGGTCGACCTCCTCGTGGTAGTAGTCGAGGCCGATTTCCCCCACGGCCACGATATTTTCCTGACAGAGTAAATCCTCGAACTCGTATAATTCATCGGCGGACAGTTTCCGTGCCCGGTTTGGATGAATGCCCGCGGCGGCGTAAATAAAATCTTCCTGGCGGGCGAGCTCGAGGGCCTCTTTGCTGGTCTCGAGATCCACGCCCACCACCAGCATACGGAACATGTCCTCCCTCAGTTCATCGAGGATTTCGTCGATGTCCCCGTCGTAATACTCCTCGTACAGGTGAGCGTGGGTGTCAATCAGTCGGACGTCTGAATCCGTGGGAAAAGCGGAGAGCCCTTCGATACCTGTTCACCTCCGTCGAGTTCGTACCA
>JBDGPJ010000045.1:0-5722 GCA_042219695.1 bacterium
GTTAGTTAACCATCCGACACAATGTTTGAATCGATCGACAAATACGAATCAATACGATCCAAATTCTATAATGGTGATACCATGGACAAATTAGACATATCCGAAAATTTCAGCGTCGATCTGTTAACGCGCGCCATTGAAAACGCTCCTTTCAGTTGTGCCGTGGGCGATCTGACCGAGCCCGACAATCCCCTGATATACGTGAATCAATCCTTCCTTGATTTAACCGGCTTTTCACGTGACGAAGTACTGGGAAGAAACTGCCGGTTCCTACAATGCGATCAAACCGATCGGGATACGGTTGAGGAGATCCGTGATTCGATTCAGAACCGGGAATCCATCGTTACCGAACTTGTAAACGAACGCGAGGACGGGACACAATTCCGGAACCGGCTTCACCTCTCCCCGATTTACAATGAAGACGATCAAGCCACCCACTACTTGAGTATGCAGAGGGACGTAACCGGAGTTCGAGAACGTAAACAGGGCCTTGAAGATAAGGGCATCTTATTCGACAAGTTACAGGACATCGGTAACCTGGGAATCTGGGAGTATGACGTCAATCAAGACGAACTCTGGTGTTCCTGGGGAATCTGGGAAATCTACGGTGTCGAGCCAGATAATAATTATGACCTCGAGCAAGCAATGGAGTACGTTCTCGATGATGATCGAGCTGACCTCAATGAGGCCCTCCAGAAAGCTATTAACCAGGGCAAAGAATACGAGCTTCAAATTGATATCGAGCGTCCCGGTGGGGAAATAAGGCACGCACGAGCTATTGGCAAACCAACCCTATCGGGGGACACCGTTGACAAACTACAAGGAGTCCTGGTCGATAACACGGAGACGTTCCAGATGCAGCAACAATTAGAAACACACAATGAATTTTTGCGTCAGTTGAACCTCATCTGTTCCGACCCGGAACTGGAAGACAACCAGAAGATTCAACAAATTCTCCGGCTGGGTTGTGATCGCTTCGACCTCGACCAGGGGCTCGTAACCCGGATTGAGGACGACATGCAAAAAGTGACGTTCTCCGCCGGCCCCGATGAATTTTTCCAGCCTGAAAGCAAGTTCCCTCTCTCCAAATCATACTGTCAATTCACCCTGGACAATGAGAACGGCTTGAGCGTAGAAAATACGTCGGAAAAACCTTACTTCCTTGAAGATGCCGGGGTACTTACCTACTTTGGAAACAGTGTCCAGTTCAACGACGAAACATACGGTACGGTGTGCTTTCTCTCACAGCAACCTTATGGAGATTCCTTTAACGAACGACAAAAACTGGAACGACAAATCATCACACAGTGGATTCGGTCCATACTGAAAGGAAAAAAGACTCGCGAACGAATGGAAAAACAGGCTCGCACCGATAACCTGACCGGTTTAGCCAACCGTCGCGCGTTCTTCACCGCTTTATCCGAGGAACTTAAGCGCCATGACCGTAATGACAGCGTGTTCTCACTCGTGATGCTGGACCTGGACCACTTTAAAAAAATCAACGACCAATACGGTCACGCCCAGGGCGATCGCGTCCTTACGGGAGTTGCTAATATCCTGGAAGAACGGTGCCGAGAATCCGACAAGGTCGCTCGATTTGGGGGCGAGGAATTTATCGTACTTTTGCCCAACACCAAAAAGGACAAGGCCACGACCCTGGCCGGCGACCTCCGTCGGGATATTGAATCCCTTTCGTTTGACCAGGACATCAGTACCACAGCCAGTTTTGGCGTTGTCGATACGGAGGTCGACTTCGACGGTAAGAACGATCTACTCAAGAAGGTGGACGACGCCCTGTACCGCGCCAAAGAAGACGGACGGAACTGCGTGAAAACGGCTTAGCTGGAATGATTCAAGGTAGGTAGTCTTATCGTAATAAATAGGTTGCTTAGGGGTTCACCGCCGAAACGGTTCCACCATGGATTGGCTCTCATCCCATAGTTTCTTAGCGAGTGAATCGTCCCTTCCCACCGGTTGAGGATCGGCCGGGTTGCAGTCGACCAGGTACTCACCACTGTAATTCGTCGCCCGGGGATGAACGGCTGCAAAGGTCTGTGTGGCCGCCCCCTGGGGAATCGATTTTAAGCACAGAACCTCCAACACCTTCATTGCAGTATTTACGAAGGTCCCCATTTTACGAGTCAGGTTTGTGTTGATGACTCCGGGGTGAACACCGTAGGCCGTTCCGTTTGAAACGTAATCCTCCATACGACGGTGTAACTCACGGGCGAATAGCAACATGGCCAGCTTGGATCGACCGTAAGCCTCCCAGGGATCATACCCGTCCTCGCCGGATAAATTGCCGAAGTCGATTCCACTCTCTGGGGCAAACTGGTGGGCTGTACTGGTCAACAGTACCACTCGACCGTTCGTTTTAAGACAATCAAGTAGCTCCGTAACCAACAAAAAATGACCGACGTAATTGACAAAAAACTGCTTTTCGATCCCGTGAACCTGCTGTAGTTCCGGCAGTGCCATGATCCCGGCGTTGGCCACCACGACATCCAATTCAATGTTGCTTTGACGAACGTGTTCGACCATATCCAGAATGGTATCCGGTTTAGCCAGATCACACACCAGTGGTTTCGCGCTACCGTCCATAGATTCACAGGCCGTTTTGGCTTTTTGATGGTTCCGTGCTGAGCCATAAACCGTGGCTCCCCGCCGGGCCAGCACCCGCATCGTTTCCTTACCCAGACCCGAGTTACAACCGGTAACCAGTATCGTTTGACCGGTTATATCCAATTCTTCCGTTACGTCCGAAGCCGTGGTGGACCATCCGAATCCGGTCTCACCCGGACCCCTCAATAGTCCCCGAATTTTCTCTTTCAAGGCAATCCAGGACACAGCAAACTCCTCCGGAAAATTTTTTTAGGGACGGAGGTTGAAAGTTGAAAGTTTTTCTACGTTTGGTGTAAAACCAATGAGTGAAGGTCTGGCTTGACTGAAACGTTTAAGGAGGTCAATAATTCAATCCATCCATCAACCAAGAGGCCGATTAAATTGGATTCATCCGGGCCTGAGTAAATCCCCACAATCGTGCTTATTCTGATTTTTCTCCGAATTTATCTCGTAGAAAGGCAATAATATCATCCGATTCGTACATCCATTCGGTTTCTTCTTCGTGGTCGATCCGCAGGCAGGGAACCTGGATTTTGCCTCCCCCTTGCTTGAGGTCGGTACGGTGTTTTTCGTTGTTACGGGCGTCACGAAATTCTATATCCAGGTTTAGTTCGTGTAGGGCCCGCCGTACCTTGACGCAAAACGGACACATCTCAAACTGATACAGGGACATTTTGTTCAGTTGTTCATCCACGATTTCCTGTTCCTCCGGATCCCGGCTCATCGGTGTCGGTCGAGTAATACGATCGAAAAACGTAATGATGTTTCCCAGTACGTACCGGATAGGTTTCATGATCAGGTTCACGATATATCAAACCTTCAATAGTGTCTGCTTGATATGTTGTCATTATTCATATTTTTACATAGCGAAGCCTTCCTGTCCCCATTGATCCACCATCTGTTACCGGCCCATTCTTACAAATTCAAGAATCAACTTTACAGTTAGATTAAAATACTAGTCCTGTTCAATAAGTTATCCTTTAAAATCGTTAGGACTGAGGAGGAAGGCTTTTCGGTACACTTATCTTGGGTTAGTAGGTCTATTAGTTTGTTCTCTAAGAAAGATAGAACCTTTGAAATGGTGAAGTCTTCAACATTTGTCACAACCTGATCACTGGAATGTTCTAATTTTTAAATACAGTATGGCATGAGATAAACAACTAAATCCGAAACTCTAATGTTTATTTCGGACGATTTACAAACCACCGGGGAGGTCATAAAGAATATACGTAGTGATCCAATTAGACTCTCTAAAGAGGCTGTTGCACAATACCACGTGACTGAGTTTTATTGCAAATTGGTCGAGATTCTAGGCGCAGGTTCTCGACCTTAGCCGGAGGCTAAGTAGATGGTTCTGCAACAACGAAGATCGGCCAATTTGCAAAAAACCCGAAGGGACGGGCCGCATTTAGCGAATATCTGCGTTATACGTCCTCGACGTGCCCTCCGGGCACGCCTTGCGGCGAAAGCCTTGATCTTCGCAAAATGCGACTCCGTCTCAGCCGCGTGGTATTGTGCAACAGCCTCTAAAGGATTTAAATTAAATGTGCTGGTCCCTTCCATCACGGCGGTTCTCCACCACGCTGTACTCAATCTTGGCGTTGTTCATACCCACGGGCACGGCGTCGGGGGCCTCGTCCACCCTCACCTTAATAACTCGGAAGGGATATCAAGGCATCCGGCACTGTTTTAACAAAACATCAAAATCCATGGCCGAATCTTCGTAATTCGTCAGATCATTTTGCGAATAAAGTATCAACGGCACCGGAGGTTTTTGTACACAACGCCCATCTGTGAATGGCCAGTCGGTTAATTTCGTTGAAAAAGTGCCTCTTCTCCAAAAACTTATCGCCCGCCGAATCCCAAATATTTCACGCATAAACTTTTTTTGAAACGCACCACTCTTGCATTCAACCCCTAACCAAATACTTTCGTGATCCGGCCGTTTCCCATCACGGACATGTTCTTCGACAACGATTACATCCAGTTCGTGACAATCACTTCGTTGTCTTGATCTACGGTTACTTGATCTCTGGGTGTACCCCAGGGATAAAAATTCTATGTCGGTGAAAATATTGGCTTTGAGCACCCCGTTTTCATGGATTTCTACATGGGAGTAGCTCGATCGATCAATTGTCCCGGGGGAACTTTTTAACGTGAGTTGTCCCTGTGTGGGGTTGATTAAGGTCAAAGAGAATTGCGCATGATTATCCCTAATCTGCTCGCTCACTTCGGCAAAAATATAAGCTTCGTACATGTGTCCCTGTTTCAATGCACGCAATCGTAACGAATTACGCTGGGGAGGCTGAAGGGGGGATAATGCGTTTCGAATATCCTGCTTGGCTTGTTGTATGTTCATTATGTTTCACTCCACTTAATCATCAATTACGGGCCGGGCGAGGAGCCCTGGTTTTTTTCCTGGTCAGGAGGTTACGGTTCGAAATCGATCTTTTTGTACAGAGTCTGTAGTTGTTCAAAAACTTCGTTGTTCTTATCGGGTAGGTTATCGAATTCATAGAAGGTACCATGATCATACTCAAATTGTTCGTTCTCTGATAACTCTATGGAAAGTGTTTCTATGGATTCCTGTTCAGGAAATACTTTACCGAATCGTTCCAACGTTGACTCCAATCCTCCTTGAGAATCCATCCGAATCAACTGCATTAACGACTCCAAATATCGCTTGAAAAATACCCGGTATGATACTTCGGGTTCTGGAATCGTTGCCTTTTCATCCCCAAAATTCTCGTTTTCTATCAGCTCATCCGAAATGGAATCCATTACAATCTCATCATAGACTTCCCCACCGTTTTCACGCAATTCATCCCGAAGAAATGATAGAATGTCCCGAAACTTTTCTTCACTCCATTCAGCCATATTGATCGTTCTCCTTAACTATCCCCCTTACCGGACGCTGTATCGATTTGGATTTAGTTAACTTTTGTACTTATAGTTGAATCCAAGTTTGTTGAACACGTTCGAATGAACATTAATAAAACAGATCCATATATAACTCAAAATAGAAATAAGAAAATCCAAAAATGTTTAGGAATATATAAATCACGAAAAACCTCCAGATATAGAACTCTTTATTTTCCCA
>JBDGPJ010000046.1:0-3580 GCA_042219695.1 bacterium
GCGAGGTGCCTATTTTTCTTTATCGCAAACTCGTAGGATCGCTACAAGCCCACATCCCTTTATGTTCTTCGCGTCTTAGTGGTAATTATCTGCGATCATCTGCGAGCTAATATTCCTGTGGTTTTGAATTGTTTTAAGAAAAAGCCTGCATTCGACTAAAGGATAAAAAAATGTCTAAAGCTCATAGGATTAAACGTCGAGGAATAAAAACAAGAACAAGGAGGTCCATATTTATAACTCCAAGGGAGGGAGTTAGCGTGTCCTCACTTCAGGTTTCCAATTCCTTTTCCGCATCCTTTTTCCATTCCGAATCAACCTTATTGAGTACGGAGCCCTCGACGTCATCGGGTTCCCGAGAGACCCTGCTGGCCCATCAAAGCCAAACGATGATCCAGGCGTCCTCGCAGTCGAGTATTTCCATCGGCAACGAAAAAATGAGTTTTAGTTCCTCGGCCGAGTTTTCCCTGCAGTTTTCACAAACCACGGAAGTCGTGATTGGAGGTCATTCACAGGGCGTGTTGAACAGTGAAGGATCACCCTCCGTGCTGGATAGTTTCTTATCCGGATCATCGGACTCATCCGGTGAAGACAATTCGTTGTTTGATCCCGGATCGCTGTCCCAGCAAATATTCGAGAACAACGTAGCCCTGTTCGATGATTTTCTCGAAGACAACGGGAACGAGTTAACCAAGGAAAACGTCAAGAAATTCGTCGATCTCATGAAGGAATCCATACCCCGTGGAATTAGCCAGGCCGGTGATCGTTTGGCGGCGCTGGATGCCTTGGGTTCAGGGGACGAAGATTCCCTCGATAGCGTGCGTTCCAAAGTGATCGATAAGCTGGAAAAATTTCAGAAGAGTATGCTCGAGAAGATTGATAGCGGTGAATTGAACAGCCCCGACGATATTACCTTTTCCGAATTGCCCGGGGTAAAGAGTTCCCAACCGGCGCTCTCCGGCGATAGCGCCTTCGGCTCCGCTTTTCAGATGGAATTTTCCGTCCAGTTTATGCAGGTGACCGAGCTGGAGATCGGACGCCAGGCTTCCGCAAAGTTACAGGGCGACGCTCCCCCCACCGGGAATAACCCGGACGCCGGTGGTAAAGCCAACGGACAGGGCGAATCGGAATCCGGTGACCAAACCCTGTTCGAGGTTGACGCGCTGGCGCAGGGTGTTTTCCAGGCTAACGTCGATGTTTTAGAGTCCTTCGTAAATGGTCAGGACGGTGAAATCTCCGGAGACAACGTTGAGGATTTCGTGGCCCTGATGAAGCAATCGATCCCGGAAGGGTTCCGGCAGGCCCGCGACAAAATGTCCGAGGCGGACCTGCTTGATTCGGACAATGGAAGTACCTTAGAAGAAGCCCTCAAAAAAATCATGGACAAGCTGGATTCACTTAAGGAAGCGCTGGTTGAGAACGTGGAATCCAAGTCCTCCGACAACGGCCAGTCTGGCTCGGAGTCGACCCCCGAATCGGAATCCGGCCAGACTGAACAGGCCGAAGCGGACAGTTCCCCGGAAACCACTAATGAACAGACCGCGACGAGTGAATCTACCGAATCCGCTGAAGCCAGTGAAACGGAAGAGGAAGCTTCGGAACAAGGTGAATCCACGGACGAGGACACCGTGACCGCCGAAGCCGTGGAAGAAAATCCGGTTAACAACCTCGAATCGGACGAAACTGGCGAGGTCGAAAAGGAAGATGACCCAGAAAGAAAAGGCCGGCCCGAACACAGTAAAGGCAATCGCCCGGAGGAAGTCGGCCCCCCGGAGAAAGTCGAAACCGAACATTCCGAGGAGGCTGAACGTGAGGAAGACTCCGTCCGTGAGAACGTAGAGACAAACGACGACAACCGCAGGCGAGACGACAATGGTCTTCACCTCGGCCACTACGATCCGTCCGGCAACGTTCGAGCACGCCGGAAACTCAGTGTGTCCGCCCAGGCCCCCCGAGCACTTGGTTAATTACTCTTGGACTTAATAAAGCTCCGTTCCTCACTGAAAGGGTTGTTCTTCATAGTTATATGATGAATGGACTGTGGCACAGTTAATAGACTGAAAGGTTCCAATGAATCAATTTCCGGGAGGGTTCAAATTTCTGTTTAAAGAACAATCAAACCCATTATTAAATGTGTAAAGGATGTCCTCGAACACCTGTAAAGGATGTACCCGGTATGTACACTCTCAACTTTTCACCCAGCATATCTATAACCACCCATTCAGTCCGCTAAATCCCGTCCTCCTTTTTGCGTTTTTTTGGGGTTGTCTAACAAGTACCCGGCCCACGCCCAATAGCCAATCTAACAGGAAGGGAACGTTCCTCGTCCAGATTCAACCATTATTTATTCTGAGTCTTTTCTATTTTTTGGCTTGGATTCAACAATTCTCACAATCCACAAATCCGTGTCCCATTTCTTTGTGGTTGGCCGTTCAAGGCAGAGGGAACAGTGAAAACACTCTCCCATTCCAGAAGGCATTGAAACAGAAACGGTATCGGTGTTTAATGGATTGATGGTAGAACGTAAATCGAAAGGGATGAAAACTTGTGAATACTTCATCGTTTTCCATTGATAAGATAGATGTTGGGTTTCTCGAACATGCGTTCGAGGAGGATTCCTTTGAAACCACGTATTACCTGGACCTTGAAAACAGCGAACTGCATGCGTTGAGTGAATACTCCGATTTGCCGGACGAAGATCTGCGTCGGAAGATTGAAAACGATCCGGGCGACCGATTTTTGCGGGTTCCACGGGGTGATTCCGACGAGGCCTGGCGTGACATGCAGAAATTTGCCCTGAACCGTGAGGATGAGTCGTTACGTGAACGATTGTTAAATGCCATCCAGGGAAGCGGAGCTTTTCGCCGGTTCAAGGATTTAGTGTTCGAGGAAGGGATCCGGCAGGAATGGTACGAATTTCGGGATCGCCGGATCCGCCGCCGGGTTCTCGACTGGCTTCTCTCAAAAGATCTCATCACCCAGGAACAACGCGAGGAGTACATGGAAAAACTGGAACAACGGATCCAGTATCGCAAACAACGCCAGCAAGACTTAGAGGAGATGGGACAGGGGGATACCGTGGAATGTCGTGACCCGGCCGGGTATTCCGGACTTTCCGAGGGAACCCGGTACGATGTGGTTGGTGAACGTCCGGACGACAACCTCATTCGTATCCGGGACGACAGTGAGAACCGTTCCTGGTATCCCAAGAACCAGTTTGATCTTGTGAAAGCTGACTGAGATCGTGTTTACCAATTTGACGGAGTCGTGGATCCGTGACCAGTGTAAGGAGCGAATTTTCAACCGGGGACAAACCTATTACGAGGAGGACCGGGTTCAGACTGTTTCCCTTCAGGACGATCGATTGCGGGCACTGGTGGAGGGAACTCCCGTTGAACCCTATCAAGTGGAGGTTGAGCTGGAGGAAAATAGCCTCTCCTTTATTCAATGTAGTTGCCCCTCGGAGATCCCTGGGATCTGTAAACACGCGGTGGCAACGCTGCTGTTTTGTCTGGAGAATCCGGAACAGGTTCATGATCAGAAATCATTGGAAACGATAGTCTCCGAAACGGAGCAAGAACGC
>JBDGPJ010000046.1:3602-7306 GCA_042219695.1 bacterium
TGCTAATACAGCTCTGTCAGAATGATATTCAACGCGAAGAGGAAATTCGCCGCCTTCTCAGTGACCAACAGAATACGGAGCAACACCAATCGTCCATTCGACCAAGGGATCACGCTAAAAGGGTACACAATCTCCTTCATAGTCTCGATAACATGAAACCGTCGGAGGCCTACTGGCACGTTTCCGACGTGGTCGAGGATGTGCTTGATCTTGTTGAGGAAATTCAAGGTCGCCTTGGATTCGGTGATGACAGCCGAGTACTGCAGGCCCTGGAAGAAGTTGTCAAAACTTATATTTCCGAATGGCTTGTCCTGGACGGATCCGACGGTAGTACGTCCCGGGCCTACGATCATCTCAGTCGGGCTCTGACCGAAGCCTACCTTTCCGTGGACATGTCGGAAAGTGATCGCGCCCGACGCGCCGAGCAAATTGAACAGTGGCAGGAGGAACTTGAACCGTATGGTGTGGGCCGCCGGCTGGAGCCAGCTCGCACCGCCGCTCTATTCGGGGAGGACCATCGGGCACTGAAAAAGGCCGCTTCGTCGACCGACGATTCCCCTGAATTGGACATGGATTCTTTTCACGAACGCACACTTGCCGAAGCCTATCGTGCCATTTTACAACGCCGAGGTGAGAACAAGAAAATTCTTCGACTCTCACTGGCTACCAGGGACCCCGAGTGGATTGCCGAAGCATACGTTGAATTAAATAAGCCGGAGAAAGGACTGGACTGGATTCGAAATAACCTGGAGGATCCCCGAAAGGCTCGGTCCGTTTTTGAGACCTTATGGTCTTCCGGGGGAGGGGATGACGTACTTGATACAGCCCGTGAATTTGTGATGAATTCGGGGGAAAAAGTGTGGTCGGGATCCCTGACCGAGTGGGTAAGAGACCGTGCTCTCGAGGAAAACCGTGAAAAAATTGCCCGGGAAATGGCGCGGTATTCTTGTATTACCCGTCCCTCCCTGTCCAATTATGATATGTGTCGAAAAATCTCGGGAGAACAATGGCCGGATGACAGACAACGGATTCTGGAATCACTTCGGGGGCAAGTTCATTCGTCAACGCAGGGAGCCGTGGATATTTTTCTTGAGGAAAATGAGTACGGCCAGGCTCTCAATCAGCTCGAGGCCACGCGGGATTTTGATTTAATCAGGCGGGTTTGCGAGGAATCCGTGGAGGCGTGTCCGAAGCGAGTTCGTGATATCGCGCGAGAACAGGCGGAAGACATCATGGATAACGGACGGTCCCAGGCGTACCACCATGCGCGGGATTGGCTTCGAATCGTCAAACAGGCCCACAAAGAATTGGGTGAGATAGACGAGTGGAACAACTACCATTCTAACCTGCTCGACAAACATTCGCGAAAATATAAACTGGTTCCAAAACTGGAAGAACTTGGTTCAATTCGTGTTTGAAGGTTCTGGGATTTTCGCTGGATTGGAGCCGATATCACGGGTGTAATCCCGTGGAGTCGCTCCATCGACAGCGGTCGATTCAAGGGCAATAAAATACCGAGGAAGGACGTGGAAACATGGAGATTGAACTGTCCGAACAACAGTACGAGACATTGCTTTTAATGATCGAAGCGGGCAACTGGCTGATTAACGTAACCCGTAAGGATCGGATTGAGAAATTTGACAATCTGCAAAGTGAACTGTTTTCACACGCTGAAGACGTCGACCTCGAAGAACTTGTGCACTACGCCGAGGACGAAGACCGCTATTTTCCCGCCGATGAACTGACGCAACGAATTATGGATTTTGTCAATGAATACGAGAACGACTCGTTCTGGGATACCCTCGTTTCACGCCTGGCCGAACGCGATATTCAACAACAATACGACCAGGAGACGCTCGATGACATGAACACCCGGGAATGGGTCAAGACACTACACGAACACGAGGAAAAATACTGGGAGGAGTTCGAGGAACACGGCGTCGAACGATTGGTTATTGACCAATCAAAACGAGGTGAATCGAATTCCGTCAAAACGTGACGTCGAAACTCAAATCTCGACCTCCGTCCCTGTAGAGCACGCTATTCCAAACGGACTGTATCGATGAAACGGATGGCTAATGATGGGATTCAATTACGGTTTATTGAAAATATTGGCTAAAAATTGATTTTGCGAAAGACACAGTGAGTGATTGCCATGGATCAATATAGCACCCTGGTTCACGGTCCCTACGGAGAAACGGTGTCCATTCCTCTCTCGGAGAATCCGGATTCTTCTGCCCCGGAGTTCGACAGGGATACCGAATTGATTGAAATGCTGGAAGAGGCCCCGGACGATTGGACGGAGGGCGTGAAATCCTATCACACCAATTTCCGGGAAATGGACCGGACGATTAGTGCTCGTTCGTTATCGAACAAGCTAACCGACCTCGACTACTGTCGCTCCGTAATGGCTACCTTACCGCCCGTGGCGATTCAGCAGCTCAAACGAATCCTTCGGAATACGGCCGATTGTTCCTCGCAGTCATTGATTCGAGCCTTCGCAGGACATTCAATGGATCAGTTCTGGTTGTCCCCGGACAATCCCGGCTGGGCCCTTCTCATGCTCAAAAACGCGGGTATTATATTTCCCGAATCGTTCTCCCAATCGGATGTTGAGTATTTTGTTCCGTCTGACATACGCGAAAACGTGCAAAAGGTCGTGGACGATCCACCGGACTCGAAACATCAGTTCCCGGTGCCGAAATCCGAGCACTTTCGTCTTAGATTACCGGGGAAGTCATACTTTAGCGATCTAACTTCTCGGATTATCGATATCAAGGAACGGCTTTTGGCAGGTGAGTCGATTCCACTGGATGATGAAAGTTTGTCTCCCTTCCTGAACGATCCGTTTAAGAAACTGTTATTATTCGTGGGCCTTATAGGAGACGAGGATACTGCGTTTCGATCCCTGAAAAAACCGGTCGGACGGTTTGTGAACAGACTGGTTACCCGGGAAGACTGTTCGGAACTGGCTGATCTTCTCGTGGAGGTCATGTTTGCCGTGCCGGGAGATGTTCACTTCATCGTGGGGAAGAATCATGAGGACAAGGTTCAATGTCGATTGTGGAATACGTTGAGGGATGAATATTTCGGTTCCGGTAATTCATCCCCCAACGTATTTTGTCTTGGTGAATTTTGTTCGACCCGGGTTAGTTTTCAATTTTTTCATTCATTTCAACAACGGTTTGCGTTACTTGTGCCCTTGATTTTGTACGAATCCTCGGATCCCGTTCAGCGGGCGCTGGATTGGATTCACGAATCGGCGGAGTCCAATCCCATTGTCCATGAACCATTGCCCTCCGGTATCCTCCGGTGGGTCAATCACGGCCCACACGAGCTGGACCAGGACCAGGCCCTTACCATACTAAGGGAGGGAATCGATCATAGGAGAAGTGGAATCCGGCGCAAAGCGTACCGTGTTATGCGTGATTGCTATCCCGAGGAGTTTCAGGAGGTTCTACCGAAAGCGAAACAGGACGACACAAAAAAGGTTCGCGAATGGGCTGAAAAACAGGACCGGCAATTACTGTAAATGACTGCGTTGTTATAAAGGTGGGCACTTTACAGGTTGGAGACTCCGTTGAGGTCAAGCCGGGGACCCGTTTACCGGGGGAGGAGTCGTTTGAAATCGGGGGATGGCGATAGTTTTCATTATCCCGTGGGAGCTAAAATTTGTGATGATATCCGAATGTCTTCCAAATACA
>JBDGPJ010000047.1:0-3342 GCA_042219695.1 bacterium
GTAAACATCGTTGCGTGGGATGGAACGGTTGTTGGCATGGAAGCAAAGGCCCGCTCAAACGTTGTACCGTCACGCGCCATTCGATCGAGAAACGGAGTGGTTTTACGGGGATACCCGTAAGTTGAGAGGTGATCAGCCCTTACCGTGTCCAGTGTTACGAGTAAAATCAAGTTGGAACCGTGTTTTTTCGCCGGTTCAGTGTCACTCATTTCTTGATAGTGGTTGAGCACCGTGTCAGTTTTATCGAGTTTGGTTTTTGTGTGAAGATACGCTTCATCGGTGGGGTGATGATTCCATGGGCCCCTGCCATTGGCAAATAAGCTATAGCATGACCAGCCGGTTAGAAGTATGAGGAAAAGCCAAATTCCGATACGAATGTATTTGTTCGTTAAAAGCAAATTTAAGTCAAAACCCTCAACCTTGAACTGAAAATGAACAAACTTGTTTGTTGGTTCGAAGTAGTGTTTTGTACAGTATACTATGGTGATGTTGATAAACATGACAATTGTGGATCCAATTTTCTCCTTTGTTAACTGGCGTGAGACATTGTGATATTTGGGAAACGGTTTAGTTTTGGCGACCTGGTTCAGCAGATCGTGGGTGGTTTTCTGCTGGCGGGCCCATTTGTGGTAACCGAGGAAGTGTGGAGTCTTGCCCGGGCGATGAATCGCATCCAGGCCGGTTTGACGGTCGTCCTCGTTTTGTTGATTGGGTACTCTACGCTATTCGAAGCCGACGAGGATCGAAACGAGGAACGCGAGAGACGGTTTTTAGGTGTACCTTATCGATTTATTTCACTGATTGTGGTTTCCTATTTATCCGTAGTTGGGCTGGCACTGTTACTATCGGCGCCCACCACTTTCAACGCCGGGTTCGAGACGACGTTGAAAGCCATTAGTATCGGGGCTATCTTTAGCGTGGTTGGAGCCGCCTCGGCAGACAGTATTTTTTAGGTAAGGGTATGATTATGAACGTTTCACGGTATAACGTAGTCGGACTCTTTCTCATTGTTTTCTTATTGGTGACAGGCTGTGGCGGAGGGGAGCCCCCGACAAAGCGGGAAATATGGCAAAAATACGTGAATCTCTACAAGGGATATCAGAAGGATTTGTACGAATTCAGTGTCAAAAAGTGGCCGCGGTTCAAGCCGGTGTTCGAACTTCAAAAACGATATCAGATGAAGCGCACGAAATTGCGAACGATGAAGTTTGTATACATTCTCGAGCACGATCCGAACCGAATTATAACAAACCGTGGAATTCACGAGTTCGTAAATTTCCCCTGGACTTCCGGTGATACCAAAAAATTCGTGGAATCCGTAAAAGGGGCCGAATCTCTTGTTAACAAGGTAAACCGGCTGGAGAAAAAGAACAATAATCATCCCATGTGGCCCAAGGTACGGGAAAAGTTTCGTGCTCTCCCTCCGGACAGTAAATACAAAGAATTAAACCGCTCCTTTCAATCCCGGCTGCGTGGGTTAAGTTCCTGGCTCGAACGTTACAATCAAGCTCGCGATCGGGCCAACCGTAGTTCCGCACCAGCGCCTACACGATCGACAGAAACCTCCGGTTGAATAGGTTCAATCCATCATTGGATCGTAACGTTTTCTTTATTTTTGCTTTATTAGTTGTTTTTCTGGCGCTGTCAGTTCATCCTGTGAAATCTTCCGAACGTTCGGACACGGAGATACAAAAACGATCGGTTCTTGGATTTTCCGTTAAGTGTAAAAACCGTAATTTTTGTGAACTTCACAATCCTTCCGACGTTATTGTAGACACGGGATCTCTTAATGATATCCAATCGGAATTGCTTAAACGTCTGCGAAACAAATGGGGGGACGGTAATCCCAATCTTCCGATGTGGACGATGGGAGGCAAGCAGTTCTGGGAGGACCGTTTCGTGTACGGGGGTTGGCATATTCAGCGTAACGTATTTACCGGCCATCACCGGCTGTTAAACCCGTCCAACGTGCGCAAAGCCTGGGGGAGTTACGGAGCCTGTCGTACGGTGTTTGAAGGGATAAAGCAGAGGCGGGGTATTCGGTTGGCAAGCGATCACTGGGTTTTCCTTGTACATGGGATTTTACGCGGGAAGGAGTCAATGCAGCCGTTCTTTGATCGGTTGAGGAAGTTTGGTTTTGAGCCGGTTTCAGTAACCTATCCGAGTACACGCGGAAGTGTGGCCGATCACGCCGATCAGTTGACCACCGTGTTAAATCGGGTTCAGGACGCTGACACGGTTTCTTTCATCACACATAGTATGGGAGGAATAGTTGCCAGGGAACTTCTCTCGAGGGAAGCCGAGTGGAAGAAAAATTTAGAGGTAGGGCGATTGGTGATGGTGGCTCCTCCGAATCGTGGCTCCGAAGTGGCCGACCTCGTTGCGAGTTTTTATCCGATCCGTGAGATCGCCGGGGAAGGATTAGAAGACATGACCACCCGGCAAATTGACGAGATTCCAATACCGGACGTGGAGTTTGGTATCATTGCGGGAGCTCAGGGTGACACGGCCGGATTGAATCCATTTTTACCCGGGAATGATGACGGTACGGTACGGATTGAGGAGGCGTATTTACCACAGGCTCGTGATTTTATCACGGTCCCCGGTCAGCACAGTTTTATTATGTACGATGAAAAAGTCATTCAAAACGCGGTTTACTTTTTGCGGAAAGGACAGTTCATCGAAGATTCGTGATCTTGGCCGTGGAAAAACCTTCCGGGAGATCACCTCGCGTACAAGGCCGGAAATATACAGTCATACTGACACGTTATCCCCTCCTAAAAAAAAGAGAATTCCACGACAGTTAAGTCAGGAATGAAACCCGTGGGATTCATCCGTCCCATTATTCATCATGGGCAAGTGCAACTATGTGAGTAAAAGTTTCAAAAGAATTACAAGTTTATACGTTGTGTAAATGGATAGTCTGGGTTGAAGCCGATACCAGGGGTGTAAGCCCGGGTAGTGGCTTCATTTCTTGAGATAAAAAGCCTGGTTGCTATGGCATGGTGATAAGTTCGATTAGTCACATGGACCGTTTCAACCCTGTCAGTTGATCAATCCTGCCGACTTAATCAAACGTTGTAAGGAACCATTTACAATTTAATGGCCAAAGAATGGGAGAATGGGGGAGGAAAAAGATCGATATTACGGTCAAAACTTCGTGCAGTAACGGAATGTTACAACGTCAGGTAACGTAATGCTTATTCAGGTCGCTGAAAGCCCATGCTTTTCAGGCGTTGCCAGGTCCAGTTCACCATTCGTGGATTGGATTTTGGTTCGGGTAGTTTTTTGTCCCCGTAAATATGTGCGTCGTATCCTTTTTTTATAAAGATTTGTTCGCCG
>JBDGPJ010000047.1:3352-5563 GCA_042219695.1 bacterium
CAGAATCCCGGTTTGTAAGCCGAAACCGTACCTTCACATACACAGACGTAGGTTTGTTTTTCCTTGGCCTGCAGATAAAATTTTGTGCCCCGTACACCGGCGATAGCGTTTTGAGTATTAACGGTGAGGTTGTCCTGTACTCCGCTGTCACTCGCGTAAAACAATTTCCCCATTTCTAGCGTGATTTTGACCTGGTTACGAAGAGATTTCAGGTGAGCTTTCGCATTCTGTAACCGTATTTTACGTCCTTCCGATAACATAATGTCAATATGGGAGGTGTCCCCAAAACGGCTATTTAACGTCGCTCCCTCCTGTAAAGTAGCTCCTTCAGCAAGAGTATCCCCGTTTAAAAAGACGAGACCGTCCCGGTTGGAAATTTCGGGTTGAGCTTGAACGACTGAAACAACAAGAAAAAGTAACAACAGAGAACATGTAATGTATCGATTCAATGGAATCCCTCAATTAGGAGTTTGTAGTTAAATGGATGACAACACAATTAAGTATGGATTTTTAAAAATTCAGTTCAAAGTGATTATTTAATAATAAGCCTCGGATGTCTACTCGCACTATTAAGTGTAATAAACGATCTGTTTTTTTATTGAAGCATACTATGGTAACGAACGTCAGTAAAAAAATGAAAACGCCAATTGGTCGATGAGGAGCGTTCAGTGGTAAGACATTAGCATTTGGTTTTGTTACAACCGCAAAAACACAAGGATAAGTTCGTCTTACGCCGTTTTTTGCTACAAGCTGACTGCCGAAAGCTGAGTGCTGACAGCTTAATAATGGTGTATGTAGAAAATCAGTCCATAATTTCGTCAATTTTGTTAATAAGTTTCTGTTCGATTTCGTCCTTGAACGGTCTGGCCATCATGGTCAGTTCAATCCGGCCGACGATGGTCGACGGCTGGACTTCGATTTCCCCCTCGAAACCGGTTCCCTGGATTTTGGCGACCGTACCATCGGAGTCCCATGTGATCGATTCGATTCGGTCCTGTTGCTTGAGAACTTCGGTAATGGAATCACGCGCGTCGTCGACCTGTTTCTGGTGGGTACGCTGTATTTCTATGTCAGCCATTGTGACCTACACACTCCAGTCAATTGTATATGGATTTGCTGAGTGCGGAGTATCCCGAGCTTTCCGGTGACGAACTTTCCGTTGATTTATCCTCCGCGCTTGAGGCGGATTGCGATGATTCATCACCGGAAAACGGTTCATACACGTTTTCGTTTACGTGATAGATCATACCGCGTTTTCCATATTTCCAGGCACAGCCCACGTCGTCCCGAATAACTTTTTGCAGGGCGCCGTTGTTCGTTTCAATGCGGTAATTTTGAATCATTTCCGGCTCCAGTAGCCCCTTGTAGTTTTCCATCGTGAATTGCGTGGGATCACAATCTCCACTTTTATCCCGGTGCTCACAGGCGACAAACGCGGTGCGTATCGTGGCCATGTCATTTTTAACCTCGCTTGCTTTCTGTTCACAGGAGGACTTTGAGGACATGTATTTTGCGACCCGGTCTCCCATCGTTTTGTAGGCCGCTCCGCCCGCTGCTGCAATGGGTACCACAATCGCCTCGGGTCCGGCGTACATCTTGTTGTGAATGACGGACTGGTCGGGTTTGTTCCAGGCCACGCTCAAGGAACCGGGCAGTGATTCAATGAGCGAAGCGGCTTCAACCACGGGATTAAAGTCGTAGCCCATTTTTTGTAGCCGTTTACGGGCTTTTTTGGTTTGATCGGCTATGGGAAGTTGCTCCGACACCGACCGTTTTTTTAGCAGTGTGCCCACCGGTGAAAAATCCCAGTACACGAGCTGGGTGAGCTTGGAAGGTGCTTTCTTTTTTAACTCCCTGTAATTGTCCGAAGCGGTCAGACCGGTTTTCCCCCGTGTTCGTTTCACGGCCGACTGCAGGTGTTTTTTATCGAGCCCGAACAACAGGAAGTTATCCGTAGTTTCCAGGTACATGGCAACGGTGTCGGGCTTTTGCCCGATTGTGATCTGGTTTTTCTCCATCGAAACCTGGGGAACCAGGGACAATATACCCAGTGTGGTTCGTATCGTCATGGGGCTGGATGATTCCACGGTTACAAGCAGGTTTTTCGGGGTTTTTTGTTTCATGATCTGACGGGGCATCTGTTCGTCCACGTGGTAGCCCACGCTGATTTCGGGGCCGATGGCACTGAATCCGACGAACACCTGCTCGGTG
>JBDGPJ010000048.1:0-881 GCA_042219695.1 bacterium
CAGGACCTGTAAATCCATCGGGGTCACTGACATATCGGTTCACTTCCCTGAACATCAACATCCTGGCAATTCATATCACGGTGGCGATCTTATTCCCATTGTCGACAAAAATATCATAATAATTGAACACTAAATTCTCACTTATCATAACAGCTGTACGGGCAATAAAATTCCTCCGTTAACCTCTATTCACTGTATGAACGGCTCTACTGAAAGTTGTGGGTCTGAACGAAGTACAAAATCGAATCAATAATCTCGTTTTATGCGTCGAAAAATGTCCCGTGCGACCTGAGTCGACTCAATGGAAAACATGATGTTTTCAGTGTTGAGTAACTAACGTAACTCGTATTTTTTTTTAGTTTGAATTTTCATCCGCTCCCTATAAGCACCGGCAGGAGACAAGAGAAATCATTTTCCCAATCAGGGGATAACCGCGCATTTTGGCAAATAAAATACTGATAAACGGCTCCGTACTTCGATGTCAGGTATTCAGGATTGTCCGCGGTTTAATGTTAGCGTCGTGGAGACGGTCCTCCGAGCAACACTTCCTGAGTATAGGACTGGGCGTGAATAATGACATCGATTCATAGCCGGATCGAAGGAAAAATTCGCGAAAATATAGCGTGAGTGGTTTTTATTTTTCTATAATATAGATTCGAATCCAGTTTGATATACACATTTTTAAAAACTCTCAGAAAAGATACCTAAAGTATTTTGTTATTGGGGCGGAAAAATAACCTCTCCCCTTGGTTTTTTTGAGAAAGAGACGTGAACGCCAAACCTGGTTTTAAATAGAGTTCTTATTCGGGTTCCCCCAAAATAAGGAATACAATTTCTTTCGTGATTCTCCCCTAATAAAAGGTAACCGATTACGGAAAGTC
>JBDGPJ010000048.1:956-1220 GCA_042219695.1 bacterium
GAAGTTGCCCCAGAAATGAGCAAAAAAGATCCCAATGACAACCACATTTACACTCCTCGTAAAGCCTATTACCGCTACAAGATTAATACGCTTGGATTAATAATGTTACTTCGTCTGACGAGGACTCATCCTTGTCGTTTTGGAATGATACTCATTTTGAGGACATCGACGCTTTTGATGGACTGACGTTCCATCCAACTTAAAAACTGATTAATCTGATAATGTTCTTCCCCGCGAACGGGGCCTGAACCTTCCACAATTTTT
>JBDGPJ010000048.1:1230-4737 GCA_042219695.1 bacterium
ACCAGGTAGATATCAACCGTCTTTTTCCCGGGTTCTATTGGATAGGCAACAAAGCTTGGTTTTTTGTCTTCGGACTGTTCCGGGATCCTCATATGATCGTCTTTAAACTTCGTACTATCTTTAAGGACACTCACACGACCGTCCTGGTATATGTTAAACACCGTAAAATAACCGGTTGTATCGGGAGTGGTAACCTCCAGTAAAAACCGATCCCCGGCCAGCAAACGGTGACGGCCACGGTCGGTAGAAAGAGCAATCATCGAGGTATTCACAAGCTTCCCCCGGTCCTCCCATTCCAGCAGTTTTACAAAGTGGGGCTGAGCTATCAAAACACTGAATTCATTCACTTTAAGGTACCACTTATGATTTTTCCGAATGAGTTCCAGGTTAACCGTCCGGGTTGATTGGCCGGATGACGAGGTAATGAGTTTTTCCAGATTTTGTATTAACTTCCCCCGGTACAAATACTTAGGACCGTTCCATTTTATGTCAGCCGGAAGTGAACCCCACTTTTCACGAACCTGTTCCGATAAAATAATCACGGGTTTCCGCTGATCCAATGTCATCGACACGTAGTACGAACCGTGTATATTCTCGGCTCGACGTTGTGACCTTGCTCTCAACTGGCTGTTCGACAGTGAATCAACCTGATCCGCTAAATCATTCAGAGCTTTGCGACTAGCCTCCTGAACGGAACGCCCCGTTCCGTAACCAACGGTAATATGGGGATTATCGGAGGCCTTTCCAAACCATTCCAACTGCTTTTTCTGTTTTTCGATCTGTTTTTCAATAACTTCCCGGGGCACTGCAATTCGCACGATTTTCTTCCACAGCACCCGTCCATTTTTCCGTATCTTCTTCATGTAAGTTTGGTCGGGCGTGTACTCACGCACCACTCCCCGAGCCATGTCCCGCACGACTTTCTTTGTTCGCTGTTCGTCGCCGTCTTTATTCTCCACGGAACGGGTATTTTTCCGCACTTCGGTACCAAGGTACTGAACCGCCTTCTCACGCGCATTTTTCAGGGCTTGCTCGTCGGCTTCCTGCTCAGTGGGCTGAAACTCGGATATACCAAGGAAATAACGGAATGGATGCTCTTCACCGGGAATGGTCCGCGAAAACGTCCAGTCGGGGCGCTGATCGTGACTGGTCCTTAGCACAACGACTTCTGAGGAAGAATTTGAAGCCTCTTCACTACCGTTCGTGTCCGGATCATGATTCTTTGGGGCTCTACATCCGATCACGACCAACAACATTAAAGTCAAAAGCATTACAAATTTTACATGCTTGCGCGACGTCAACTCATTTCCAATAAACATTCTGTACTCCCCGACAACAAAATGAACTTCAGCCCGAATGTTATTTTAAAACGCTAATCAATAATATTAGGCTTTGTAAGGAATTGTAGAAACCCTGTTAACCTCTTACTGGAACTATCAGATCGACCAGTTATTGGTAATCCCATCCAAGGGCGAACAACAGACTGGATTTGACCTCGGCCAGTTGGGATTCCTCCAGTTCCATGATTTTCTCTTTCACACGTGATTTCGGTACCGTAACCACGTGATCACAATTCAGAACACAGGTTTCCGGCATGCCTTCCTCCGCAGTGAGTTTTACTTCCGTGGGTATGTCCCGGATCGTGGTTGTCGTGGGTACTACGGTCACGTGGTTGAGCAAGGGAATCCCCGCTTCTCGGGTAAGAATGAGACCCGGTCGTTTTTTTGATTCAAGTTGGATCCAGTGGACGGAACCTCGTGTTAACTGTCCGGCCACGACTGGGCCTCAACGAATTCATCGAGATCGTCATCGGGCTGTTGCTCGTAGCCCTGTACGTAAGATTCCACCAGTTCGTCCTGTTTTTGAATACGCTCGACTTCCTTACGAAGGGCTTTTCGGGTGAACGCGGACCGGTTTTCCCCCAGTTCCTCCGCAAGCCGATCCACCACGTCCACCAGTTCTTCGTCCAGGGTAAGCTGTACCCGCTTCATGACCATTTTAAATC
Organism: bacterium; assembly: GCA_042219695.1. GTDB lineage: Bacteria > T1Sed10-126 > T1Sed10-126 > T1Sed10-126 > JBDGPJ01 > JBDGPJ01. The sequence continues at coordinate 3,236 of JBDGPJ010000048.1, forward strand.
ACCTATGTGTATGATAATACACATGATAAGCAGGTTCAAATTTCTATTGCCTGTAGAGGCTTTCGTGCAACACAGATCGTGTTAAAGCAACGAGGCACACGCTATTCGATTACGGTGACAGCGACAAGTTGACGTCACCGTAGACCTGTGGAGTCTGAGTGTAGGCGAGGCCTCTGATCCACGACTATGCAAATAAGTTACACTTCCAACCAGTTACTCATCATGTGATCCAAGACCAGTACGTAACTTATCTCTTACGGATTCTCTCTTAGTAGAAGACAGCGTACCAATTTTCCGACTTATGATTGCTCCCGGAAGCGTCATAATAAAGTCGAGACGCAGAACGGACTCTTTTGCCAGCCCGTTTTCTTCTGTGCTATCAAGCAAAATTTCAAGAGGGAGCAACTCATTTGGAACTTGAGAAGTTATGGCAGCAAGTTGAATATCCTCGAACCGGCGTTCGATGGTGGAATTTGTAATTACGAGAGCTGGTCTGGCTTTTTGTTTGGATTCCCCGGATTCGAGAATGAAAGGAAATGGAACAATTACGATGTCACCAAAGTCATAATTCATATAAGTCCGGTTCATCCTCCCAGATTTTCCGGAGAGATTCCTGCTGTAACCGGAGGGATGAACCATCCACCGATGATTCTTTCAAGTGTTCCTTGAGTTCCAAAAACTCGATGAAATCGAGGACTTCCTCAAACGTTGATTCCGGAAGGCTCTCCAGCTTATTTTTGATTTCATTCCAGCGGTCGGATGGCAATACCATAGTTATCACCCACTACAAAAATAACATCTGATACTAAATTGTTAAAAACCAAGGTTGCCCCTCCCGTACACCTGCGGAGTCTGCTCGTATGCCGGGCCCTTCCGACGGGACTGCTGTTTTACTTTGGATTTTACGTACTCCGTAAGTTGCTCACCCTGTTTGCCCTTCAATAATCCTTTCATCAAGTAGTAGGAAAACAGCCGGTGGCCTCGTTTGTTGTAGGAGTTCGAAAACTGGCTGTTGTTGCCGGCGGTGAGTACGGTCATGTTGCCGGTGATCGACTGGCTGACGTCGGCACTGCCGACCATCCGTCCCGCCGGAGCCACCCCCTCGAACACCATCCTGTCCTTACTGGCCTGGCCGGAGAAACAGGCGTCTACAAAGGCCACGACTCGCTTTGCTTTGGAGTTGGCTAACTTTTGATAAAGCGTACTGAGTTTAAACGACGGGTACTGGAAGTATCCTTTGTAGGCGTCCTGGGGCAGGATGTAGGCCGAGGACTTGTTGGGATTCGGGTTCGGCACACCGTGCCCGGCGTAGTAGAAGTACAGTTCGTCGTTCGAATCAAGCTGGCTGAGCAGGGAAGCCAGTCCACCTTTAAGCGAACCGGCGGTGGCCTCGCCTTCCGTAAATACGAACATGTGGTTGGAGTCGTTGGGAATACCGAGGCGCTTGCGCGCAACCTTCTTGAACAATTCCGTCGACCGATCGGCAAAGGGCACGTCCGGCG
>JBDGPJ010000049.1:0-1169 GCA_042219695.1 bacterium
CAGAAGGAGGCTGGGAATGCGACCCGGTTCGATCTTGAAATCCTCTCCCAGATCCTGGGGAGTGCCCTCGATAGTCTGGGGACGACGAAGCGCTTCTTTTTTCCTTTTTTGGACGAGGGTGTGCGCCTCTGTCAGTTAAGTATCGAGGTTAATGAAAACGATACCTGGAACGTTCGGGGCAAAACTGAATTTTCCCGTCTGGGGGAAGTAGGTTTTTCCGCTCAATTTTCGGGAAATAAGCTTGATATTGACCTGCATTTCTCCAACGCTATAGACGTCCCTGACACCCTCACTGATATTGATACTCTGATAGATGATGCGAACGTGGAGGTAAATACCACGGTACACCGGGGGGAGGAAATGTCGATGGAACCAATGTACGATCTTAGTACCGCTGCTCCACCTTCTGAACCATCGGATTCACTGGACGTGGTCGTATGAGCCCAGAGGAAGAACAGGACGACGATCGGGAATTACCATTTTCCGACCAGGTAATCTACCACAACCCCAACCGCTCCGAGGATAAGGCTGTTGCCCTTAATTACGACGAGGAGGAGGACCAGGCTCCCAGGGTTGCTGCCAAGGGAGAAGGCGACGTTGCCGAAAAAATCATTGAACTCGCGGACCAGAATGACATACCGATCTACGAGGACGAAGATCTGGTTGAGGTGCTGTACTCGTTGGATTTGGACGAACAAATACCGCCGGCTCTATACGAAGTCGTTGCCGAGGTATTTGCATTTATTTATCAGCTTAACGAGGACCAGAAAGAAGGATAATTCGAATGGGCACTTACAAGATTACCGATCTTGAGGAAGGGGCGGTATTTGATTGTCCGATATTTACTCCAACCGGTGAACGCCTGGCTGATCCTTTTACGGTACTTGACGAAGAGAGATTAAAGCAGATTGCAAGGTGGGGAATACAAGAAATCAGGGCGGAGGCGGACCCGTTGTCCGAGAACGAGAAAAAAGTCTACCGGGGCAGAGCTCAGGGAGAAGATGTGTCCGTCGAGGACTTTAAGCAAGAAGCTGAACCCGAGGATGAACGGGAAGCGGAACCGGAGGACGAAACTGAAGGAGAAGAACCGAGTCGTCCTCATTCGGCCACGGAACGGACCCGCTATACCAGCCCGACATTGAAAAATCAGGTTCGTAATTCCTACGAAG
>JBDGPJ010000049.1:1291-6150 GCA_042219695.1 bacterium
TGTTCGAACACGTTTGGCATTTACCACGTATTGTTCTGTACCTGCTTTCCGATCAGCAAATTCCGGTTGAGGGAGAGGATTATCTGCTTAATTACAGTTTGAATACGTCAATCTTGTCGATGATTCTTGCCTCGGACATGGATTATAGTTTAAAAGAGGCGAAAGTCGTGGCCGCCGGAGGTCTGGTTCACGATATTGGGATGCTTAAGATCCCTCAGTTCATCCGAAAAAAGGCCGGCGAGCTGACCGATGAGGAGTTGGAAGTGATGAGGGAACACCCTGATCATGGTCGGCGAATACTTGAAGATATTGAAAATTTGGAACCGGAGGTCGCCCGGGTGGCTATGGAACACCACGAGCAGATGGACGGAAGTGGCTATCCGAAGGGGATTCAGGGAGGGGAAATCCATTCTCACGCAAGAATAATCAATCTATGCATGAAATATATCGCGATGACACAGCCCAGGGATTACCGTGATTCTCGCGGTCGACAGGAAACGGTTCGTACAATGTTGAAGGAGGAAAAGGAACAGTTCGATCCAGAAGTGTTGAATAGTTTTATGAGAGTCGTGGGTCTTTATCCTGTAGGCTTGTTTGTGGAATTGAATAGCGGATGTCATGCAATGGTTAATTACGCGAATCCTGAATCTCCCAAACAGCCTCGTGTAAAGGTGTTTACTGATCCCGGCGGGGAAAAGATCGACAAACCCTATAACGTTGATCTTTCGGAGGAACCGGATGAATCCATCAAACAAGTCCTGATTAAAGACGTCATGGAATATTCCTCCCTGGAAATGGCATGAGTAATCAGGGTGTTGGTCAATGGGGAGAGGACCGTGCGGTTACTTACCTCGAGAACAAAGGTTTTGATATCAAAAGATGTAACTACGAAACACCGGTTGGGGAATGTGACATACTGGCCCGGGACGGGGAAAAACTCGTTTTTGTTGAGGTAAAAACACGAAAGCAACGACAATTTGGTTCGCCTCAGATGTCGGTTACGAAGGAAAAACGGGAACATCTTAGACGTGTGGCTCGATACTACCTCGGGGGGCTTGAGGAACCAGTCTCCTGTCGATTTGACGTCATTGCTATTACGCTGGATGGAACCGAGTCCGAAATTAATCATATTCAGAATGCGTTTGGAGGACGAGAATGAGCCTGGCAAGAACGTACTCGGGACTCGTGGACGGGGTGGAAGGGGAGATGGTTACGGTAGAGGTTCACCTGGATCAGGGGTTGCCGGGGGTTCATATAGTGGGTTTGCCGGATCAGGCGGTTAAGGAGAGTCGGAAACGAATACGACCTGCCGTGAAAGAGTCCGGGTTTAAGTTTCCCAACCAAAAAATCACAATCAATCTTTCGCCGGCCGATAAGGCTAAAAAGGGGTCCACGTATGATTTGCCGATTACTATCGGAATTCTCCTTGCCTCGGATCAACTCGAAGTTACTCAGGGGGCTATAGAGAAATACATGTTTGCCGGGGAAATTGCCCTGGATGGTACGTTATCCGGAATACCTGGAGTTTTACCGCTCAGTTTGAAAGCCGAGGAGGAAAACTTCGAGAGTTTTATGGTTCCCCGCGAAAACGCCCTCGAAGCGGGTCCCGCTGATGTTCAAAACTCCGGGATACGCCATTTACGGGAAGCAGTAGGAGTGATTGAGGGCCGCGCTGAGCCCCCGGACGATCCCGACCCCGATTCGGCCGACCAACAGAGTATTCCTGATTTTGGTGACGTTAAAGGCCAACGCTCGGCGAAAAGAGCCCTGTCAATCGCTGCCGCCGGAAGTCATAACGCCCTAATGATGGGTCCTCCCGGTACGGGGAAATCCATGCTGGCCCGGCGATTGCCGGGGATCTTACCCCCGCTTAATGAGGAACAGTCCCTGGAAACAACGTCAGTGCATAGTGTAGCGGGTCAACTGATGGAAAAAGGAAAAATCATATCAACTCCCCCGTTTCGCTCCCCCCATCACACGACATCCGGTGCCGGTTTAATTGGGGGAGGCCGAATTCCGAAGCCCGGGGAAGTTAGTCTGGCTCATAATGGTGTGCTCTTTCTGGACGAACTCCCCGAGTTTAATCGTTCCGACCTGGAAACCCTTCGTCAACCCATGGAAACGGGGGAAGTACAGGTTTCTCGAGCTCGGGCAAGTTATACCTTCCCCGCGAAATTTCTTTTGGTTGGGGCGATGAACCCCTGTCCATGCGGATACATGACTCATCCTGATAAGGAATGCATCTGTCGTCCAACACAGATTGACAACTATCACCAGAAATTAAGCGGTCCTCTCCTGGATCGTATTGATATACATCTTTCGGTAGGGCCGGTTGATTACGACGAATTGACATCCGAGAGTGGAAACGGTGAAGCCACGGTAGACATCCGCAAACGTGTCATCGAGGCTCGCAAACGTCAGTACAACCGTTACCGTGACGAAGATTTTTCGGTTAATGCTCATTTGAGCGCTTCTGACGTGGAACATTATTGCGAAATGACGGATTCGGCCGAATCCCTTTTGAAGGAGTCCGCGGATCGCTCGGGATACAGTGCACGTACAATCCACCGTTTAAAGAAAGTCTCCCGGACACTTGCCGATTACCAGGATCGTGAAACAATAGAGGATGAACACATGGCTGAAGCTCTCCAGCACCGGGAACTCGAGGAGTCCCGCTGGCGTGGTTAATCCTCAAGTGAGTATTATTGGTTCGAGTCGTGCCAGCGAAACCGAGAAACGACACGCTTTTACTGTGGGAAAGCTCCTTGCCCGTCAAAATATTACGTTGGTTTGTGGAGGTTACGGGGGCGTGATGGCCGAAGCCTGTCGCGGCCATCGAGAATACGATGGAGGTCGGACCGTTGGGATTCTCAAAAATACGTCATTAAACGAGGGGAACGATCACCTCGACGTAAAAATTGCCACCGGGGTGGGAGAAGCCAGGAACCTGGCGGTGGTGTCCTCCGGGCAGGTTGTGATTGCTATCGGAGGATCGTTTGGAACCTTATCTGAACTCGGATATGCTAAAAAACTCGATAAACCCGTGTTTGGTATTGGATCTTGGGAACATACCCGTTTGCAATTTCCTTCTGACCTTGATCCTGAGGTAGCCGTAAATCGAACTCTGGAGGTGTTGGATTGACCGCATGGATCAGCAGCGTATGGAATTGTCCATCAAAGGTCGCGTTCAAGGAGTGGGATTTAGAAATTTTACAGTAAAAACTGCTAAAAAACTGTCGGGAACAACCGGTTGGGTAAAGAATGAATCGGACGGGACAGTGAGTTTGGTGGCTGAGGGTCCAATGGATGAACTGGATACATTGAAGGAAGCCGTGGAGGAAGGCCCATCATTTGCTAACGTTACCGGGATAGAAGAAAATCGAACCAGCCCAACCGGGACGTTTGACACTTTTAAAGTGCGATACTAACGCGGTGTTCCTTGAATCCATTGAAATCATTTGTCTGATAGACCGTTTATTTTTAGAAGTATGGGATCACACAGTGGTATCCAAGGGTTTCGCAAAACGCAGTTTTGATTGGGACCTACCGTTGAAAATGGGAATCATCGAGGTATCAATCGTGAAACGGCTACTTTATAAACGGTCTATTATTGACAGTTTTACTGTCACGGATAATCAGGTTAGCCCCTTTTGGTCGATGTCGATGGTGCTCTTTTGTAACTTTTAACGGAGGAAAAAAATCTCCGGAAACAGTTCTTAAGGGCGTAATTTGATGATTTTTGGCCAGTTCACCTTATGGAGTAAGCGATGGGATACTATTTGATAAACCGTCAATCAACAGGTTTTGAACCAGTTTTTTCCTGAAACTTGGAGGGTACAAAATTTGAGTCACCACACAATTGCAGGTCTAATGTACTCTCCATTTATCAAGCGGGAGAACAATGAATTCTGGTAAAATTATTAATTGGTGAAATTTTCCCCATAGTACTATTTACAGTGCCTCGTGTAATATCCGGCTCAATACTGGGAGTAGTGAGTTATTTTGAACACACACGTGGGTTTGTACCTCGCCGGAACCGGTTCGCTGGACGGGAGTGACGTCTATACAGCTGTGCTGGCATACGATCAGATCCAAAAAAGAGGATGGGACCCCCGTCCGATCGGGCGAGATGTGAAGCAGGGAGAGGTTCGTAATCACCGAGATGCTCGTGAGATTTCGGTGGATCGGAACTCACTTACCGAGTCGGCCCGGATGGTTCGCGGGGATATAAAGGATATGCGGGATGTGGATACCGACCAATTACTCGGGGGGGTATTTGTTGGGGGTGGAGGTGTATTGTCCACCTGGACTGATTTTCACGAGCGCGGAAAAGATTGCAGGATTACGGAGCGCTTGAAATTTCACATTAACGATTTCTACAACAAGAATCAGCCGATCATATGTCTTGGTAACGCTGGCCTGGCGGTAGCACGAGTACTTTCGGATGTGGATGAGAAGATACAGATGAATCCCGGCCAGAACTCAAAAATTAAGGAAGCCATAGAATATTACGGAATTCAGATCAACTCGGCTCAACCCTGCTGGGACGAAGAGAACCGCGTGGGAACGCGACCGGGTTTTATACGTGAAGAATCGCTCGGGATAATTCGACAGGAAATCGATACGTTATTGAGCTTATCCGAGCCGGCGTTCGAAGACGTTGAGGGGGACCATTACAGGTGAGATCACTAATCCGGACTATTCATCACAGTGATACTGTTATGAATAGTCCGTCCAGGGGACAGCCGTTTATCGTGTTCGGAACGTTTATAAATTGAATTCAAATGATCCCAACCCTAAAAACAGGGGTTGTTGAAATCCCTAGCTTATAGAATATTAAATCCGTTAATCGATGAACT
>JBDGPJ010000005.1:0-8430 GCA_042219695.1 bacterium
GTTTCTTCTCTTGGTTGGAAGTGTAATGTTAATCGGTGCGCTTATAGTGCTCGGAAACAATAGTAAAAGCTCTCGCAAATCTTCCCAAACCGACATATCCGAATGGATCGAAAGTATTTTACTTTTCCTAACACGGTTTCATCACGAAATACCTTTTCTCCGCTTACTATTTCAAAGTCAATCTTTGAGTAAAAAGCAGCAGAAGAAGCTGGACGAGATGCATGGAACGTATAGGAAAACCTTCGAGAACTATCAAAAAGGGATGAGTATTAAACAGATTGCAAACAAAAGAGGATTGAAAGAAAGCACAATCAGAACGCATATTAGGGAGCTGAAATCAGAGGGAGTAATCTGAAACTGTGGGTGGCTTAGCTTTACCTATCTTTTGTTGGGAGTGAGTCACCATGAAGGGATCTATTAGTGAGTATCGCGACAAGTACCGTGCGTATATTGACGTGCCGACCGAGAACGGGGAACGCAAACGCAAGACGAAGGTCAGCGAGGACAAGGAGGAACTGGACCGCTGGCTTGTGAAGATGAACTATAAGCTGAATGAGGACATCTATTTTGAGCCTTCCGAAATGACCTGTTCCGAGTGGTTCGAAACCTGGCTAAACAGACACAAGCAAGGGATCAAAGAATCAACCGCAGAGAAGCACCGCTACAATTTGCAAAGGATCAATGAACGAATCGGGGACATCCCACTGAAGAATCTAACACCATACCACATCCAGAACATGTATGAGGATCTATTAGACGACGGACTAAGTGAAAATACCGTACACAGCACAGGTACAACACTTGAACTTGCTATGAAGCAAGCCTGTAAGGAAAAACTTCTCAAGGACAATCCCTGCGATGAGACGCAAAAGCCCAGTAGGAAGAAAAAGGAAGTACGGTTCTTGACCCGTGACGAGGTAAACCGGCTACTTGAGGAAGTCAAAGGGGAGTGGCCCTACGAATGTTTCTATTCCCTTGCTATTGGGACCGGCATGCGTCGAGGAGAATTACTTGGCTTGCGTTGGGGCGACATTGACCAGGAAAACATGAAACTGCGTGTGGTTCGACAGATCAAGAAAGTGAACGGCTGGAACTTTGAGTTTGACGAGCTGAAGACGAAATGGTCCCGCCGAACGATCCGGATCAACAGCGACACAATGCAGGTGCTGAAAAGACACCGAAAGAAACAGCTGGAGCTGAAACTCCAGTCCCAAAAATGGGATCACGACGACCTGGTGTTTACGGATCGTGACGGAAAGCACCTCAAACCGTCCTACTGGAAAAAGCACCTAAAACGGAGCCTGGATAAAGCTGGTTGTAAGGAAGTTACACTCCACGAACTGCGACACACCTGCGCTACTCTCTTGCTTGATTCGGGACGACATCCTAAAGTTGTTAAGGAAGTTCTGGGCCATCGGGATATAAAGACAACACTGGATACCTACTCACATGTTCTACCAGACCAGCAGAAGCAAGCGGCCGAGGACTTAGGAAAGATCATATCAGTTTAGTGTCACACAGTGACACACACTTGTTGCTTAATCGGGGTTTTGAGATGGGGTGAAAGGAAGATATAGGCGTACGACCGCTACGTTGACACCGTAGAGGTCGGCGGTTCGATCCCGCCCGCGCCTATTTTACTAACCACTAAGTACATAAAGTACATAGGGAATTCTGAGGAACTGCGTGACTTCGTCACTTCATTTTTACATCCCATTTATTCCGTCAAATAAACGGCGTCTTCCCTGTGTATGAACTCCGTGGTATATTTTTTAAAAAGGAGAAAACCAATGGCCGAAGACGTTCAAACCAAGAAACAAATTTACGTCCTCAACGAAAAGATCGAGGTCGAATCGGACGCAACTCTGGAGGACATTGCCGATGACCATGGCCCCGAGGACGCTATCGGAGCCGTGGTTAACGGGGAATTACGGGACCTTCGAGACTGTCCCGACGAAGGCGATGAAATTCGATTCGTTACGTTCGAGGATCCCGAGGGGAAGAAAATTTACTGGCATACCACCGCCCATATTCTGGCCCAGGCGGTTCAGTATTATTTTGATGACCAGGGGGACGTAAAACTCGGGGTGGGTCCACCGATCGAGGACGGTTTTTACTACGATTTTGACCTTCCCCGAACAATATCCGAGGATGAATTGGATAACCTCGAGGGAATTATGAACCAGATTATCCAGAACGATCTCCCGTTAGAACGACGATACGCCGACCGGGAACAGGCCATCCGGGAACTGGAAGAAAACCAGGAGCCCTTCAAAGTAGAACTCGTGGAAGAACTCGACAATCAACCGAGTTTTTACCGCCAAAACGGATTCGAAGATTTATGCGGAGGCCCTCACCTTAAATCCACGGGCGAAGTTGAAGCAGTTAAACTCACGAAACTGTCAGGTGCATACTGGAAAGGCGATCAGGACAACGCCGAGCTCCAGCGTATTTACGGAATTTCCTTCCCTTCCGATCAACAACTCGAGGAATACGAAAAGAAACTTGAGGAAGCCAAAAAACGCGACCACCGTAAACTCGGCCAGGAACTCGATCTGTTCCTGATCGAGGATGACATCGGGCCTGGTTTCGTGACCTGGCGTCCCCGGGGTGGACACATCCGATCCACCATCGAGGATTACTGGAAACAACGCCACCTCGAAGAGGGTTACGAAATCGTGTATTCACCCCACCTGGCCCGTGAAAAACTCTGGGATGTCAGCGGACACCTGGATCATTACGCGGATGATATGTTCCCGGCGCTGGAAATGGACGATCAGCGATACCGGGTCAAACCCATGAACTGTCCCTACCACATGAAAATTTTTAACAGTGATACCCGAAGTTACCGCGATCTTCCTTATCGGCTGGCCGAACTCGGTACGGTCTACCGTGACGAACGTTCCGGGGTACTTCACGGTTTGTTACGTGTACGAGGTTTCACCCAGGACGACGCTCACATCTTCTGTGAACCCGACCAGGTTGAGGATGAAATTATACGAATTATGGACACAACGACGGACATCCTGTCCACGTTTGGTTTCGAGGAATACGAAATTGTCGTAAGTACCCAGCCGGATGATTACGTTGGTTCGGACGATCGCTGGGAACTGGCCACGGACTCCCTGACGAATGCTCTGGATCAAACGGAACACGACTACGAGATTTCCCCGGGAGAAGGCGCCTTTTACGGTCCGAAGATCGAGGTTCAAATTCGTGACTCACTGGACCGGGAATGGCAATGTAGTACGATTCAGGTCGATTTTAACCTCCCGGAGCGATTTGATATTGAATACGTCGACAATGATGGTGACCGAAAACGACCCATCATGATTCACAGGGCTCTGTTTGGTTCGATGGAGAGATTCTTTGGTTGTCTTGTTGAGCATTACGGCGGCGCCTTTCCTCCCTGGCTGGCTCCTACCCCCGTCTGGATTTTACCTATAAGTGATGAAAATAATGACTACGCAGAAAAGGTCGACGACGAGTTTGCCGGAGCGGGAATTCAAGCTCACATCGAACCGTCAACGGAATCCCTCGGGAAACGAATTCACATGGCCCAGTCCCAAAAAATTCCCTATACGCTCATATTGGGAGGAGACGAGGAACAAACCGAAACCGTTGAAGTTCGAGAATACGGTGAAGAAGAAAGTAATTCCCTCGACCTGCGCGAGGCCGTCGACACGGTCCAGTCCGCCATCGAGGAACGTCATATGATACATGAGACGCTTTAATCCCTAAAACAGGCATCACCATAACCCTATATCCCCTTTGCTAACCCGCTAAGGTGATTTACACTATTACGGTTGGATCGTATTTCTCTTAGGAGGTGCTTTTCATAGCTAAACCAGAAGAAGAAGTCCGCGTTAACGAAGAAATTCGAGAAGACGAAGTACGGGTCGTGCGGGAAAGTGGCGATCAAGTCGGTATTCTCCCCATGGATGATGCCCTTGATAAAGCCGAGGAAGAAGACGTTGATCTGGTAGAAGTCGCTCCCAAGGCCGATCCGGTCGTTGTAAAATTAATGGACTACGGTAAATACAAGTACGAACAACAAAAAGCTCGACAGCGAGCAAAGCAAAATCAAAACACAATGGAGCTCAAACAGCTCCGGCTGAAGCCACAGATTGAACAACATGATTTCAATTTCAAACGTGACGACGCTCAGCGATTCCTGGAAAACAATAACAAGGTCCGATTCCAGGTCTTTTTTACCGGTCGCCAGCGTTCGAAACCCGAGATGGGAGAAGATTTGCTCGAGCGCATGGCCGATGAACTCGATGAATACGGAAAAATCGAGTCGGAACCGGAGATGCAAGGCCACACGATGACCATGACGATGGTCCCTAATTAGCTGAATAAGGTTAGGGAAGTGGGTCCTATATCTCTCAGTTCCCTGATTTACTCAAACAGGAGGTTTTTACGATGCCCAAGATGAAAACCAGAAAAGCCGTTGCAAAACGATTTAAAACGACGAAAAACGGTAAGATCAAGCACAAACACGCCAATAAGGGGCACCTTCTCACAAAGAAGGATCGGGACCGAAAACAAAAGCTTCGCCAGTATAAAACACTGGATAGTGCCGATAAAAAACGCATCAAGGCGATGCTTCCCTACGGCTCCTAACTCGTCCCTTAAATTTGTCTGTTTGTTGAATTTGCTTTATAGGGGTTTCACTTACCGAAATTTCATTTGGAGGATTGAACCATGGCACGAACGAAGAAAAGTACTGGACGACGTCAGCGTTACAAAAAGATTCTGAAAAAAGCCAAAGGCTACCGCGGTGGCCGAAGCAAGCATTTCCGCGAAGCCAAGCAAACCGTGGAACGGGGATTGAAACATGCCTACCGCCACCGCAGGGAAAAGAAACGTGAATTCCGACGTTTATGGATCACCCGTATCAACGCCGCAGCCCGTGACGAAGGTCTTTCCTATAGTCAGCTCATGGGAGGGTTGAACAAAGCCGGTATCAAGATCAACCGGAAAATGCTTGCCGACATTGCCGTACGGGATCCGGAAGCTTTCCGTGATATCGTTGAGCGGGCGAAGGAGTCCCTCTAAGAATTGACGACGGCGCTTTCCACGCTCGATACAATCGAGGAACAGGCTAAAACCGAGCTCGAAGAATGCAGTAGTCTCGATGAGCTGGAAGATTTTCGTGTCAAATACCTCGGTAGAAACGGAAAAATTTCCGAAATACTTGGAAACATGGGGGAGGTTCCTCCGGAAGACCGACCTGATGTCGGTCAACGAGCCAACCAATTAAAGCAATCCTTACAACAACAATTCGACCAGCGCAAACAACAGCTCGAACAAATAGCCGAGAAACGTAAGGCGCGGGAACGCTGGCTGGACGTTACGCTTCCCGGCCGTCATCCCGGTGGGGGACACGTACATCCTATACAGCGTGCCATACGGGATATTGAAGACGTTTTTCATCGGATGGGATTTGAAACGGTATACGGTCCGGAAATCGAAACCGAATTCTACAATTTTGAAGCACTTAATATTCCGGAGGATCACCCCGCACGAGATATGCACGACACACTTTACCTGACGGACGATCGCCTCCTTCGCACCCATACCTCCCCGGTTCAAATTCGTACGATGGAGGATCGCAAGCCTCCCTTGCGTATCATCGCTCCCGGGCGTGTCTATCGACATGACGCCGATCAAACTCACTCCCCCATGTTCCATCAGGTAGAAGGTCTATGGGTGGATGAAACTATCACCTTTTCCGAACTCAAAGGGACATTGGAACTCTTCGTGAAGCGATTCTTTGATGACGAGGTAGAACTTCGCTTCCGACCGAGTTACTTTCCGTTTACGGAACCATCCGCCGAAATCGACATCGCTTTTGAAGACGAATCGGGAGATACCGAGTGGCTGGAAGTACTCGGTGCCGGTATGGTGGACCCGGCCGTGTTCGATGCCGTGGATTACGATACCGATCGATGGCAGGGTTTTGCTTTTGGTATGGGGGTCGAACGAATGGCCATGCTCAAGTACGGTATCGACAACCTGCAGAAATTTTTCGAAAATGACCTGCGCTTCCTACAGCAGTTCTAACGCTCCCCGAAAGTTACTTCCACTCGAATTGATCGTAGTAAGTTTCAATAGTGGAGGCATCCCTGGAATAATTGCTTTCGTACGTTAGACAGGTCAGAATGCCAAAATGTGTACCGCTGTAGAGATACCTCTGGATGAATCGTAAACGCTTTTCTCCCTTGGAAGGCTTCGATAAAACAAGCTCGTGCCCCTGGTAGTTCCCCACTTCAGCAGGCCCGTTTCTGTAAATCTTAATATCGGAGGTTTTCTTCCTCTGACGCTGTATTACACCTTTGGCGATCTTATCTAAGTTATCCTGACTCATTTTCGAGTCCTCGGAAGCATTTATACTGCAGGCTAAAAAAGACTCCCCACCACTTCCTTTCCGAAGAAACTGTACTCGCTTACCAGGTTCTTCCTCATCAATCTTCCACTGGGGAGGATAAGCCGTCCGAAAGGCCATGTCCGATTTGTCGTAAACTTCCCAATTTTCAGGAGGGTTAAGGGCTTTTTCCGAATCCGGTTTTTTCTGTTCATTCCCCCCACATCCCACCACAACAATTAACATCGCACAGAACAAAATCCTTTTTAATTTCACTGTAATACTCCTTTCAACAAGAATAAGTTCACTCTATACGGAATTTGTCACAATCGCTCAAATAAGATGTCGAACCTGAATCAATCTGTGGGTGACTGTGTTTTCAAACCCGAGCTATCAACCGACGGTGTTCGGTGTAGTATATCTTATTAAAACAAATTTTCCGTAAATGAATATTTATATTTTATTCCCACTGATTCGCACCAATTGCCTAAAGTCCCGTACAATTATAGAATAGCTCCCTTTATGAATTCCTGACATCACAAATCTACTTTTGGAGACCACAACCACCATGAGAATATCCACGGAATGGCTCGGTGAATTTACGGATATCCCCGAGAACATAACGTATCTGGCCGATCGTCTTACGGATATCGGTTTGGAAGTAGAACAGGTCATACGACTCGATCGGGACATCGAGAACGTACAGGTTGCCGAGGTCATCGAGGCCGAACGCCATCCCGATAAACCTCACCTGACGATCTGTGAAGTAACCAGTGAAGATAATCAAGGGCAGGTCGTTACTGCAGCTCCCCGGGTACGACCCGGTTATCAGTATCTCTGGGCCATACCGGGTTCCCGGCTCCCCGGACAACAAATCGAAAAGGAAACAATGGCAGGAGTTGAATCGGACGGTATGCTCTGTTCATCCCGTGAACTCGGTCTAACGCGTGAGGCTCAAACCCTGCTCGTTATTCCGGAGGAGTTTTCCCCGGGTTCATCGGCCGTCGAAGTTCTTAACCTCGCCGATCCAATTCTCGAACTGGATCTTACTCCCAACCGATCCGACTGTCTATCCCATCTCGGTGTTGCCCGGGATTTTGCCGCGGCCGAAGGACTGTCCCTGTCCGATCCCCGACCGAAACATCCTCCGGAGGGACCCGAAACCGAACAATCCATCCGGATTGATTCCCCGGGCGATTGCCCGAGCTATACTGGTATTCAAGTCCAGAACGTATCGACGGGAGACTCGCCCTTCCACATTCAGAAACGAATTCTCAAGATGGGACTTCGGCCCCTAAATAACATCGTGGATATAACCAACTATTGCTTGTTCGAAGTCGGCCATCCTCTACACCCATTCGACGCCGATAAACTGGGTGACTCCGTCGTTATCCGAAAGGCTTACCCGGATGAAGAACTGGCTACCCTTGACGGTGAAACCCGCGAACTCAACACCGATGACCTTGTGATCGCCAACGACAGTAATCCGGTAGCCCTTGCCGGGATTATGGGGGGCCAATCTACGGAAGTGGGCCGTGGAACCAATAATCTATTTCTTGAGGGAGCATACTTTGATCCGTCCAGTATCCGGAGGGGAAGTAATCGACACAAACTCCACACGGAAGCTTCGCACCGTTTCGAACGTGGCACGGATCCCGTGGATTACAGGCGGAGTCTTTATCGATGCGCGGAATTGATTCAATCGGACCCCCTCCAGGACGATGATTTAACCGTACATTGTCCCGAGGAATCCAGCACCGATGACTTCGACCAAACTCAAATCAAGTTCAACCCCGATCAGTTTAATGACCTTATTGGGTTCAATCCCGGGGAAGACGTGATGTCGGATCAGCTGACCCGGCTCGGAATCGAAGTCGAGGACAAGGGCGACACCTGGAACCTGTCCATACCTTACTGGCGGCATGATATACAACGGGAAGAGGACATTGTTGAAGAAATCGTTCGTCTCCATGGATACGACAAAATACCGGTGGAGTACCCTTCCATTTCTTTGCAAGAAACCCCGGTTCCCAAATCAACTATGCCTCGGTGCATACGCA
>JBDGPJ010000050.1:0-2682 GCA_042219695.1 bacterium
GCCGAGCCGTAAATGGTAGCCCCTCTATGTGTAATCATATTGTTGGCCCGGAGCAGGACGAACCAGTTCCAGGCCCCCACCATCAAATTCCAGTACTTCCGCCTGAACATGAGAGGGAAACATCCCCCCAACAACAATACTCACCAACAGACCGACCATGAGAACCTTTCTGTAGTATATCCACTGATTCATCGCTACGTCATAACTCCTCCGCAAGTGTCACCGTTTCCACGGTAACTCCCTCGTTCGTTTGACGAACGACCGCCGTCTGGGTTTCTTGCCGTTTCGTGAGCACGGTTCCATCATCTCCCAGCACAACGGCCTCAAACGTGGCCTCATAAATTTTCGCGTAATTGGAAATTGACTTCTCAAACTGTGTGTCGGAACGTTCCCGCATGGAAACGAGTCTAATATATCCGTGATCCCCCTCCTGATAGGTCGTCTCACGCGACGGAAAATACAACCGTTCTCCCATGGTAATCCCGGGTAGCCATTCACGCTCTTTTCCCCACGAGGGCAACGTATCTGGCGCATTGGACGATCGAGCATGTTGGCGAACGTGACCGGGCGTTCCTCCGGTGTCCGAGCGAATCCAGTTTTCGGGTTGATTGGAATCCGTGGGTTCGCGTTTAATACGGGAGCGATGGGGCTTCACAACGGGATCCGGCCAGTGTTGTCCATTATCAAGGACCTTATCCCGGGACTCATCTTCCGGTGTGAGAAGCGTCACGGTTTGTAATGTTCGATTGGCCAACCCCTCGTTTAAAAATTGAACCTCATCCGAATTCGTTGGACTTAGAAGGAATAGTTTAACGAAGCCATTTTTGATCATCACCCGCTGGCGTCGGTCGGTCACTTTATAGGATTCAGGTACGACGAGTCCCGTTTGGCCCGGCATAAGCACCCCGCTATCTGCTCGATCAACCATCGGATGAGGCTTCAACTCAAATTCCGTCGGGGAGGATGGTGACGCATTTTTATGTTCATCACGAATCCGATAGTCTTCGTACGTCAAGCGCTTAACGTCGCTTGAGGTATTGTACAGTTCGATGAATTCCTGTGAGTCGGGAGGCAACCGATCCGGGCATTGATGATAACTCCCGGGCGTCGGTGGTTCGGTTCGCTGTTCGAAATCTGTTTGATTGTTCTGTTCATCCACAGGACATCCCGCATCCGTTTTGTTTCTCACATAAGCGACCGACGAATCGCTCGCCTCCACGCTTTCGGCTTCTACGTATCGATGAGGACGGTCTCGTCCCCAGCCGAATTGATCGTTACCGCGCTTATCCCGGTTCGAGGCTTCGCGAAACCAGACCGCAAGGGATCCGCGCTTATTCAATAAAAGGGTTTTGGGATGTATCGTTGGCACATCACGCCGGCGCGTAAATCGTGGGCATTCTATGGACTCGCAAACATATGCGTATTCTCCGGGCGCCAGGGTTTCATCAAGAGGATAAATGGGGGAAAGGGGATTTCCCTGTTCGGTGATTGAAGTGAGGCGGAGTCGTTTGTCCGAAGCGTTGTACAATTCCACCCATTTGTTTCTCTCGTTTCGAACAACTTTTGTAATCACCACTCCCCGGGTCGATTGTTCCGGGGCGTAACTCATAATCTCCGTGATAACCACACCGCTGGATGTTTCGATCTGTTCCGCCCGGACCTGATTAATCCACAGTTCGGAGGCCGATTCAAGCATCGTACGAAGGCGAGCACGATTATTCTGTGATTCACTGACTTTAATGCTCATCATCGAGCGGAGAGCATAGGCCGAAACCACCGCTGCCAGCAGGGCTACCATCCACAGGGTGATGACAAGTGCGGAACCTTTTTCCTCTACATCAATCAACAGACACACCACAATTTTATGAATTTCGAAGATCGAATTGCTTGATTATTAAATTCGATTTTCGATTTTAGAACCTGCATGGGGGGGGGCTGTCAAGAAGGTTTACTCAGGAGGGATTTGTTTACCCATAAATTTCAATATCGAAGAATAGCAACCAGGCTCATATCGATACCCGATTGAGAAAAATCCAATAAAACTTCATTCAGTACAGTTTCAGAGGCACGTCGTCCCCCTCCCCAACCCGTTAACTTTCAAACACCAAAGTATGCTGAAATTTGTTACCTAACCGGTGGATCCAGGGAAGGCCCACTAATCTTTCAGAACCGTTCCCCAGTGACGCAAGTTTCGAGTTACCACCGGTAAAAGTTAGTGGGATCGTACATGTAGTAAAAATCGTACGGTCGAAGGGGAGGAAGCTTCCGGTAGTAATTCCCCTCGTTATCCTTCTTGATTGTTCCCTTTTCGTGCTTCATAAAAAACATTCGAGGCGACGGAGGATCATCCTCCGGTTCCTGACGAATGCCTGCCTCTTCAATATTCTGTATGACGTGATCGGCCCAGTTTAACTCCACGGCCTTGGTCCCAAACTCCTGCCAGTTCCCGTTGGAATTCTCCTCGTAGAGTCGTTTGCGAAATTCTTCCAGGGTCAATCCCATTTTCTCGGCTATGGGTGTGGCCAGGCGACGCCACCATTTTTTCATCATTTCCAGAAATTCCTCGGTTTCCTTCAAGCTCCCCCCCATGTAGGCTCGAATCTCGTGATGCATAATAACGGCGTCCGGATAGACGTAGGACTTGTCGGCACGGGCAGTGATCGCGGCGGCCATACTCACAGC
>JBDGPJ010000051.1:0-356 GCA_042219695.1 bacterium
TGTGTAAAACGAACCAAACATTAAAATCGCAAAAGCTTAGTCCGTATATTATTGTAGAGACATTTGTTTTGCTTTCTTTTCGTACATAATACGTACGCTGGTCGAGAATGAACAAGTCAAATTTCAAATTAACCGTAAACTTGAGAATTCCAAGAAAACCCAATCATCTTATGAAAAGATTTTTTCACTCATACTGGAAAATCTCTATGCAAGCATCAAAAATTGATTATGTAAATTTGTAACGAGAGAACGGCACGAACAATTTAAACAGCAGCTGCCGTTCCGTGGGCCTGTGTGACTCGCGCCACTTCCATTAACGTAGTTTCACCCGTTTTGACTTTGATAAATCCATCCTG
>JBDGPJ010000051.1:366-3186 GCA_042219695.1 bacterium
TCATCCCATCCTTCATAGCCTGTTGTCGAAGTGCCTGGGTGGGTTCCTCGTCGAGAATCATTTCTTTAAGCTTCTCCGAAGTAACCAACATTTCAAATATAGCCGCCCGACCGGTGTACCCCGTATCGTCACATTCGCTACAACCCTCTCCCTGATAAAACGTGGTTTCATCGGCCTCTTCCAGGGGGAACCCAACCTGCTTTAAGTACGTTTCATCAGGGTTGTACTCGTGTTTGCAGTTGTCACAAATCGACCGAACAAGACGCTGTGCCATAATGGACTGAACGGAAGAACTGATCAAATAGGGGTTCACCCCAAGGTCAATTAAGCGGTTGACGGCACTGGGAGCGTCGTTGGTGTGGAGTGTGGAGAACACAAGGTGCCCCGTTAGAGCAGATCGAATCGCAATTTCGGCCGTCTCGTAGTCACGGATTTCTCCGACGAGGATAACGTCGGGGGACTGACGTAGAATCGCCTTCAATCCCCGGGCGAAATCAAGGCCGATTTCTTCATTGACCTGCATCTGATTGATCCCCTCGAGCTGGTACTCAACGGGGTTTTCAATTGTAACAAGCTTTCGGTCGGGAGTGTTAATCTCCGATAACGCTGAATAAAGTGTGGTTGTTTTTCCGGAGCCGGTTGGGCCCGTTACAAGAATAATCCCGTTGGGTCTGCGTATAAGTTGATCAAAGATGGCTTTGTTATCCGGTAGGAATCCGAGTTCGCCCAGCCCAAAACTAATGGCCTCCTTGTCGAGAATTCGAAGAACCACGCTTTCCCCATGGATTCCGGGGAGTGTATTGACCCGGAAGTCCAACTCCTTCCCCATGATTTTTAATTTAATTCGACCGTCCTGAGGAACTCTTCGTTCGGAGATATCCATTTCAGACATAATTTTGATGCGGGAAATTACCGCTCCCTGAAGTCGCTTGGGAATTTCATTGGCGTTGTGGCATATCCCGTCAATTCGATACCGGACCCGAATTTCTTCCTCAAGGGGTTCAATATGAATATCACTGGTTCCCTTTTGTACCGCATCCATAATAATGCGGTTAACCAGTTTAATAACGGGAGCTTCCTCTGCTTTGGCTTCAAGGTCCGCCGTGTCCTCCTCCTCGGACTCATCAACGTACATCATTTCGTCGTCGTCGAGTTCGCTCATAACGTCGTCAATGTCTTCTATAGAAGTGCCGTAATGGGAAGTCACGTATTCCTCGAGCTGTTCGGGATCGACCATGGAAAACTCCAGACTCATCTCGAGGATTGCTTCAAGATCATCCACCATCCGCAAATCAGGAGGGTCGGAAACGGCTAATTTCAGTCCCGTTCCCGTTTGCTCGATGGGATAAATGAAGTATTGCTGGGCCGTAGTGGAATCAATCATGTCCAGCACTTCGGCCGAGGGATCGTAATTATCGAGGTCGATAAAGTCAAATCCATAGTTAAGCGCGTACTTTTCCAGAGCTTGTTCCCGTTCAATGAATCCCTCGTTTTCAAGATAACTGAGGATATCTTCACCGGTCGCCTGGGCCTGAGTTATGCTTTGATCGGCTTCTTCCATGGTGAGTATGTCGTCATCAACCAGCGAATAGACTAAATCTTCTTGATCCATGAAAACGGTTCTCCTCCGTTAGAGATGTTGGGCCAGTTCCTCGTCAATATCCAACTCATCGAGATCCACGCTAACGCTTGAATCCACGGGTGCTACTCTCAGAACTTCCTCAACAGTGGTTATCCCCTCTTTTACCTTTCTCCAACCATCCTCGTGCATGGAAATCATACCTTCTTCCACAGCTTGCTGGTGTATTTTGTTTGCCGAGGCACGGTCATTTATCAGTGTCTTAACTTCGTCGGTTACTTCCAGCAATTCAAATATTCCCGTTTGACCATCAAACCCGGTATCACCACACTTGTCACAACCGGTTCCATGGACAAATTCAAAATCGATTTCCTCGGGATCGTGGCCGAGTTTACGAACATCGCGGGGATCGGGCTCATAGGGTTCACGACAACTATCGCAAATAACTCGAACCAGACGTTGACCCATCACTCCCTGTAACGTGGCCGTGAGTAAGAACGGTTGAATACCCATGTCAATAAGACGGGTGATCGCACCCGCCGCTTCGTTGGTATGAGTTGTCGATAGAACCAGGTGTCCCGTAAGGGAGGCCTGGACGGCTGTTTCGGCCGTTTCAACGTCACGAATCTCACCCACAAGACAGATGTCCGGGTCCTGACGTAATATAGCCCTCATTCCACTGGCAAAATCAAACCCCACCTTCTCGTTCACCTGGCACTGAATGAGCCCGGGTATTTCATATTCCACCGGATCCTCCATCGTAATAATTTTATCCTCGGGATCGTTAATATGGGTTATTCCGGCGTACAGAGTGGTCGTTTTTCCACACCCCGTAGGTCCCGTGATTAAAATAATGCCATTCGGACGTTCGATCATATCCCTATACGTCTGTTCCACCTCGGGAATCATTCCAATTTGATCGGTTCGAAGATCGATATCCTCCTGGCTTAATAACCTGAGTACGACACTCTCACCGAACACGGTAGGAAGCGTACTTACACGAAAATCAACGTCCTGGCCCTTCAATTGAATTCGTATACGCCCGTCCTGTGGTAAACGAGACTCAGCAATATCCATGTCTGCCATGACTTTAATTCGTGAGATTATTGCATCTTGAATTTCCTTTGGGGGAGGGCTCAACTCCTGTAGAACACCGTCTTTGCGCATGCGGACGATGAATTTCTTTTCAAAAGGCTCCAGGTGGATGTCACTGGCCCGGTTCTTAATGGCTTCCAACAAAA
>JBDGPJ010000052.1:0-359 GCA_042219695.1 bacterium
TTTAAAGAGGGGGCAGATTCCGACCTTCTATGGTTGTTGGAAGAGGAGCCTTTGGACCCACACCCGGACTCCCCGGTACAGGTTTTTTTCTGCTCCCGGAGGCAACCTCTATATCGATACATCTATTTATTACTGGCCGCCGTTTTAAACCAGGAAGGAATTCCCGGTTATTTTTTATCGCGGAGTTCAACACTTTCGCCTCATAGTCTCACGTTTGAGTACGAAGGTATCGAATTGAGTCATTGTCTGGAGTCCTACACTCATTTCTTGTACGACGATGATCGTGTGGACGATTTACAATTTGATTGGGACATTCAGATGGAGCGTGAAGTGGCTCGGGTGGATATTCCCGAACTGGA
>JBDGPJ010000052.1:369-4765 GCA_042219695.1 bacterium
TTTCCCGGGGATACTGAATACCCTTCGATTGAGGAATCAGACGTACAGCATTGATTACGACAATGAGGGCAATCGCGAGAAATTTATGGAGGGTATTAAATCGGCCGATACCGCCCTTCGACATTTACTCTTGCTTCGCCGGTACGCTTTGAAGGAGGACAAGCAGATTCGAATTGTGTCCTGGGATAAAAGTTACTTGCCCAGCAGTATCTATTGCTTGTTCTGTCACTGGTTTGGCGATGAATCCAACATGGAATTCATCCAGGCGGCTTCCGGATACATGGTCTACTTTGGAGAAGATGCCGCAGATCATCTTCTCACGATGAACCTGACGCGGTCAAACGTACTCAATCAACTCGCGATTACTCCCCATCAGTTTGGTCAATATTCCAAGGAAGCGCGCGAAAATGACGTGCGATTTCCCGACATGAAATCAGAAGTTGATCAGGTTATGAAACAAGAAATATTACCCAAGGGTAGAATTCCGGAGGATCATAGCTTTCATCCTGATGAACGGGAAAACGTCCGGCAACAAATAGAACGTTACGAAGAAAACGATCGTCGCGTTTTCGTCCTTTTTGCCCATTTGTTTTATGATGTTGGAATTATCGACAGTGGAAATGCATTTGATGGGATGTGTGATTGGATTCGGGAAACGATTGACATTTTTCGTGACAAAAAAGACTTGTTACTGTTGAAACCCCATCCTTCCGAACTTCACAAGCACCGTAAAGATCCCAATGAGACCCTGGCCGGCTTCGCCGGTTCAATGGAGTTACCTGATAACATTGTTTTATTAAAACCCTGGACTTTCCGATCCGTGGAACTGTTTGCTTCCATGGACTGTGGATTGATTTGGCGTTCCAGCGTTGGATTGGAACTGACGTACATGGGAGTCCCCTCGATCATTTCCGGTCGAGCCCCATATCGACATGCGCTGAATTTACCGTACGTCAGCCGGCGTGAGGAGTACGAAAGTTTGATTGAGTCATCCGACACCCTGGAGGTTACACCTCGCTTGCGTCAGAAGGTGATTCAGTACCTTTACTACCTTAAAAACTATAAGCATCGCCCGTTTCATTGTGTAGAACACGTGGAACCAAACGAAGGTGAATTTCGTTGGAGAAAAGAGGAAGTGAGGGATTTGCTTGGACGTGACGAAGATCCCGTTATAACCTCATTTATGAGGGCTTTAACATCGTGATTGTGTAAGGATAGGGCATCTCCCCTGTTGGGTTTTGAAAGGATTAGTCCGAGAAGATGAATTGAGCGTGAGGACTTTGTTCGAACATAATACCTCTGTACAATGTAGGGCTATTTGGAAGCAAATAATGTTCGGGCCCGTAGCTCAGTCTGGTTCAGAGCATCCGACTCATAATCGGCAGGCCGTAGGTTCAAATCCTACCGGGCCCATTTTTTAGTCGGCCGGAATTATTTCCTTCCCGAAAACATTCCCGGCACCCCTCTATTTTAATAATTCGGGTTTATAGTTTATTACCGGGGGTATTAGTGCCCCATTTATATCGAACGAGGTTGGAAATTCCAGAAGTTGTTTAAATCAATCCGTACTTATATGAGGAGTATTGAATAGGATGACGGAAATTCATGAACTTGAGGCAACTGCTTTGCCGGGGGGGAGTCGCCATCCTGTCCACCAGAATCCCGTGTCGCACATACGTCGAGAGGCCACCGAGCCCCTGAAAAGCTGGACGCGTTCCTACGCCCCGCAACCCATGCCCCGGTTGTTGTTATCCCCCTACGTGGGATGTGAGGGGAACTGTGAATTTTGTTTCACAAGAGGGTTTCCCGGGTTGTATCGACGTTCTTTTTCCGAGGACGTATTTACTGTTTACACAAACTACGACGAACACGTATCCGAACAACTTTCCGATTTACGGATTTGTCCGCCGGCCCTGTTATCACCGTACACGGATCCGTTTCAGCCCATAAATGATCGGTATAGTCTAACGGAGAAAACCGTTAAAGAATGCGTACTCGTGGGTGTTCCCGTAGAAATTGTTACACGGTATCCCGTACTGGACGAAGTCGTGGCCATGCTTCGTCACCTTCCCACGCTGTCATTAAAAGGAGATCTTGAAGTCCCTTCGGCGCGTGTTCAGATCAGCATTGATCCGTTTGAAAACGAGGGAGATCTTCCGTTTTACCAAGAACGTCTCGATGATGTTGAACGAATTCGGCGCATTGGTATCGACGCCGTTCCCCGTATTGATCCGCTGTTTCCAGGGAAGCCCGAATTTGAAGAGACGATGGAACGTATTCTCGAGGAGATCAATCAGCGTGACATTCCCCATGTCGTTGTAGGCCTGGGACGGGTACCCGGGATCCTCTACGAACAATACGTAAAAGGACAAGAAGAACTTTATCAGCAGTCATCCGAAGGGACCGGATGGTGGTACCCTACGTGGTCCGCACAAAAATCAATGCTTGATTTTATTCGCTCAATGTGCGATTCATTAATGATGACGTTAGGGGTTCTTGGGTCGCGCCAGGGTCAGGATCAGTACGGGCATTACAGCCATCCTTTTCCCTGGATGTTGCCGATGGTACATCGGCCATCCGCTCATTCATTCTTTCAATTAATAGAGGATTGTCCGGGAGATTGTGTCCGGTGTCCGGACGCAGTTTGCGGTATACCCGAGTTGCGCGGTGAAGAGTTACCACAAGACGTCACGACGGTTGATTGGGATCGCTGGGGTCAATCACGTTTACAGGAGTCGCTTTTATGAGCCAGGAGTCCCAATGGGAACGGGCTAAAGAGGAAATCCGTCAACGAGTTGACATTGTGTCAGTCGTTCAGGATTACGTTAGTCTGGAGAAAAAAGGCAAAAGCTACTGGGCATTATGCCCTTTCCACGTTGAGGACACTCCTTCATTTTGCGTCACACCCGAGATGGGAATTTTTAAATGTTTTGGCTGTGATGTGGGGGGGGACGTATTTGCGTTCGTCCAAAAAAAAGAGAACTGTGATTTCATGGAAGCACTTTCAATGCTCTCGGAACGAGTGGGAGTGGAATTGCCGGAGAGCAATCGTGAAACCTCGGATGATGGAGAAACGAGCTTCCGTGAAAAGATGTATCGGGTGAATGAATACGCTGTTGAACGTTACCGGGACGCATTCTGGGGAGATCCCGGTCAGGACGCCCGAAATTACATGAAGGACCGCGGTTTTACCGAAGAGACGCTCGAGGAGTTCGAAATCGGTTTTGCTCCCGATGGATGGGATAATTTACTTCGAGCGTTGAAGCGGGACGAGTGTGACCCGGCCATAGCGTTGAAGGCGGGTTTACTCGGGAAAAGTAACAATGATCGCGTGTACGATAAGTTTCGTAGTCGAATCATATTTCCCATACGGAACGCCGGTGGGCGCGTTGTAGGTTTTGGGGGACGTATTTTTGAAGGGGACGGGGATGCCCCGAAATACTTGAATTCCCCTGATTCACCGGTCTTTGAAAAACGAAATACACTGTACGGTTTAACCAGGGCGCGGGAAGCCATCCGTGAGAAACAGCGCTGTTTGGTCATGGAAGTCTACACGGATGTGATACAATGTTATCAATCCGGTTACCGAGAAGCGGTTGCTTCACTCGGCACCGCAATTACCGAACAGCAGGTACAACAGTTAAAACGGTACGGAGACGAGATTGAAGTCGTCATTGTTACGGATGGTGACGAAGCCGGTCGACGTGCTGCACGCCGAGGTGGGGAAATCGCTCTCAATCGAGGGATGGATTGTTCTATTGTCCTGTTGCCGGATGAACAGGATCCCGATGATTTATTGAAGGAAGACCCCGGACAGTTCGAGCAATTTTTGGACAGTCGATTAACGTACTTTGATGCATTATACGAATGGCTGACGGAGAAACATTCACCGGAAACGACCGATGGCAAGGAAGCTATTTTGAAAGAGATGGTTCCGCTGCTCGCCCGGGTTCCTTCGGAGTTAAAACGGGAAGAACGAGCGCGTGAACTGGCTGAAACGCTGTCAGTTCAGGATGATTATATTTTTCGGTTGCTCAGACGTTCCCGAAACCGGTCCGATTCCGAGGACGATGAGCACGTCAAAAAACGATTACGAAAAGAATCCGGTGAATACATCGAGGAATTGTTCATACGTTCGCTGGCATCGCACCCGGAACAAATTACCGAAGCCATAGAAAAAATATCTCGGAAAGATTTCTCGGACGAACGTTGTGCCCGGTACGTACAGTCACTGCGTTCAATTGTGGACGAAGGGGATGACTTTTCGGCGGAACGCTGGATTCAGGAAGTGCCGGAAGAATTTTCGTCCCATCTCGCGGGTTTATTGAGCTGGGACGAGAGTGAACAAATGAGAATTGCACAACAGGAAAACCCGGTGCGGATTGCCAGGAGTTTG
>JBDGPJ010000053.1:0-2239 GCA_042219695.1 bacterium
CACCCACGAGAATCACTTCTTCGATCTCGTTCGTGGAAAGATCGGCTTCACCGACGACTTCGTCACAGATGTCGATCGTCTCGTCGATGTAGCTCTGGATCATCTGCTCAAACTCGGAGCGCTTCAGCTCGTAATCGAGGTGTTTCGCTCCGGAATCGTCCCCGGTGATATACGGCTCGTTGATCTTGGTCTGCTTGGTTGCCGAAAGCTCAATCTTGGCTTCTTCAGCAGCTTCTTTGAGCCGTTGAAGGGCCATCGGATCATCACGGAGATCGATACCGTGCTCGTTCTCGAATTTGTCGGCCAACCAGTCAATAATCTCCTGGTCGAAGTCATCTCCACCGAGTTCGGTGTCACCGTGCGTGGAAAGCACTTCAATGACTCCGTCACCGATTTCCAGGATGGAGATATCAAAAGTTCCTCCACCGAGATCGTAAACGCCCACAATCCGTTCCTGTTCATCGTCCAGTCCGTAAGCCATTGAAGCGGCCGTCGGTTCGTTGATAATGCGCTGGACGTTCAAACCGGCAATTTCCCCGGCGTCCTTGGTCGCCTGACGCTGTGCATCATTGAAGTAAGCCGGTACCGTAATGACGGCGTCGTTAACCTCCTGATCGAGGTAATCCTCGGCAT
The DNA here is from genome assembly GCA_042219695.1 of bacterium. Lineage (GTDB taxonomy): Bacteria > T1Sed10-126 > T1Sed10-126 > T1Sed10-126 > JBDGPJ01 > JBDGPJ01. Next base: position 634 of record JBDGPJ010000053.1, read on the forward strand.
CCTGTTTTAACTTCTGGAGAATAAAGGCACTAATCTGCTCCGGCGAATAATCCTCACCGTCAAGCGTTACCGTGTGCTCCTCTCCCATGTGACGCTTGATGGAAGCAACGGTGTTCTCGTTGTTTGTAACGGCCTGACGCTTGGCGGGGGCTCCCACCAATCGCTCACCGTCTTCGTTAAAAGCAACAACCGACGGAGTTGTGGTATCTCCCTCGGCATTCTGAATCACCTTGGCTTCTCCACCTTCGTACACAGCCACAACACTGTTAGTCGTTCCAAGATCAATTCCAACAATGGGACCTTCTACCTCGGTCTCTTCGGATTCGTCTTTTTCTTCACGTTTTTCAACCATTTAACTGCACCTCCGTAAAAAGTAAAATCCTGCTGATCCTACAAAGAAATAAAGTGAACTATGATAGTCTGAATCGACTCTTCCATTCTATTTATTCAACTTCGACTTCAACCGTTTCCGATTCGTTTTCAGCCTGATTTTTCTCATTCTGGTCATCCCGGGAATTCTCCGCGGGCTTAGCCACCTTCACGGAAGCGGGACGAATTACCCGATCGTACAATTCGTAACCTTTCTCAAAAACATCGACCACAGTTTTTTCGTCGACGTCTTCTCGTTCCTCCATCATCATGGCCTCGTGTTTGTGAGGATCGAAAGGTTCCTCCTCGGCTTCAATCTGCTCAACGTTGTGTTTTTCAATAACCTCAAATAGTTGATCCCGAATCATTTTAACTCCCTGTTGAACGTCATCACTTTCAATTCCCATGGAATCGAGCGCGCGATCAAAGTTATCGGCCACCTCAAAAATATCCTTCAAAAGCTCCACGTTAGAATACTTCTCGTACTCCTCTTTTTCCTTTCGATGCCGTTTACGCAAATTATCTAGGTCGGCCGTACGTCGCAAATACTTCTCCTCAAGCTCGTCACGTTCTTGTTTTATTTGCTCGTATTCTTCTCGACTGATTTCAATCATTTCATCCTCATCCTCACTATCGGTTTCCGGATCGTTTGTTGATGCTTCGGGATCCTCGGCCGGCTGTTCATTATCCTGTTCGCTGTCTTGCTCTTCTTCGTTCTGGTTCGAAAACATTCCAATCACTCCTACGCCTTTAAAGAATGACGCACTGTATTAATTGATTACTTCCTTTATATAAACTCACTCAGGAAGAATTTATTCCTTTGATCTTAACTCGGAAGCTTTTTCACACACTAAATTTTGTAAATATAGAGGGACCCTTACTTCTCAAATCCGCCTGTTAAATATGTAAAGTAAAAAGCTAATCCCCGATTTAATAGGAAGAAATCTCATCAAGTCCTGAATGGAACTTAGCTTGTTTCGATCTTCCAGCTAATTATTCTTGAGGGAATAATAAACTCTACAGACACTTCTACGATAAGCGCGTTATTGTAATAAAATAGACGGGTATACGTCAATGTAATTCCAATCGCTCAAACATGGCATCAGAAGTTCTTTGTCCCGGTTAATAAGTTCGCACACCATTTATTGATGGATCATCTTCAAGAACCCACACTCTGGAAATCGATTTCACAAACATGAAATGTATTTCGGGGGGGGGGGGGGGCATCCCCCCCTTT
>JBDGPJ010000053.1:2249-5766 GCA_042219695.1 bacterium
CGATTGAGATGAGCTTTTTTGACAGTTATTTTTTCGGCCCTTTAAACGAAATCACGAAGCCCTTTGTCAGGAATAGTAAAGTAAACAAAACCTGAAAATAATTAGCCTGGATCAACACTTTTGGTTGTTTAACTCAAGGAGGGTGACGGTTAACAAATCCGGATTTGGAACGGTGAGAGCCGTCTTTTCTACCACAGTTATATGCTGATTCGATACAGAAACTATCCATGGAAGATAGTGTTGTTAGCCTTCATTCCCTAAGAGAAATTGAAGACAGAATGTTCGATTACTCAAAGTAGCTTATGTTTAGCATTTAATAATGAAAAGTGGTAAATCGTCCCATCAGCCCCTGTATTGTACTTCCCGGCCAGCTTCAGGGCCGTGACTTATCACTCGAACTCATGTTCCATTTGACTGGTTGATAACTGTCGTTTATGTTTTAAGTGTAATTAGGTTTATTTTCTATTGTTCTTTTACCTTTAAGTGAGGTGGCTACTCGGTGGATTCCAGTACGGATTCAAAGTTGTTCGAGAAAGAAGAAGTCCCCACCTTCGACCAGCTTCTCAACAACCTCACTGACGAAGAAGTATCCACTCTCAGTCAGTATACCGATAAGTTAGAGTTCGTTCCCGGGGAGACTATTTTTTACCAAAACGAACCGGGGGACTCCGTTTTCATCATACAGAGAGGCAAGGTGTAAATATCCAAGATGACTGATGAGGAGGGGAAGGAGTACGTCCCTTTCGTAACACTGGAGGAAGGCAATATTTTCGGGGAAATGTCCTTTCTGGTGAGTCGCCCCACCAGTGCCTCGGCCGTAGCCAGTGAACATACCGTTTTATATCAAATCACCCGGGAGAGCTTCGACGAAATCATTGAGGAACACCCTCACCTTGCCTGTCAAATTTACCAGGCTATCTGCAAAATTCTCGTGTATCGATTAAACCGGACCGACAAAAAGGTAACTAAGATCGTCCAGGACATGGATGAAGATATGCTGGAGATGCACGAATAGCAGCGCGTTTAGAATTCCACTTCGCGACCCAATCCCCCGGTTCAATCCTCCTTCTTACCTGAACTTGAAATTTCACGATCTATGATGGAAATCGAAAGAAGAAATCGATTTAAACCGGGGATTATAAAAAAATGGTCACCAATCTAACAAAATCTTTCTATACCCGGAACGTAACATCATCATACTGATAATATTAAACCAATAATTCTGATAGTGAAATCAGGTTCATTCTCCCTTTAATCATGGTCCCTGTATTTACGCACGGCCTTTTTATGTTGTTGTGCGGTGTGGCTGAATTTATGTCCTCCATCACCGGTAGCCACAAAATACAAATAATCCACGTCGGCAGGATTAACACTGGCTTTTAAGCTGGCTCGACTGGGATTACAAATGGCCGTGGGTGGCAATCCTTTCCGTTCATACGTGTTATAAGGTGAGTCCTTGCGCTTTAATTCAATAGTAATGGTCTGGTCAAAATCTTGAATTTCGTACAAAAGCGTAGGATCGGCCGCTAACCTCATTTTCCGGTCGATACGGTTCAGGTATACCGCACTTACAAGAGGCCGCTCCGTTCTCTTGGGGGTTTCGCGCTCGACGAGGGAAGCCACCCGGACAGCCTCGTCCACACTCAACCCCTGCTGTCGAGCCTTTTCCCTGTAATCGAGTCCTTGTATAACTTCGTGAAAACGTTCGAGAATCTGAACCAGTACTTGTCGAGCACTGGCATCCGCCGAAACATAATACGTATCAGGGAACATATATCCTTCCAGTGAGCGGGCGTTAATCCCCTGATTCCGCAGGAATTTTTTATTGGTAAAAAGGGATTCAAAACGGGTTCGAGACAAATCGAGTTTTCGACTCAACACATCAAAAATTTTCCAGGAGGGCCACCCTTCCTGAATTTGAACTCGAATCAAAACCGGAGTTTTACGGCGTAACTGCTGGACAAGTCTTTCCATGGTGATCGGGGGCACGAGCCGGACGGTTCCCTGGCGTAAATCTCGTTCGGCCCGTTTTAACCAAATCGCCCAGCGAAACCGGCGAACTGAATGAATCACTCCTTTTTTCCTCAGGAGTTGACCGATTTCGCGTCCTTTCATTCCTGCTTGAATTTCAAATTGCACCGTTTTTTCGAGGGGAAGCTGAGCATTCATCCAAGCATGGTACAAAAAGAGGGAGCCAAGTACGATACCAACGCTTACAATAATTAAAATACCGGCTAATCTTTTCACCAATCGGTACCTCCCCAAAAAGGGTCAAAGGAATTCGTACTCACCCGTATTCGTCTCCGGTCATCAAGATCTTTTCTCACGAATATTCGCTCGTATTCGAGTCAGTGTGCTTATTTGAATTCAGGTACCATTCAAGGATCATCGCCGCGGCTTCATCATCCCCGGCCTCTCCACCATTCTCGCGGTCGCGTTTCCTCTGGGTTGCCTGCTTCGTGGAATACCGTTCGGAAACGGACTCGAAGTCAACCGCAAGGGGTTCGATCACGTCCTCGATAAACTGGTCCACCTGCCGGGTCCGCTCGTTTTCCGAAGTATTTAGAGGTTCCGGAAATCCAACAATAATTTTACTGACATCCCTTTTTTCAATAATGGTCTCCAATCGCCGGGAGGCGTCCTCCGACTCCCGATCAATTGTTGTTAAAGGAGTGGCAATTACTCCGGCTTCGTCACTAACAGCCACACCCACCCGGCGCTGGCCGGGATCAACTCCCAGTAGTCGTCCCAACGGTCTCCTCCAGCTTATCCTGAAATGTTTTCAGAACATTCTGGATCCGGTCCGGATTACTACCACCCGCCTGGGCAAAATCCGGTCGTCCCCCCCCACCACCATCCACTATTCGACCGAGCTCCCCTACCCAGTTTCCCGCACTGATACGATCGGTAAGTTCATCGTCGACTCCCATTACGATCTGTACGGAATCGGGCCCCTGTTTGTTTACGAGCAGTACGACTCCCTGCTCCAACTGATCCAAAATTTCATCGATCATGGTTTTCATCGTGTCATTGTCGACGTCATCGAGCGTCTCCGTAAGGTACTGGATCCCACCGATTTTCTCTGCTTCGTCGACCATCTGGTCCACTCGCTGTTGACTTTCGATCGCTCGGAGGCGTTCAAGTTCTTGCTCGTATTCGTCGATCCGTTCCCGGTATTCCTCCAGCCGCCCCGGAACATCCTCGGGTCTCTGTACTCCGGCCACTTCGGTTATCTCCTCCAGTTCTTCCCGGATGGACTGAAAATAATTGTAAGCGGGTTCCCCGGCCCGGGCCTCAATCCGCCTCACTCCGGAGGCAACCGACGTCTCATTCGTTATGGTAAACACACCTAATTCGGCCGTGCTGGTTAAATGAGTTCCCCCACAAAGTTCTTTACTTACATCCCCAATTGAAACCACACGGACATTCTCACCGTAGTGTTCCCCGAAAAAGGCAAGTGCACCGGCCTCTTCGGCTTCATCCCGGCTCATCATTTGATCCTCCACGGATAACTCCT
>JBDGPJ010000053.1:5776-8807 GCA_042219695.1 bacterium
TCGCTGAAGTTCCTCTTCCGTAACCCGTCGCTCATGAGTGAAATCAAACCGGAGGTGGTGAGCATCCACGAGGCTACCATCCTGCATCACACCGTCCCCGAGTTCATTTCGCAAGGCTGATTGAAGAAGGTGAGTGGCCGTGTGGTGTCGCATCGTCGATCGACGACGTGACTCCTCCACGCGGGCGGTTACCGTTTCCCCTACACGTACGGTCCCCTCAGACTGCCCAACGTGAACGATGCGATCCGATTTCTTTTGCGTGTCCTCTACCGAAAAATCACCGATACGGCCTCGATCTCCCACTTGACCTCCCCCCTCGGGGTAAAACGGTGTACGATCCAGTAACAGGTATCCCTCACAACCGGACTCCAGCTCATCAACCTGCTGTCCATCGTGGAAAAGTCCGATGATTTCGGCTTCGACTTCGAAATGCTCGTAACCGACAAAGTCCGTTTCGGGAAAATCCTTCAGCGGGAGATCCGTCTGTTCCCACTGGCCCTCCCACGAACCACGGGACCTCTGTTGATGTTTTTCACGGGCCTCTTGTATTTCATCTTCATCGAATTCGTATCCCTCATCCTCCAGAACGTCCGTGGTAACTTCCACCGGCAATCCATGTGTCTCGTACAACTCAAAGACTTCCTCCCCGGATACACGGTTCTCGCCGGGACGTTTATCATCCAGCACCGAACGAAGCTGATTAAGCCCCTTGCGTAGAGTCCGGAAAAACTGTTCCTCCTCGGCTTCCATTCTCCGTTGAACTCTACGCTGGTTATCACGAAGTTCCGAGTAATGATCCCCCATAATATCAATCACACCGGGGACCAGTTCGTTAAGGAAGGGTTCGTCAAATCCGAGGGAACGTCCCCAACGAATAGCGCGACGAATCAAGCGCCGAAGAACATAACCTCGGCCTTCATTCCCCGGCATCAGTCCTTCCGCGAGAAGAAACGTTGCCGAACGCATGTGATCCGCGATAATTCTCTGGGCACGGTGTTGTTTCACGGCTTGTTGACCCTCAATGCCCTGATCCGGAAATTCAGCCACCCGGGTTTCACCCACGTCACGATATTCGGACGCATCGTCCAGTGAAGGAAGTTCGGCCAGTTCCCGGGTATCACGAATAATGGGTTGGAACAGGTCCGTTTTAAAATGAGTCTTTTCCCCCTGCATAACGGCTGCCAACCGTTTCAGCCCCATCCCCGTATCAATGTTTTGGTTTGGTAAGGGTGTGAGTGTTCCATCCTCGTCGCGATCGAATTCCATGAAGACGAGGTTCCACAGCTCAAGGAAGCGATCCTCTCCCTGGAGAATAGACTGCTTAACTTCATCGGGAGGGATTGGTTCCCCACCCAGATCGTACATAATTTCACTACAGGGTCCACAGGGGCCGGTTTCCCCCATGGCCCAGAAATTCTCCGCAGTCCCGAGTTTCAGGATTCGATCCTCGGGAATTCCGACTTCGTTACGCCAGATTTCTATGGCGTCCGTGTCCGGCTTTAACCCCTGCTCTTCGTCTCCCTCGAACACGGAGATCCATAGTTTGGACTCCTCTATCTCCAGTCGATTCGTAAGAAATGCCCAGGCCAGCTTAATTGCTTCGGTCTTGAAATAGTCACCAAAACTGAAGTTACCCAGCATTTCGAAAAACGTCAGGTGACGCTCGGTAAACCCAATGTTCTCAATATCCTCCGTCCGGATGCATTTCTGTGAGGTTGTTACCCGGGTGGACGGGGGTTCGTCCTCACCAAGGAAATACGGCTTAAAGGGAACCATCCCGGCTATATTGAATAAAAGTTCGGGGTCCGATGGTAGAAGAGGGGCACTGTCCTGAATCTGGTGATCGTTTTCCTCAAAAAAATCAAGGAATTCACGCCGGCATTCGCTTGCTTCCATGGTTTGGTCATCCTCCACATCAAGAATTCCACATGTGTATAATTTTTTTCAATCAATTAATGCATGAATTAGATCCCTGTAAGACTACCGTGATGGAACTCATAGGACAATATAGGTTGATCCTGTCTGGAATACAGGGACAATAATAATTAATACGTTTCTGGAGGAGTTTTTTTGAATTATACAATCCTTGGTTTAATTGTCTTTATTTCATTCTTATTTTTCGGGTTTTTAAGTTATGCACTGTACCTGATGGCCGGATTGTGGATTCGACAGAAAGAATCCGTAGATAACACTCATAAGATCTCGGCGATTGAGCAACATAATTGCCGTCCCGAACAGATTCTCCTGAATTTAAAGCGAACCGATATGTTCGGCTTAGCCATATGGCTGTTTCTATTTTCCGTGTTCTGGAACGGAATTAGCTGGCCAATCGTTGCCATATGGCGGGAGGGTCACCGTTTCCCCGTTGCAATTATCGGGGCTACCTTTGCCGGCATTGGACTCTGTCTGCTTTACCTTATGGTAGAAAATAGTATACAGGAAATTGTCTATAAATTTGGGCTGTTGGAAATCGACAGCTGGCCCATCAAACTGGGTCAAACCGTGGAATGCACTTATTACCGGACCCTGGAAAACGGGGGTAACCCCCCTAAAATCGAGGCAATCCTGGTATGTGCTGAAAAGGCAAAACGCCGTGAACCCACCGGGGTTATGACACTTTCACGGGACACTATACGCCGTGATCTCGACGTCAACCTGGAGCGTATTCAGAACAATGAATACCAGGCCAACTTCTCTCTTGATATTTCAAACGACGATCCCCCAACCATGAAGTTAAAAAATCACGGTCTCGACTGGCACATACGGGTAAAAGTAACGAAACCGGGTGAAGACTCCCCCGAATTAAGTACGTTTCCGATTAAAATCAAACCGGAGTACAGTTCATGATAGAAGTTGATTTCAAGAATTCCGCTCCGGAATTGGGTGAAAAACTCACCGGTAGCGTAACCTGCACCCCGGAGAAGGAAATCGACCTCGAAAAGGTCGTACTTGCCATTGGCTGGAAAACCGAAGGTGGTTCAACGAGTGAAGTTACCGTGGTGCAGAAAGTTACTCGTACAATTACCGAGGA
>JBDGPJ010000053.1:8865-10540 GCA_042219695.1 bacterium
TGGGAATTTGTCGTTGAAATGGATTACATCAACGGCAACACGGAAAAAAAACAGTTCTCGGTCCAGGTGCTTCCCAGGTCCTAACCCGAACTTTTTAACACTCGCTTCAACGTGGAAAATAATTCCGCTTAAGACAGCGCGTTCGAATCCTCAAACAACCAATCTTCAAATTCTGACTTTTGAGGGGGAAATTCAATCGGCAAAATATATTGGACGTGGAAATCTCCGTAAAAGGGTTCAATTGATCTCGCAACGAAGTTTAAGGAAACATCCGTACCGCTGATACAGGGGGATTTACGAATCCCCGTGAAGTCAATCGGGGAATGAAAGATTATTCCTGAATTGGTTTCTCCTTATGTATCAGGAATACCAGTAAATCAGACTTGTACACAGTGGTTCTACGTTTGCTTAATATTCTCCATCATGGAGGCAAGGGCAAGTGCACGATGACTTATTCGTTGTTTGACGCGAGGGGTCAACTCACCAAACGTTCTGTAATCCCGGGCCTCAACTTCGAAAATCGGATCGTATCCGAACCCACGGTCTCCCCGAGGTTGTAAGGCAATACGTCCTTCACATGTTCCATGGGTGGTGAAACGCTGACCGGTATCGTCGAACAGGACCATGTCACAGATGAAGCGGGCGGTTCGCTCATCCTTGGGCACTCCTTCTAATTTTTCCAACAAAAGTTGATTGCGTTCACTAACGGTTACGTCATCACCAGCCCAACGATCCGAATGAATACCCGGATCACCGTCCAGGTAATCAACTTCGAGTCCGGAATCATCGGCCAGCGACGGGAGCCCTGTTTTGTCGTAACCCTCCTCAGCTTTGATACGTGCATTCTCGTCGTACGTCTCACCGATCTCCGGACGTTCCAACGTCACGTTTGCGTCCTGTAGTGAGACGGCTTCAACACCAATTTTCGCCAGTTCTTCTTTAATCTCCCGGTATTTTCCCTTGTTACCGGTAGCAATGAGAATTTTACTGAGGGACATCGTCCAGGATCTGGTCCTGTTTCCCAATAAGTTCCTGTATCCCCTGCTCGCCTAACTCCAGCATTTGATCCAGTTCGGATCGATCGTAAACGGCTTCTTCCCCGGTGGATTGAATCTCCACGAACTCACCGGATTCAGTCATTACAAGATTCATGTCGACGTCGGCCCGGTTATCCTCCTCGTAATTTAAATCGAGTAGTATATCCCCGTCGACTTTCCCCACACTCACCGCCGCCAGATGGTCCTTAACCGGGTCCTCATCTATACGACCTTTTCTCAAAAGATGACGAACAGCCATTACCAGGGCAACAAAACCCCCGGTAACGGAAGCGGTACGCGTCCCACCGTCCGCCTGAAGAACATCACAGTCGACCCAGATTGTGCGTTGACCAAGGGCTTTTAGGTCCATCACCGCCCGGTAAGCTCGACCGATCAGGCGCTGAATTTCGTGGGTTCTTCCTTTGCGTTTTCCCCGAACAACTTCCCGAACCTGCCGGTGGGGGGCGGATCGAGGAAGCATGGAGTACTCGGCCGTGACCCAGCCCATGCCCGTATCGGCCAGGTGATGGGGTTGGCTTTCATCCACGGATGCATTACAAAGAACCCGGGTTCGGCCGGTGGATATTAACACCGATCCCTCCGGGTAAATCACGAATTCGGGTTCCATCTCAACCGGA
>JBDGPJ010000053.1:10582-15517 GCA_042219695.1 bacterium
CAGCGGTGGTAAACGAAGCCGGGTCCCCGGTGGTAATGTATCGGGGGACGGGAGTCGGGATTCATTTACCAGGTAAACTCTCAACCACAAGTCAGCATCGTGATAAAACTGGTGTGAGATCTTGGAAAGAGTGTCGTCCCCGTCAGTAACGTAAGTCGTCTCCTCCTGAAGCGGTTCTTTTCGAATTGGATACGGGCGTCCCTCTTCCTGAACCCACTCTCCACCACTCGAATCATCCGGATTACGTACTTTCTTTTGAGTGGATTTGCTACTTTTGTTAGAAGTTTTTTTCACGTCAATCCCCGGCATTGAGGAAATTAACCGGTGGATTTTTCGAAGTACTTTACGGTATTGTTTCAACCGTTGCTGGTCCACGCTGGCCTCCGAAGTCTCCCGTCCGGACGACGTCGAACTGTTACGATTATTTCGCAAGCGCCGAATCGTTCTCCGGAGTTTTTTATTTTCCTCTCTCAGCTCTTGAATATCGGCCCGTAATCTCTGCTCAACCATTGATTTGTTGGAAGGAAGATCCGTATCCGCGGCTTCTCCAACTGTACCCATTCCCACAAACATTATTATGCTCAGGCAAACCGTGAAATATCGTTCCATGTCTCTTCTACCTCCAACGGTAATGAAGCTTGAAATTCTACCTCTTGTTCAGTTTCCGGGTGATCAAATTGAATCGACTCCGCGTGTAACATCATACGGGAGGCTTGTTTTCCACCGTATTGTTCGTCCCCCACGACAGGATGATTGATATAAAGCGAATGGACCCGTATTTGATGAGTTCGACCCGTCTTGGGCCAGCAGTATACCGTACTGGCTTCGTCCGTACACGTGTCTACTTCAACGTAGGTTTCCGCGTATCTTCCCGTCGACTGCGCCTTCCTCAAACTCGGATTGGTCGGATGTTTCCCAATAGGAACTTCAATCTGTAACGATTCGTCCTCTAATTTGCCCGTCAAAATAGCACGATATTGTTTTTTAACCGTCCGGTTCTGAAACTGCTGTTTCAAGTGCTGATAAGCTTGCGGGGATCGAGCAACAAGTATAACGCCACTTGTACCACGATCCAGCCGATGAACCAGCCCAGCACGATAGGGATCGGTCACCGACGATAGGTCCGGATAATGGTGCAGTAGATGATTGGCCAGTGTACCCGTTTGGTTGCCTGGAGCGGGGTGTACCACAATACCGGCCGATTTGTTCAAAACAAGAAGAGAGGAATCCTCGTGTATAACGTCCAATTCCCCTGGTTCCGGTTTTATTTTGGACTTCCGCAGTTTATCCTCCGGAACGTCAAGTTCCAGCTGTTGCCCCGATTTTACCGGATGGCTTTTACTTGTGACAATATCATCCTCTACTCGAATACGACCCTCACGAATCCAGTCCTGTATTTTGGACCGAGATCGAGGTACATTTCGATTGATAACCTTATCCAGTCGATCGTCCACTTCACTTTTGAATCTCTTTCTCATGGGTGAATTCCTCACTGCGTTCCGTTTGTATAGGCTCCGGCTTTTTTTCAAACGAAAGGTACCAGATCAACCAGCACATTCCCACGGTTAACGCCATGTCGGCCACGTTAAACGCCGGCCATCGATAGCTGTAAAATCCCACGTCGATAAAGTCCACTACCCCGGTTTGGGTAAAGACTCGATCGATCATATTGCCCAGTGCTCCACCGAGAATTAGTCCCCCTGTAAATCGATCGTGGATCGATCGTGATGTCACGATGATCCACACAAAAAATGCCGACACGACAACGGCAACCACAACAAACAACCAACGATATCCCGTTAACATTCCAAAAGCCGCTCCGCGGTTGTGGATAAACGACAGGCGGAACACGTTAAACCACGGTACCACAACAACAGTGTACCCCGGATAGGGTGCCCATCGTTCCACGATCATCTTCGTAAGTTGATCGAGGCCGAGAACGGCAAACGTAATCATGAAGGCATTTAAAGTACCTTTTAAGCTACCGCGGTGGAAGGAGAACTTCCCCTCTTCCAAAAGTGAACCAATCATAAATAAAACAAACCTACCGTTTCACAAATACCTGGCAGAGCAACTTCTTTAAGTACCAATCTCGTGAGATTGCCTTGGGTAACAAGCTAAGCCACTCGAATCCATTACGTAGTTAACTCGAGGGAATCAATCACAATTCAGCACAACGATCACACAGCTCGTCCTGTTCGACTTCGCTACGCTCGCGGACGGTTTCACGGTATCTCCAGCATCGATCACATTTGTCGTACTCACTGGGTTCCACCGTAATCACCCGATCCGACGGACCTTCCACAATTGAAGCGTCGGCCACGATAAACCATTCCTCCAGAATATCCCGGTACTGATCCAGGAGACCGTAGGCACCGGGCCACGATATCGTGACGTCGGCTTCGTCCTGGTCGTCCACCGAATCCTCCTGTTCAATCGCGCGAAGTACCTCCTCTCGGATTTTACGTAACCGGTGAAAATCCTCGGCTACGTTGGGAGCTTCCCAATTGTCGGCAGGATCCGGCCAGTCCTCCAGGTGGACCGATTGGTCGGAAAAATACTCCCAAACTTCATCGGACGTGAATGACAAAACGGGAGCTACTAATCGGACCAGTGTTTTCAAACCGTAAAAACAGGCTGTCTGGGCACTCCGTCGATCGTGGGAATCCGGCGCCGAACAATACAGTCGATCCTTGGCAATATCCAGGTAAAGTGAGGAAGCCTCCACGGCACAAAATTCATTTATATTCGCCATGGCCAGGTGAAAATCTCTACGTTCGTAGGCTCGTGTTACCCGGTGGACCAACCCGTACATTTCATTAACAAACCAGCGGTCGACCGGGTGCATTCGAGACGGTTCCACGGCATCTTCGTCCGCGGAAAATCCCCCGAGATCCTGTAAATTACCGAGGAAGAATTTGCAGGTATTGCGAATGCGACGGTAGCGAGTTCGAATCTGATCGAGTAAGTCATCGCTCAGGGCCAAGTCTTCCTGGTAATTTTCACTGGCCACCCAGAGACGTAAAATATCGGCGCCATCCTCCTGGACCACATCCTGGGGAGCAATGACGTTTCCTTTTGACTTACTCATTTTCAAGCCATTTTCATCGACCACGAAACCGTGAGTGATAATTTCTTCGTACGGAGGGGCATCCTCCAGGGCCATCGATGGAATCATGGAAAGTTGAAACCAGCCCCGATGCTGATCGCTACCTTCAAGGTAAACGTCGGCCGGCCAGGACAGGTTTTCGTCGTTCCGAAGTACGGCCTGGTGGCTTACCCCGGAATCAAACCAGACATCCAGAATATCGTCTCCCCGGGATAAATCGTCCGAACCACAACTCGGACATTCCTTTGTTTCTTTGGTGAAGTGATCGTAGGATTCCTCGAACCAGACGTTGACACCATTTCGTTCCACGTCATCAATTAAGTTGTCAATTAAGTCGTTGTCGAGGAACGCTTCACCGCAATCATTACAGTTTAAGGCCGGAATCGGTACACCCCAGGCGCGCTGGCGTGACAGACACCAGTCGGGGCGTTCCTCCACCATGGATCGAAACCGGTCGATTCCCCAGTCGGGGACCCAATCAATATCGTCCAGCTTGGCAAGAATACGGTCCCGCAAATCATTGTGATCCACGTCCATAAACCACTGGGGTGTGGATCGGAAGATGATGGGTTTATCACAACGCCAGCAGAACGGGTAGGAATGATCCATGGATTCGTCGTGAAACAGCGCATCACGTTCGTCCAATAACTGCACGATTTCAGGATCGGCGTCAAACACGTGCTCCCCTTCAAAGGGGGCGTATTCATCGGTGAACAGTCCGTTGTCACCCACGGGAGAAATAATCGGGAGGTTGTAGTCGAGTCCAACTTCGTAGTCCTCCTGACCGTGCCCCGGAGCAATATGAACACAACCCGTACCCTGTTCGAGGGTTACGAGCTCGGCTAATATAACCGTTGAGGCCCGGTCATCGACCAACGGGTGGCCACAGATAATATCCTCGAGTTGTTCGCCGGGAATCGTCTGTAAAATATCAATATCATTTGTCGACCAGTCCCTGCGCTGAATGGCGTTGGTAACCATAGCTTCAGCCATAACGTGGACCTTTCCATCAGGATCCTCGAACTCCACGTAATCAAGTTCGGGATGGACGGCTATAGCCACGTTGGCCGGTATAGTCCAGGGGGTCGTCGTCCAGATCATAAAATGTGCTTCGGGGGATTCGAGGACAGTGTTCGGATCTTCGATCACGGGAAAATCAACAAATATTGCCGGGGAGGTTAATTCATCGTACTCGACCTCCGCCTCGGCGAGGGCCGTTTCACAGTTCCAGCACCAGTGAATGGGCTTGAGTTGACGGTAAATGTAACCTTTGTCATTTAATTCCTGGAAAGAACGAAGGACTTCGGCCTCGTAATCGGGCGTAAGAGTTAAGTACGGTTCATCCCATTCTCCCAGTACACCAAGCCGCTCGAACTGTTCGCGCTGTACGTCAACGTACTCCAGGGAATAATCCCGGCAGGCTTCACGGACGGCCATCTGGCCTTCCCGTTTAACCTCGGGATTTTCCGAAGTGACCTTGTGTTCAATGGGCAAACCATGACAGTCCCATCCCGGGCGGTATGGTGCCCGGTATCCCTGCATCGTCTTGAACCGTATCAGTATATCCTTGAGAATCTTATTCAGCGCATGACCGATGTGAATATCTCCATTGGCGTACGGAGGCCCATCATGAAGAATAAACTCAGGATCGTCCTCACGTTTGTCCTGTATTTGTTCGTATAAGTTTTCGTCGTTCCAGGACGCCAAACGCTCCGGCTCGTTATCGGCCAATCCCGCTTTCATCGGAAATTCTGTGTCAGGTAGATTAATCGTTTTTGAGTAGTCCAAAAAAGGTCACCTCATATGATGTTATTCGTTTGTAGGAA
>JBDGPJ010000053.1:15527-17651 GCA_042219695.1 bacterium
TCAATGATGATAACGTATGGAGTTGAATTCGTGAATCAGGGTTTGTTAGGAGCGGAAGTTATTGATTTTGATGGGAAACTCCGTTTGGTTGCTCACAGGGGGGAACCATCCAATTGGAAAGTCAAACCGTCGAGATGAACTACGTGAAATGAGGATGTAATCCCCCGATCCAGTATACTCACGATTTTAAGCAACCTGAACCTTATCACGAAAGAAAACAAAAAAATCCCCGGATGGGAAATCCCATCCGGGGGCGGATGAAGGGGATAAGGGCCTGATTCTGAGTTTAAAGCCCGGCGTTACTCGCCGAGGAATACACTCGTAAGTTGATCGGCTGCTTGTTCGACCACTTGTTCCTGGTCGTAAAAGCCACTTTCCAACCGCTCCTGAACTTCGGCCACCCGATCCTCCCGGACCTCGGGAGTATTCTCGATGGCATCCATGGAGCGCTTCAGTGTCTGTGCAAGACGAGCATCATTGGAAATATTGACCTCGTCCGAGCGCTGGGCTCCACCGGCCTCGCCGGTGCCTTTCTGGGACGATTCCTCGATCCCTTTCAGTTTCTGAATGATCTGTGCGCTCGTTACACCTTCAATACTCATGGCATTCTACCTCCTCTGTTTGCCATTGTCGGCCATCCTTGGCCAGAACTTTAACAAAAAAATAGGATAAATGTACAAATGATTATTCATTATTCTTATGTTGGCCAATAACCCGGCTTATTCGATCGACCAGATCAATCATATCATCCAGGTACTCCTGCTCGGACTCGACGTCCTCACGAAGCTCACGGACCGTGCGACATAACCATTCACCGTGCGTTTCGAGCGTTTCGAGCTGTTCCGAACAGTTATTGGCCCAACCCGATTCAAAAGCTTGTTCGAATCGGTCAATTTGTTTATCGACATTCTCCACAGTGGCTTTAATGTTATTCCAAACTGTTTCCCCACGGGCCGATTCACGGGCCTGTTGCTCCAGCTCTTCCACGTGGTCGGTGGCACGGGTTATACCATTGGTCAGATTCTCAACTCCGTTTTCAATCTGATCGGCCAACTCCTGCCATTCCTGTGTTTGCTGACGTAACTGTTCAGCCCGATCGGGCAAATCGGTATCCGGAAACCGTTCGTACAATTCCGACGTATCCAATAATAACTCGTTGGCGTCGGAAATAGCTTCCCGTAGTTGGTCCTTCCCTTTCTCCCAGGCTCGAACTCGCTGTTGTAACGTGTGGAAATCGGAACGAAGTTCCCGTAAATCCTCGGCCACCTTTTTTTGGTAGTCAAGCACGGATTTCACGGGATCGAGCTCCTCCACGTCGGATACGTCGATTTCGCCGTTAGAAAAAAGTGGCGATATGGCGTTTTGAAACGTGTCCACGTTGGATTCGAGCTGATCAACGAGTCGCGTTAACTCCTCTTTTCGGTTTTCCATAAGTGTCACGTATTCGTCCATAGGAGGCTTTTCGTGTTGATTGATGGAACGCAACACCGGGGAGGCTTCTTCAAAAAGCTGATCGAACTCCTCGCGTTTTTCGGATACGAGGGATACTTCGTACTGAACGAGGTCGAACACGGCTTTGGACTGGTCCTCGAGATTTAAATCATCTTCGAATCCCATGGGGAGATCACCGGTCTGAGCAAGTTCATCCCGGATACCGGTTACGTATTCCAGGAGTTTCCTCTGAACAATCAAATAAATGGTGACTCCGGTTAACAAACCCGTAAGGACCCCGAGGAACGGTCCGCTGGACGACAGAATAAGTTCGTATCCCGACCGCTGAAAAATCTCCTCAATGAGGTATCCGGCAAAAAAACCGCTGAGTGCGCCTGCAAACAAAACTCGGACCAGAAGTGCACTACCTAACTTACGTCCGGGATTCAAGAAATTAGATGCCTCCCATCCTTACGAAGTAATCCGTTCCCGAAGCATCTTGTTGGCCTGCTCGGGATCGGCCTGCCCCTGAGTCTTCTGCATAACCTGCCCGACGAGGAAACCAATTGCCTGGTCTTTCCCGCCTTTAATATCTTCGACGGCATCCGGGTTTTCCTCCAGGGTTTCAGATACTACTTGTTCGTGATCAAACTCTTCCTTCTCGGGAAGTTCTCCTTCCGAAACGAGCTTCTC
>JBDGPJ010000053.1:17661-20269 GCA_042219695.1 bacterium
CGGTGTCAGAAATTTGGGCGAGATCCCGTTCCTCCACGATTTCTTCCGGGTCGCCGCCGGTCTCGACAAGTTCCTCGACGAGTTCGGAACCCACGTTACTGCTTATCGTTCCATCGTCCATCAGGTTCGCTATTTTTGCCAACCCTTCGGACCCCAATTTCACGTCCTCCACGGACCAATTACGTTCATTTAATTCACGGCGTAAATCCGCTTTCATCAGGTTGCAGACACTCGCGGGATCGGCCCCCGTTTCAACGGCTTCCTCGTAGTAATCCGCCATGGCCCGTGTTTCCGTTAACACATTCGCGTCCTCTTCGCTAAGGTCGTAATCGCTCCGGAACCGGTCGTGGCGATCCCCCGGCATTTCCGGCATTGTTTCGTCAGCTTCCCGCAACCACTCGTCCTGTATTACCACCGGCACAAGGTCGGGCTCGGGAAAATACCGGTAATCGTGAGCTTCTTCCTTGGTACGCATAGCCCGTGTTTCCTCGGCGTCCTCGTCCCATAACCGGGTCCCCTGTTGTACATCATCACCCCGGTCCAGGATACGTCTCTGACGGTTAGCCTCGTATTCAAGTGCCTGGCGAACACCGCGGAAACTGTTCATGTTCTTGATTTCCGTCTTGGTTCCCAGGTTACCTTCTTCATCCCGGATCGATAAATTAGCGTCACACCGTAAGCTTCCTTCCTCCATGTTACAGTCACTCACACCGAGGTACTCCATGCGTTTTTTGAGAGTTCGCAGGTAATCCTCCGCTGCTGCCGGCGTTTCAATATCGGGTCGGGACACAATTTCAATCAACGGCGTACCGGCCCGGTTGTAATCTACGAATGATTCACTCCCCACGGAAGAATGAACCAGTTTACCGGCATCCTCCTCCATGTGGGCTCGCTCAATACGAACGGTTTCACTTGATCCGTTGGCACCGACTACCAGTTCACCGTCCTCGGCTAAAGGCATGTCGAACTGACTGATCTGATACGCTTTCGGTAGATCCGGATAATAATAGTTCTTGCGATCGAACTTCATTCGATCCTGGATCTCACAGTTTAAAGCTTTCCCTATCATGATGCCATACATTAGCGCTTTTCGATTAAGTACGGGAAGTACTCCCGGATACCCCAGACAAACCGGACAGGTATTTTCATTCGGTTCGGCTCCGTATTCCGTGGAACAATCACAGAATAGCTTGGTTTGCGTCTTTAACTGGACGTGAACCTCCAACCCAATCACTATGTCTTTACTCATCTTCATCACCGTTTCATAAGATTACTTGCTGATAGAAATTCCAACCATCAAGCCATGATCCCCACAATAGTCAGTAACTGAACATCTAATTTGAAAAAATCTCCTGTGCCAAATTGCTCTTAAAATTCCGTAGTAAACCTTAGTCCCCACGCTAACCTACATTACACGGTTGCTGTCTTATTACCCTCCACGGAAGATGGGTCCCAGTCGGATTCCTGTTCGAGACGATGGGCCACCTGGAACAGCATGGTTTCCGAAAGCGCAGGTCCTATAAGCTGAGCCCCGATGGGCAAACCATCCCGGTCACTCCCCACCGGAACCGAAACAGCCGGAACTCCCGCCAGGTTGGCCGAAATTGTGCAGATGTCACTAAGATACATTTCGACGGGGTTTTCCGTCCGTTCCCCGATTTCGAATGCCGTAGTGGGTGACGTCGGAGTAAAAAGTACGTCACAGTCTTCGAAAGCCCGGTCGAAATCCTGCTTGATTAACGTACGAACTTTCTGTGCCTTCCCGTAGTAAGCTTCGTAATATCCGCTGGATAGAACGAATGTACCCAGCATAATTCGACGCTTCACTTCATCACCAAATCCTTCCGCACGCGTTTGTGAATACATGTCGATGAGGTCATCGAACTCCTCGGCTCGGTGACCGTATTGAACGCCGTCGTAGCGTGCCAGGTTACTGCTGGCTTCGGCCGTAGCAATAATATAGTACACGGAAATTGCGTAATCCGTGTTAGGCAAACTGAGCTCTTTAATATTTGCTCCCGCCTGTTCGAGGGCTTCAATTTGATCGTTAAGTACATCACGTACGTCCTCCTGAATCCCCTCGCCAAAGTATTCCTCGGGGACACCAATCGTCCACTCGGACGGGTCGGCCTTCAACTCCCGGGAGTAGCTCGGAACGGGCTCATCCAGTGATGTACTATCGGCTGAGTCATGACCGCTGATTGTTTCCGTAAGCATGGCAGCTCCTTCCACGGTTCGTGCCATCGGCCCGATTTGATCCAGGCTCGAAGCAAAGGCGATTAAACCGTAACGACTCACTCGTCCGTAAGTTGGTTTCACCCCGACGACGCCGGATAAAGCGGCAGGCTGGCGAACGGATCCACCGGTATCCGATCCGAGTGAACCGGGAACCTCCCCGGAAGCAACAGACGCTGCACTACCTCCACTGGATCCTCCCGGTACCCGATTCGGGTCATGGGGATTTCGAGTCGTCTGGTGTGCACTGTTTTCCGTGGACGAGCCCATTGCAAACTCATCCATGTTCGTGTTGCCGAATGGTATTGCACCGGCTTCTTCAAGTTTCCGTACTGCAGTGGCCGTGTAAGGAGCAACGTATCCTTCCAGGATT
>JBDGPJ010000053.1:20279-21377 GCA_042219695.1 bacterium
CTGAGCTACACGTTATTTCTACTCCGTCACGACACAGGTTGTCTTTTAATGCCACGGGAATACCGGCTAAAGGGGAATCAATTTTGTCCGGTTCCAATTCCCGGGCCCGTTGCAGGACCCGGTCCCGGTCAATACGCTCAAACGCCTTCACCGTGTCCTCGACCTCGTCGAGTCGATCGAGACAGGCTTCAGTAAGCTCCTCCGGGGAAATTTTTCCCTGATCCAGCAATTCCCGGAGCTCCGGTATTGTTTGATCGTAAAGTTCCATTAATCGATCACCTGAGGTACGACAAAAAACCCATCCGACGCATCCGGAGCATGGCCGAGTGCTTTATCGGAATCCGGGGACGGGCGAGCTTCATCCTCACGCAAAACATTGTTAATCGGGAGGGCGTGATAAGTGGGGTCCACACCCTCGGTATCAGCTTCGTTGATATTCTCCGCGAGATCGAGGATTTCATTCAAATCCTCGGTGAGGTCATCCCGTTCCTCGGAATCGAGGTTCAAGCGGGAAAGATCCGCAAGCTTCTTAATTTCTTCATCCGAAATAGACATGAGTTGCCTCCAAGTATAAAAATCGTTGTATGGAGTTGTAATCAGGTTAGGTTACAACATGTTTCGAAGGCGGGTCAAATAAGACAGGTGTTATCCAAGTTCCAAAAATCGGTCGCGAACCTCGGGATCGGGCAGAGGACATTCATCGTATTGACCGAACACCCGGTATCGATACCGGGCAATCAGGTTATAAAAAGCATCCCGAATAAATCTCGGTATAAGTTGTAAAACAGCCAGAATCCGCCAGATGCCTCCAAGTTCTTTTAAGATCTCAAATATAGCATCGGAACGACGATACACGTCCACGCTCCCGTTTCGCTCCCGTCGATAAATTACGCTGGACAGATCCTCGTTATCGATGTTCAAATGCTTACCGGCCAGGTCTCCCTGTAACGGTGCGTACGTAAATTGACCCCCCTTATCCCAATTGAGTATAAACTTCACCGTTCCGTTACACAGAGCACAGTGACCATCGTAAAAAACAACGTCTTCGGGTAAGTCCCGTCCCACGTTCTATTCTCCCGTTATAAAATTTGCCAGTTT
>JBDGPJ010000053.1:21387-27042 GCA_042219695.1 bacterium
TTACTTCACCTTTGCACATTTACACAATTGCGCAAATGTGCAAAGTTCCGCTTGTATAAAAGTATCTCTACTGATTAATGTAATTAAAAGTCACCTCGACTCCAGTTCCACTTCGAGGCTCCCGAAAAGGATTTGTAGTTAAAATATACCCGTGATATGACTCACATTCATTGAACCCACTACGTATCCATGGTTGCAACATCTTTACAGCATCGTGGGTTTTCATAACTGCCGGAGGTACTAATTAAGGTGGCTTTAGATTCAAACTCAGGGAATGGTTTCCAATTTTGATAACCTTCAAAAAATTTCAAAACGAATATCGTCTTTTAGAACAAGCTGTAACCGGCAAGGTTCACTGGAACCGAGCTCCTCATCCGAATTTATTTCATATTTATACTTTCTCGAGTGTAGCAAATGAAAGAGCCAGTTGTTTTATACCCACCGAATCAAAATTAACTTTCACGGTTAATGAGGAATCACTACCGGTCACTTCAATAACTTCTCCCTCACCAAACCGCTGATGTTTCACCGTATCACCCGGGGAATATTTCACCGGTTCTGCTTCATTACGGGAAGATGAGGACTCGCCGCCACCATTGGAAACCGTGGAAACAGGAGACGATTCCCGGGAGGAGCTACCGGAATCGGGCCGTGAAAATGGATCCGACGATGTCGCCGTCGATTCCTCGAACAAACCAGCTTCCTTCAAAAACCGTGAAGGATCGTTATATTGCTGGCTTCCCCACATGAAACGACGCTCGGAAAACGTACAATACAGACGCTCACGTGCGCGAGTAAATCCCACGTAACATAACCGACGTTCCTCTTCGAGCCGTTCCTGGTCGTACTCGGAATTGCTGTGCGGTAAGAGACCTTCCTCCATACCGGCCATAAACACAGCATCAAACTCAAGCCCTTTCGCCGCGTGAAGAGTCATTATATTGACCCGGTCGGTTTGCTCCTCAAACGTGTCCACGTCATTGATCAAGGAAATTTCCTCCACAAACTCCGCCAGCGTCGGGTCCGGTCTCTCCTGTACAAAATTGTCCGCAACCCGTTTCAATTCATCGATGTTCTCTTTTCGAGACTCGGCGACAGTGTCTTCCTCTTTTTCAACTTCATTCTCGATGTATTTTGTCTTTTCAAGTATGGCTTCAATAACGGACAAAGGATCCTCATCTCGATGTTCGAGCAGAGAATCGTACAGGGACTTGAATTTTCCCAGCGCGGTTTGTGCACGACTGGAAATGGATGGGTAATTTTCCAGCTCGGACAACGCCTCAATGAGGCTTACGTCGAGGTCGGAGGCAAGCTCACGTAGCGTCCCAAACGTTTTTTTTCCAATACCACGAGTGGGCGTATTAATAACCCGTTCCACCGCCTGGTCGTCGGCCGGGTTTACCAGAACTTTCAGGTAGGCCATGAGATCCTTGATTTCCTTACGCTCGTAAAATCCCACGCCACTTACGATGACATAAGGCATACCTTCACGCATAAACACTTCTTCAAAAACACGTGTTTGAGCATTTGTACGGAAGAAAATGGCACAGTTCCCCGGCGAAATTCCGCGCATCCGATCGAGCATTTCGATCGTCTCAAGCACGTATTCGGCTTCGTCGTAATCAGAATGCGCCTCGTAAACGGTTGGTTCTGGGCCTTCTTCCTTGTTTGTCCATAGCTCTTTTTCTTTCCGGGTACTGTTGTTCTCAATAATATTATGGGCCGCTTCTAAAATGGGTTGGGTCGAGCGATAATTTTGTTCGAGGCGGATTGTTTTCGTTTCGGGAAAGTCCTGTTCGAAATTCATGATGTTGGTCACGTCGGCCCCCCGCCAGGAATAAATACTCTGGTCGTCGTCCCCCACGACCGCTATATTTCGATGCCGGTCCGACAGTAACTGAGCAAACTCGTACTGTGCCGGGTTTGTATCCTGAAACTCATCTACCAGCATGTGTTCGAATTTATCCTGCCAGCGTGTACGGACGGTCTCGTTTCTACGTAGAAGGTAGACCGGTTCACAGATCAAATCCCCGAAGTCGTAGGCATTATTCTCCTCGAGGTGTTCCTGGTACCGTTCGTAAATTTGGGCAACGTCGGGTTCAGCGTGCTCTTGCAGTCCGTAATCCTCCGGGCTCTTAAGCTGATCCTTAGCCCGACTAATTCGATTCACTACAGCCCTGGGTTTAAGCGAATCCGAGTCTATGTTCAACTCTTCCATACAGGTTTTGACCAGGGATTTCTGATCGTTATCGTCGTAAATTGTAAAGTTACGATCGCGATCAAGGGCGGAAATCTCCTTACGCAGGAACTGAACCCCGAAGGAATGAAACGTCGAAAGCTCGGGCTGAAGTCGCTCGCGCCCGACGAGTTGACGCGTTCGCTCCATCATCTCGTCGGCGGCTTTGTTGGTAAACGTCACACCAAGAATTTTATAGGGGGGGACGTCACGATCACGAATCAAGTAAGCCATCCGGTGTGTAATCGCACGGGTCTTTCCGCTACCCGCACCGGCTAAAATAAGCAGAGGGCCTTGCCCGTGTTTGACGGCTCGAACCTGCTGTTCGTTGAGCGGGTCCAGTATAGGATCTGACAAATTTATTTCCTCCCTTGAAGTGATCTTTCATGGTAACAATTGAACCCACTTTTAGACAGAAGATCGTAACCGCTCACCGGCTATTTATAATCCGGTTGATTCATTCATAAGGGCTGTGAATCATCCGTCTGAAAAACCGCCCATTCCAGAAGGGGTGGGACTAACCCAGCCGTGGGCATAACCACTGTTGAAGTACAAACTGTTTTCTCACATGCTACCTCTTCAACTTGATATAAGACCATTTATAGGACAGTAAACGGCTGTACAACGTACCTGACATAAATAGAACGGAATAGAAGGATCCTATATTAATATTTCCCCACCTGAATAAATCAACCAATCCCACAAATTTTCGACTTCACAAATATATTAATCCGCTAAACAAAAGACAGTACTACTGTTAATAAAAAGCTTCTTTGTATCATTATTCATGAAATTGAATTCAGAATCAAAAATCGAAGCGGATTTATTTCTCTTCTTTCGCCATCAATCCCCGTATTTTTCGTCGAATATCATCAGGGGTAGAATGATCCTTTAACAAAGATGTACCAACAAGGATGGCATCGAGTGTTTCAAGTTGTGATAAACGTTCAACGTCTTCCCGGGAATGAATACCACTTTCACTAACCAGTGTCACTGAGTCCGGTATCTCCTCCACGAGTTGCTCCGTTACGAACAGGTCCGTAGAAAAATCACCTTCCAGAGTACGATTGTTAATTCCCAGCAAGGACGGTCTGAAGGGAAGGGACTTAAATTCCTCCCTCGAATGAATTTCAACAAGCACATCCAGACCTAAATCTTCTGCTACTTGATGCAAATATTTCATTTGATCGGGTGTTAGTATCGAGGCAATCAGAAGAATTGCATCGGCTCCAAACACAGCCGACTGGTACACCTGGTATTCATCAATGATGAAATCTTTACGTAGAATAGGCTTGGTCAAGACGGACTGAACTCGCCTGAGTTCTTGAAGCCCCTGGTTGAAATAGGGTTCGTCGGTAAGCACCGAAACGGCCGCCGGGGCTTCCTCCTGGTACACCGTTGCAATTTCAACCGCCGGAAGGTTTGTAATCGTACCTGAGGATGGAGCTTCCGGCTTAATCTCGGCAATCAGGCTCAGGGTATCCTCGGCCTGCAAAGCATCTTGAAATTGTGCCTGTACGGGTTGAGACAGTCTCGATTGCAGGGAGGCAAGTGACTCGTCCTGTTTCTGTTGTTGGAGAGTGTCACGTTTTTGTTCGACAATTTCATCGAGGATATTATCAGTCACTTACTGTCACTCCGAATCCATGTCATGCTCTACTTACCTTGCACTATCTGATTTCCCCTCAACCATGTCAGCCACGATTAAATACGGCAGTCCTCCGTTTACCGGGTAGCCTTTCTTTAAATAGCCGATAACAGTAACGAGCGGTTTCCTATCACCATGACCGTAATACCGGGATAATTCCACGTCCTCGCTGAAAATCGCATATCGTTTCCCGGGCTCGGAATCTATCAGTAAATGAGTGCCGTATTGTCAGGAAGTGACTTCAAGGGGACTTATCCCCCCCTGTTTTTTACTTGATTCCTTGCTTCCTTATTGTGATTCGCACATCCCATCAGGAAAAAGAGTACGATAATAATCATGGCACCTTTAGACCAATTAGTCCTGCGATACATTGGTAACCCATTGCTGGGGGACCGTACCTTTTGGTCCCCAAACGTATTCCCCGTTTCGATTGATCCAGGCGAGGCGATACATCCCTCTCCTTGTTCCCAGAATCCCAGGTACCAGACCATTGGTAAAACCATAATACTCCTTGTAAAACATGCTGTGAGGAATCCGATCGAATAAAGGAGCAATAACAGTATCCCCCGTTGTATCAATAAATCCAATTTTACCCCCCTGGAACTTAACGGCAGCCAATTCGTTTTTAAAACTACCGGCCCAGGAATATTTGGGATCGATCACGATCGTTCCGTCTCGATTGATATAGCCCCAGGATTCATTCTTTTTTACGGGCGCCCTCCCATTTTGAAACGACTTCATACCATCAAAATGAAAATCGATCACTTCCTGTCCTTGTTTATCAATGGCTCCCCAATTCCCTTTTTTCTTCACTACAGCAACCTTGTTATTAAAAGGTTTCACATCGTTAAAAGCGGGTTCTACCACAAATGAACCTGTTGTGTTTATAAATCCCCATTTCTCGTTCTTTTTAACGGAGGCCCTCCCCTCGTGAAACAGGGCGGCTTTTTCGAACCGAAATCCAACCTGAGTATCTCCGTTCATATTGATGTACCCCCATTTTCCCCCTTTACGTACCGGGGCCAGTTGCTTCGTATAACCCACGGAATACGCCTTGTCGTACTTCAAGGGAACTACAACTTCTCCGCCCCTATTAACAAACCCCCACTTTCCATCGTCCGACACGGCGGCATAGCCTTGAAAAAATCCATACGCTTTTTTGAAACGGGGTTGTACCACAAATTCACCTTTCTTATCTATAAATCCATAAGCTCCCTCTTCCCACACTAACGCTCGGCCACTGTTAAATCGAGTCCCCGTTGCATAAATGGCCTTAATCCACTTCTCCCCCGTCTGATCCATGTAACCCAACCGACCGTTGTGGTTCACTACCGGAAAAAGATTCTCGGGTGGCGTACGTTTTGATTCGGAAACCGTTTGGCCATTGGGATTTTTTACAGTACGTGTATTACCATACCAAAAAAATATCACCAATCCGGCAATCAAAACGAGTCCTATAGCAACTACCATTGATTTTAACTTTTCGGAATACATGCGATCACGCCAGTTCTCTCAAAGAAATTAAAATCTACTCAAATGGTAGTCTCCATGTGATCCTTCGCCAGTTGGACGTTCTCGAACACGTTCCGGGCTTCTTGTTCAAGTACTTGCGGGTGATCGTAACGCCGACTGGCATGAACGAGCCATAATTGATCGGCGTTCAGCCGATTTGCCACTTCCCCGGCTTCCCGAGCGGTGCTGTGGCCTTTTTCCCGTGCATGTTTGTCGTGTTTTTCAAGGAACATGGCTTCATGGATCAGTAAATCCGGAT
>JBDGPJ010000054.1:0-3434 GCA_042219695.1 bacterium
GTTTCCCGTGTTATTCATTACAATTGCCTGCGGTGCGGTCTCCGGGTTTCACAGCCTGGTTTCGTCCGGTACAACGTCGAAACAGCTTGATTCCGAGGCCGACGGTAAAATGGTGGGGTTCGGGGGAATGGTAGCCGAGGGGACACTGGCGTTAATTGTTGTGCTGGCATGTGTGGCTGGATTGGGAAGTTTTGAAACGTGGAGTGGGGAGTATTACAGTAGCTGGGCGGCCGTTGATGGCCTGGGTCCCAAGTTGAAAGCGTTCATAGATGGCGGCGCTGCTTTTATCCACTCCCTGGGAATTCCCACCGAAGCTGCCGCCGTGTTTATTTCGTTAATCGTTGTTTCGTTTGCCATGACGACGCTGGACTCCGGAACCCGGTTGCTACGATATAACATTGAGGAATTGGCCGACACCCTTACCGCCGGTGAGCAAGAGTCCCCTGCTATTATTAACCGCTGGACGTCCAGTTTGATTGCCGTTGTGGCGATTGGTTTTTTTGCACTCCTGGAGGTCGACGGTAAACCGGCCGGGATTTTTCTCTGGGTACTGTTTGGTGCCAGTAATCAACTGCTGGCATCGCTTGGATTGCTGACGGTGACTGTGTATCTATACAAGCGAGCTCGTCCCGTCTGGTATACGGTGATCCCCATGATTTTTATGATTATCGTTACAACGATGGCTCTTGTCGGTCAGCTATTTAAGCAGATGCCTCCGGTACTTCGAAACCCAATCGTGGGTGTACTTGAAGTTATACCGGGTGTATCGATCGACATTAAGGCAACGGGGAGCTGGGTAATTTTTGGGATGACCGTATTGATCCTACTGTTAGCAGTCTGGTTTATCGTGGAAGCCACACGAGCCCTCCTGCAGTTTACCCCTGACCCCGACCCCACGTCGGAACCCTCTCCTACAACGTCCTAACACCCGCATGAATTTCATTCATACGCGTCAATCTAATAAGACGCGTCGGCAAGATTTTGGCACTGATAGTTAAAGACGGTGATAGTACTCATGAGTAACCAGGCCAAGATACAGGGCAAAACTTTCCTGGGAGAGAAACGGCGAGTTAAGACGACGTGAATTAAGCTCACCGGAAGAGAACCCTAAAATGGGATGGTTCCTGGGATAACATGACTCCTCGGTTTTAAATTGATTTCTGGAACTGGATTACTTTATTGTTTTACTGTAGGTATTTTTCGTTTGTTTTTTTAAACGCCTTCCGGCGTTTCAGTTTTTGAGAGAGACGGGGAAATTCCCATACCATATATACGGAAGTGTAAATCATGGATGAACAATCCATAGGTGGTTTTGATTCGATGGATAAAGGTGATTATGAATCATTACGGCGGGAGGCATTTTTCCAGTTATCCCCTCTGGAGCGTTTGAAACTTTGCGAACAGCGATCTTTGAATCGTTGGGAACGAAGAAAACAGGCAGGGACTGATTCTCGTCCGGACTCTTTGCGTATTTACGTCTCCGATGATTACGAAACGTTCACACGGGTAGAGTAATTAATCCCATGGATTTGGATTTATTTCGGTTCGGGGAGATTCTCCATGAGGAACAGGTGCAGTACCTCATCATTGGTGGGGAAGCAGTAAACCTGTATGGTGTGGATCGTGGGACCATGGACTTTGATATATGGATCGATCCCGAAGATACCAATACCAATAATTTGACCAGAGCACTTTCCCGGTCAGGCTATATCGATTCTCCGGACAAAAAAGTAACGGTGACCTCTCCGAAAAAACGGACGTATTCTATTTCCGAGTACCTTGAGTCCCATAAACTTGTTAAATTCGAACATGCTAATGTAAAACCGCTAACCCGCTTAATTCATGAAGCTCATGAATTAAGCGCCTGAAAGGCAGCCCATTCGTTGAATGGGCTGGGTTAGCCCAGCCGTTTACAGTTCAACTGCGAATGTACAGTCTGTGATTTCCACTGTTTATAACAATTTGACTTATGAGCCTGAAGAGGCTATGAAACGGCTGACCTCTGGACAGTCTATTCACGACAGCATTCCTGTCGTGAATAGACCGGGCTAAACATTTTTAGTGGCGATATTGATGGGATTTCTTGGGAGGGCTGTTTTGACCGAAAAAATGAAGTTACCGTAGAAGATGGTTTTCCTTTATTGTTTGTATCCAAAAAGGATTTAATCCAGCTGAAAAAACAAGCGGGTAGAAAAAAGGTTCTGGAAGATATTCGTAGACTACGGAATCAGGAAACCGAGGTATCATAAAATTTGTGACGTCTGCGTACGTAATTTGTGACGATCGGTTCATGGAACACGATACCGGTCCCAACCATCCCGAGACCCCCCGGCGAGTGGAAGCAATTCGTCGAGGCCTGGAGCAATTGGCCGACTCGACCCATACAAAAATTGAACCCGTCCGGGCTAAACGTGAATGGATTGAGTTAGTACACCCGGCTGAATACGTGGATCGGGTAAAGGAGGAATCCGAACAAGGGGGCTCCCTCCACCTCGATACGCCGGTAAGTATGAAAAGCTACGAGACGGCCCTGTATGCGGCGGGATCCGCCGTGGAGCTGGTGCAACGTGCTATACGCGACGATGCGCCGGGGTTTGGAGTGGTACGTCCTCCCGGACATCATGCTGAGCCTAACAAGGGAATGGGCTTTTGTCTGTTCAACAACGTAGCCATTGCCGCCGAGTTTCTTGCCGAACAGGATTATACCCCGGCTATCGTGGATATAGACGTACACCACGGGAATGGTACTCAGGCGACTTTTTACGATCGATCCGATGTTTTGTACTTCAGTTTTCACCAGAGCCCGTTCTATCCGGGAACGGGGGACAAATCCGAATCCGGAGCAGATGAAGGGGAAGGTTATACCGTCAATGTACCCCTGCCGTCGGGATCCGGGTGGGACCGAATTGAATCGCACTGGGAGCAACTCGGAGCTCGCCTTGAGTCGTTCTCCCCTGATATTATTCTTGTCTCGGCAGGCCCATGAGTCGGACCCGGTGGGGGGATTATGTTTACGGGGGAAGGATTACAAATTGATAGCTGAAACGTTAAACGAGTGGGCAAATGATTTCTGTGAACACCGGGTCGTAGGTTTACTCGAAGGGGGTTATAATCTCGATACACTCGAACAAATTGTGCCTGAATTTGTTTATGCCCTGAAGAAATAAAATACCGTGGTAAATTTCAGATATAGTCGAGTTTATCGGATGTCAAAATCCTTCGTTTACATTAATCAGTTGAGTCAAAAGGGTTATGATTCTACTGTTCTACCAATCCTAGATTGATTCTCCATCCATTTCACATTGAAGGAATATTCTCTTGAAGAAAATCTGTTCTACAAAAAATAAGACCAATACGACAGTCGGGTTTTTAAGCACGAGGCGCTTTACCGTTCCTCGTTTTATTGGTGATACGCCGGAAGCTCGAATCACTTT
>JBDGPJ010000055.1:0-3050 GCA_042219695.1 bacterium
GTAAATCATCTTCCGTCTACGTTGGGGACAAAAGAAATATTTACTCTGGCCATTGCTCTTGTTGGAATCCTGATTGTGATTTTCCTCGATCAAATGGTGGAATCGCAGAAAAATAATGGCTCCCCGTGAAGCGCAACAGGAGGAGTGGATTAATTCCATTGATACGTTTTGCGATACCTTGTTGATTGAGGAAGCTCTGGCTGAGAATACCGTACAGTCCTACCGGTCTGATTTACAACATTTTGCGGACTGGTGTTCACAACGGAACGTTACCGATCCCGGTAACGTTACCGTCGAGGACGTTTCGGCTTACACTCGTTATTGTGATCAACTGGAATACTCGTCCTCCACGAAACAAAGGCGCCTTTCCACCCTTAGCCGTTTTTTTGAATATTTACGTCGGGAACGAAAAGCAATTCGCAATCCTATACAATTCCTCGATCGCCCCTCGGGAAGTGAGGAAATCGCCTCTTATTTGACGGAACAGGAGGTAGAAACGCTGTTGGAACAGCCTGATATAAATACTCAACTTGGAGTACGGAACCGGGCCATTCTTGAAATTCTTTACGGAGCGGGTTTAAGAGTATCGGAATTGGTGTCACTGGAAACCGGTCGACTGGACATGTCTCGGTCGGAAGTCCAGGTGACGGGTAAGGGAAACAAACAGCGTATTGTTCCAATCGGCCGAGAAGCTATTGAATGGGTCGAACAATACATCCAGGAAGCAAGGAGTGAGTGGGACACTCGTTCCCAAACGTCCCAGCTCTTTGTTAAAAAAGACGGTTCACCGTTAACCCGTCAGCAGGTCTGGGACATCGTAAAAACGACGGCACGCAAAGCTGCTTTGAATGACGTGTCCCCCCACGTTCTTCGTCATTCGTTTGCCACGCATCTACTGAACAACGGAGCCGATTTGAGACACGTACAGGAGTTATTGGGACATTCTGACGTAAGTACAACGGCCGATATTTACTTGCACATGAGTCGTAAGGTATTCGACGCCCACGAAGCGTATCACCCCCGGGGCTAAGCCGATTTTCGGTTTGAATTTTACGGTTAGTTTGGACAAGCAATGGGGCTTTTTTCTGCTGGGATTGGTGCTTGTTTTACTGTGGGGAGTGGCTCTTCTACATCCGGTTGGGAGCGGTGTTCACCGTGTTGTTGATAACGGTGACGCCTACCTGCATAGTTGGAATCTCTGGTGGGTCAACCATGCCGTTACCTCCTTTAACGATCCCTACCGAACCGACTTCAATGGATATCCCGACACCATATCTCTCACCTATCACCAGTTAATTTTACCCCTCGGAATTTTTTCCATACCGCTATTTGCAGTAGGGATGTACGCTAATCAGGTTCTTTTGTTCTGGAGCTATGCTTTTCTCGTCGTGGGATTTTCAGGGATGTACTGTCTGGCGGACCGTCTTCGTGCCCCACCTCTGGGTGCATTAGTGGGTGGATTGTACTTCGTTGTAGTACCGATTTACTGGCAGAATATACCACGCCCCGACTCACTTTCTTACGTCCTGTTTCCCTGGATT
This sequence comes from bacterium, assembly GCA_042219695.1. Taxonomy (GTDB): domain Bacteria; phylum T1Sed10-126; class T1Sed10-126; order T1Sed10-126; family JBDGPJ01; genus JBDGPJ01. Next base: position 1,542 of record JBDGPJ010000055.1, read on the forward strand.
CTTTTGGCCTTTCTATGGGCGCAGCGCGGCTCCGTTTACCGAATGATCCTCCCCGTAGTATTGACCGGCTTGGTGTTTTTATTGAGTCCTTACATGGCGGCTTGCATTATCCTGGCCTGGCTGTTCGTGATGCCGGTTTATTACCTGTTTGGTTTCCGGCTTCGACGGTTGGTTTTGTTGGTTCCGGGAGCACTAATCGTGTCCAGTTTTCAATGGGGACCCCAGGTCTTCGGCAACCGACCCAACCTCGTGGATTTCCGGGTGGTAGAAGCCTACGGTGCCGACGTCACGAGCTGGTTGTTGCCGTCGTCGAAGGCATGGTGGATGTGGGGGATGACCCCCTGGTGGAAGCAGGCATGGACGGCGACCGAGCCCAGTCTGTACCTGGGTTGGTTTGCCGTGGGATTTCTCATCGTAAACTATTCAATGTTTTCACGGATCATCAGGAGATGGGGACTGACTGTTTCGGTCTTGTTTGGGATCCTGTCACTGGGTCCATCACTTCGGTTCCTTGGGGAATCGTACCTGAGTGGTTTTATGCCGTATGCCTGGGGAATGTACCTGTTTGACTCCGTACGGGCCCTCAGAGCGCCACTGCGATTTGGATATCCATTGTTTTTTCTGGTTGCTCTGGGAATGGCCTACGTGTTTCCGGCGAAGGGCTGGAAACGGTATATACTGGGAGCCGTAATTATTGCTGAAATGCTCCGTGTTCCCGTACAGGTTAAGCCGCTACCCGATCCGAATTCGCTTCAACAAGTCAGGAGTGAAATTGATCGTCCCGCCCTGGTTCCGGTTCCACTTACGGATTGGGCTACGGAGGTACAATATGGCCAGACCATCCATAAAAAGAAAATGGCCATGATGGGATTATCCTACGGTCGTGAAAAGCTGTGGGGAAGAGTGGCCCAAAATCCGGTTCTGCACGCCCTGTACCAGCGAAAACCCTTACCTGAAAAAGGTTGGAAAACGCTCCGAAACCAGGGATACGGAGGAGTCCTCGTCCATAAGAAAATGTTTCCTGAGCGAATGCAACCCCGATTGGAAAAATGGCGGGATACGCTGAAAAAGAAATGGGGAAAACCGGTAATAAATACCGGGCGAGTTATCCTCTATAAATTTAACGCTCCTAAGTAAGAGTGACGGATTCCACCCCACAGACTTCGAAAATTCGTTGAATTAATACCGGGGGTTGTTATTCAGGATGCCAATAAGTGTGCCAAAACTTTCAAATCATAATGGAACATCTACCGTTGTATTTAGGTTCAATTCTTTTTAAAAATGATGGGATAGTTTTACTTGGATACGAAAACTCAGGATTTTAATTTCCATTAAATTGTACTTGTCGTAAAGTGGCGCATCGAACGGGTCATTCAATATGCGGGAATTGCCAAATTAATTTTCACTTCAAACTTCTGGATACATAGACGTGAATTTTGAAGCTAGTGTAACAGTTTTAATTTACTGTAAAGTGGTTATGAGTCGGTATGATTGCTGATAAAAATTCGA
>JBDGPJ010000055.1:3060-12090 GCA_042219695.1 bacterium
AATCTAAATATACGCGTTATAATGAATATCAACTTTTAATGTAGCTCGTATGTAACATCCAGAATTGCTGTTGTGTCACAAGTAATATTCACCTGTAACTTTTATTAAAGTGAATCTAATTTTCCGGATTAACGCTTCGCCTAACCTGGATTTTATTCTCATTGGTAGACTAAAATGCGGAACATCCTCGTTATTTTACTACCTCATAAAATACTCTCGTATTGCCAAATCCGAGAAAAGGAAATTAATTACTTCACCGACCGTGATCACCAAGCCTCTTCAAGGTCTACTGAACATTTTTAGGATGACCCGGATAAACTCAACTATGAAGCTATAACCAATTATTTATTTCATCCTTGGCTCCCCGACGTATTAAACGGGACTTACCCCATTGAAAGATCATCGTTTTCCTTGGGAATCCGGTCGTTCGTACTCAATCTAAGTATCTTCATAACGTTATAAACGACCGCGAGGGCTCGTTCAAATACCTTAAGAATTGTACGTTTCCCGGGCTTTTTTGACGGGCTCATCGGGAAGAGTCTTTAGAAACACGTTGACCAGCTTGGGGTCGAACTGACCGCCGGCACATTCGAGTAACTCAACCACGGCTTCTTGTTCGGTCATCGAGGATTTGTAGGGACGACCGTGGATCATCACGTCGTACGCGTCCACAATGCATCCGATACGGGCGAGCAGAGGAATATCTTCCCCTTCCAGTCCCTCGGGATAACCATTCCCGTCCCAGCGCTCGTGGTGGTAGCGAACCACGTCACGGGCCCCTTCCAAAAAATCCAGGTTATCGATAATCCGGTGTCCGTGAAGGGGATGGGCCTGGATGGTATTGTATTCTTCCTCGGTCAGGGAACCATTTTTCTTCAGGATATCGTCCTCGATGGCAATTTTTCCTACATCGTGCAGGATACATCCATACTTGAGCGCCCGTTGTTTATTCTCGGACAGGTTGAGTTCGCCGGCAATCTGCTCCGCGTGGTGCCAAAGCCGGCTGGCGTGTTGACCGGTGGTATGGTCCCGGGCTTCGACGGCGTCGGCCAGGGTCAGGATGGCGTTTTCGAAGGTCTGCTCCCGTTTTTGAATCAACATAGCATTCTCAAGTGAGATTGAGGCCTGGTTTACGAAAAACTTGAGAGCTTTAACGGTTTCATCATTCATGTAAATGTCACTTTGCTCATCGTTGGCTACGGTGACAACTCCTTCGGGTTCATCAAATACGATCATAGGTATAGCTAAGAACTGGAAAGAAAAGGTTTTCCCTTCCTCCAGGTCGCGGTTGTTATAACGTGGAGCATCACTTCGGTCGGAAATAACAATTGTTTCCCCGGTAGCGGCACAACGGGCCAGAGCACTTCGCATGTCCTTGCCGGGTCGGTCCTCGACGTCGATGACCAGGTTCTCCATGTATTCATCGGGCAGTCCATAATTGGATTTCACGCGAAGTTGATCCTCAACAATTTCCGTAATCGACATCCGGTGAAAACCAAAGATTTCCCGAACCCCTTCCAGGATCAAATCATAGATGGTCTCCTTGTCCGGGTTGCGGATCATCTCCTCGACGAGTTCGTTGATCTGGGAGAAGTTTTCAGGGGAAAGAATCGTACTGAATTCGGGGTGGTTCATCCTGGAGACGTTCTTGAGAGTTTCCTCGAGGTACTTGACCTTTTGTTCCAGGTTACGAATTCGATCCTCGTAAAAGGTTTCTCGATCTACCTCATCGGGAACTTCGATATCCGCCTCGGAATTTCCCATAAGGATTCGCCCCTGGAATAATTATTACGTTCGTTCAGCTGAACTCTCACTTGACCATCATTGTAGCTTTTTTTAACCCAGAAACGAACGACGAAAAATATGCCCGGATATGGAACGATATTCATTGGGACTCGATTTCGCGCATACCACTTCGAGTAGAACACTATGGGCGGATTTTAAGATTCTATCCCAAACAAGAAGCTTAATGTCCTGGGGACAAGATTGACGGCAGCCGATTCGTTTTTCAAAAGAAACTCACCGCCCCAAAATCCAGCTTCTGCGAAGAAAAGGTCAATGGATTTTAGAAAGGAAATCGAAGCAGAAAGTAATTTCTCCTCTTTAGTGACATCATTAATACATGCATATGAATGTATTACTTTGACGGGGGAGGAGTTTGCAATGCGTACAACCGTGGAAATTGATGATGAATCAGGGGAAGAGTTAATAAAAATGTCCGCCGAGAAGGGGTATTCTACCCTGACAAACGAAGCCATGCGTGAGTATATTGATGGAAGAAAAGAGCCGGGAATCCAATACGGTGGCGATACGGCAGCTAACAGGGAGTAGGAACGAACGGGAAGCCCGAGAGTGGGAGGGAAGGATTGAACGAACTTGGAAAAACTGGGAATTGTAGACACTTCGGTGATTGTTTCATGCCTCCGTGACTATATCCCGGTGGCGCTTTTTTCGAAATAGGTACGATACATGGATGTTTCATTCATCCAACAAACGGTTAATGGATGGTTGTGAGATAACGTTTAATGATACGGGAAAACGGAGATTTGTAATATCATCCGTATTACGAAAAATATTGATCATGTGTGAAAAAGACAGTATATTCGAAACAGATGGATAATTAGCCGATTTTAATTGAGTAGGAGTGGTTGGCAATGAAAACAGTTACGTTTCGAGTGGATGACAAACTGAAGAAGGAGATGGATCGCTTATCCATTAACTGGTCGGAATACCTTCGTGGTGCAGTTCGAACGGCGTTGGATAAAGAAAAAGTTCGTGAGATCCATCAGAAACTGAGAAACCGGGAAGAGACAAAGGAAGGAACGGCGCAGGAACTCATTCGTGAAATACGAAACCGTGGATGATGGTGTCGTACTGGATGCCAGTGCGTTGCTGGCCGATATTTTGAATGAACCGGTGAGTTCAAAACTTGAGACGATTATCGAGGAGCACCGGTGTTTTTCCCCTTCTCTGATACGTTATGAAGTCGCAAATGGACTTCTGCTTGCTTATCGACGTGATCGTATAGCTTCCCCGGATCCGCTTAAAATCATCGATCAATTTCCCATTGAACATCCTTCAAGAGAATTCTGGTGGGAGGGGGCCGGTGCATTCAACCGGGAACATCGACTTACATTTTACGATGCAACATACGCCTCCATGGCTAAAGAACTTGAACTTCCGCTGTTAACCCTTGATAACGAGCTACGTGAAGCCTGTGAAGAGGAAGGATTAACCTTGAAACGGATATGACTTACTAACTTTCAGGAAATTCAGGATTGTTCCGGTCCGATAATTGTTGTTCCAGCAGGCGCATGTTTTCCTGGTTGCATTTCCAGGTGACGTCGAGAGCGTCTCCGACAACCGGGATGAAACCCCCGAACAGGTCCACGAAAATATTAAAGATCATCTGAGCCAATATTTCTGGATTGACCTCCTTTTGGTAGGCCACCCATACGAAATACAGGGATCCCAGCGTGGTTACGACGTCACCGGCCACGGGGAGAAGTCCCACGATGGCGTCGATTCCGAATCGATACTGCGTAAACGGGAACCGGTAGCGGTTGTCCAGAATGTCGGCCAGCACCCGGGCGCGTTCCAGCGAATCGTCTTTTAAAACCTCCACGTGTTCTACGTCGTTTCGCTGATTCAAGAGAAGTCGTTCACCCCATGTACAAATACTCCAGGATCGGTGATCATTGATAACAGTACACATTCAAGTACCGGACTCAAGGTTATTCCCCTATTTCAGGAACAAATTGGGTTGTTACAATTCCGGGATGAATTAAAAAATTCGAACAGGGAGAGTTTTTAATATGGAAACGAAGACGAAACGATTTCAGCAGTCCCAAAAGGAGTTTGAGCGTGCCAATCAACTTTTACCGGGAGGGGTGAACAGCCCGGCGCGGTCGTATTCAGCCGTGGAAGGTCCCCCGCCGTTTATCGAAAACGCTGAAGGCCCCTGGATTGAAGATGACGTCGAGCAAGCCGTTATCGATCAAATAAAAGACGGTATGAGCTACGGGGCCCCAACCCGGTTGGAATCGGACATGGCCCAGCAGGTTGTGGACATGATTTCATCAATTGACGTGATCCGGTTCGTTAACTCCGGTACCGAAGCAACTATGTCGGCGTTACGTCTTGCCCGGGGACACACCGGACGAGATATGATTTTGAAATTCCAGGGATGTTATCACGGACACGGGGATAGTTTACTCGTTGAAGCGGGTTCGGGTGGAGCCACCCTTGGACAGCCCGATAGCGGGGGAGTTCCCGAAGATCTTGCCCGGTTAACCCTGACCTGTCCGTACGGAGCCAAAGCATCCGTACAGGAAGTTTTTGATGAATACGGGGATCGGATAGCTGGTGTCATTCTCGAACCCATTGCCGGGAATATGGGGCTCATTAACCCCGGTGAGTCGTTCATGCAATTTCTGCGAGAAATAACGGACGATTACGGCTCCTTGCTGATATTTGACGAAGTCATGACCGGTTTTCGCGTATCCAAGCAGGGGGCGCAGGACGTTTTCGACGTCACGCCGGATATTACCACGCTTGGTAAGATTATTGGTGGGGGAATGCCCGTTGGCGCATACGGGGGAAGAGAAGAAGTGATGCGAGACGTGGCTCCGGATGGTGACGTTTATCAGGCGGGCACGCTTTCGGGCAATCCCGTGGCCATGAGAGCCGGGTACGAAACCCTGAAGAAAATTGAGGTAAACCCGCCCTACGATCAGCTGGAATCTATTATTGACGAGATTGAATCGGCGTTTCGTGAAGGGGCCAATGAGGCCGGTGTCCCACTAAAGTTTCATCGACTCGGTGGAATGTTTTCCTATTATTTCACCGGCGAGGACGTGGTTGATTACGATAGTGCCTCAACGACGGACGACGAATTGTTCAGCCAGTTTCACCGTCAGTTATTGTTAAACAACCTTTATTTTGCTCCCTCATATTATGAAAGTAGTTTTGTATCCACGAAACACGTGGATGACGTTCTCGAGCGTGCCTGTAACGGTATCGTAGATTCGTTCGGGGAACTCTAACAGAGTTATGGAGAGGGCGGACTTTACCGAAGCTCGGATGTCGGTGTGGGACCACTTAGATGAACTGCGTTCCACTCTCATCTGGAGTCTGTCCTGGTGGGCAGGGGGGACGTTATTTACGGCTATATTTGCCCGCCGCCTTTTTCAATGGCTTTTACGCCCCCTTCACCAGGTATCGGCCGACCTTACCCTGCATACGTTTAGCCCGCCCGAGGCATTTATTACCTACCTGAAAATCACATTGATTGGTGGATTTGTCCTGGCGTCTCCAATGGTTGTTTTTCATTTGCTTCAGTTCGTTATACCCGGTTTAAAACCGGTTGAGAAAAAACAGGTTCTTCCGGTGGTATTTTCTGGGTTTTTACTGTTTGCGGTAGGTGTATTATTTGCGTATTATCTGGTTGTACCGTTGGCACTGGATTTTTTGTGGGAGTTCAACCAGTCCTGGCAGTTGGAACCACGCTGGAGACTCGGTTACTATCTTAGTTTTGTGATGTCACTTTGTTTGGTGTTCGGTGCCGCGTTTGAACTTCCGCTGGTGATTACGGTACTGGCTCGAATTGGGCTTGCTTCGCCTGCGTTTTTACGTCATCAGCGGAAGTACGTGGTGGTAGGTTTATTTGCGGCGTCTGCTATTATTACTCCACCGGACGTGATTACCCAGGTTTTGCTCGCGGTTCCGATGTGGTTGCTCTATGAAATCAGTATTCTAATGGCCTGGATGGTGTATCCCGGCGATCATGCGTCGATATAGTATACTTACCCTGTTTCTTCTCATATTGGGAACTGGTTACTGGACTATGCAGTTAGACCGTACCCCCACCACCAATCTGCAGAAACCAGGCAAACAAGCCATAAATGTTCTGCTTGGGGGGGATATTTATGCGGGGAATCGGATGATGGAACCGTTCTACCGAAAAGGTGCACAGTATTTCACGAAGAAAGTCGATCGGTTGAGTCGTCGTGCCGATTTACACCTTGCCAATCTTGAGTCACCGATCACGAAACGAACGACAACCAACGTGAACAAACGATATATTCTTCGGTCCCATCCTCAGGTTGGGCTTAGAGTCCTCCGCCATCTCGGTGTGGATGGAGTTTCACTGGCTAACAATCACATGATGGATTACGGTGCTCGCGGTTTGCTTGATACGGTGAATCACCTGTCCGACAACGGTGTAAAATTCACGGGAGCGGGTGCGAACCGTGAGTGGGCCAGTAAACCGGTTTATTTTCGTAAAAAAGGTAACCGGATTGGGTTTGTAGCCTTCTCAAACACCTATCCCGAATCCTTTTGGGCACATAAAAAACAGCCGGGGACGGCCTACGGATCTCCCGAGCTTGTGAAGCGTCGGATAAAAGAGCTCGAAGCCCAGTCCGACTTTTCCATAGTGTCCTTTCACTGGGGGGATGAACTGGATACCCATCCCAAATCGTACCAGGAACAACTTGCCCGACTTGCCGTTCGGAACGGTGTGGACGTGGTATTTGGTCATCATCCTCACTCCGTTCAGCCTATTGAATATTACAAAGACGGCGTCATCCTTTATAGCCTGGGGAATTACTTTTTTACGACCAAAAGTTCCGATGTGCAACACGGTCTGCTTGCCAACGTCAGACTTAAAAATGGGAAACGTCCCGACGTTAAATTTCACGTTTTAAACGTAAATAATTTCCAGGTTGGTTATCGCCCGGAGCCGGTTCGTCAGTTCCAGAATCCAAGGCAGGTAGCGCTATTTTTCAAACGACCGGATTTTCGGGTCGCCGAAACCGTCCAATTACCATGACACCCCAAGCGGATTCTTCCATCAATGAAAACGAGCTGGTGGAAGCCAATGAGATACTTGAAAAAGTTCGTGAACTCCAGCAATCGGATGACGTGAATCCTCCCGTTCCGGACCGGCCTATTATTGGTATTGATCTGGGTACTTCGAATTTACAGTTGACGGTCGTTGATGAGAACGGGCGTCCGGTGGCGTCGCGCTTCCAATGGGATGATTCCGTTCGTGATGGCATCGTTCTTGATTACGTTGCCGCCCGGGATCGTCTTCGAATGATGTTGGATAATTTACGGGAAGACCTTGGTGAGGACGAAAACTTAAACCGGGCCTCCGTTGGATATCCTCCCGGGACGGAGCCTCGGGCCCAGGCGAACGTGGCCAAGGATGTGGGCTTGGATGTCATCCAAAAGATTGATGAACCGACGGCCGCTATGGAAACTCTGGGTATCGATCAGGGAGCAATTGTCGATATAGGTGGGGGGACAACGGGGATTTCCGTGGTTCAAAATGGGGAAGTGGTTCATACACATGACGAGCCCACCGGTGGCCATCATATTACTCTTGTTCTGGCGGGTAATCGTGAATTGGAATTTGAGCAAGCCGAGCAATACAAACGTGATAACCCCCTCAGGCAATACCAGGGGGCGGTGGAACCCGTGATACAAAAAATGGCCAGTATCGTGGACAATCAATTAAGAAATTATTCCGGTGTAGAGACGGTTTACCTCGTTGGTGGAACATGTATTCCGGAGGGATTTGGTCAAGCCATTCAGCAGGAACTCGGTTGTAACGTTTTGAAACCCGTGGATCCGATTCTCGTTACCCCGGTTGGCATTGCGTTAGCGGGTATCGAGGACTGATAAAAAATTACACTTGCATTACGTCTATGAATCCCCATACTTTAGGGACAAAATAACAGAAATAAAAACAGTAACAGTGTTTTTGTAGCATCTATTGAATTGAATAGGATCATTTTTTTGGGAGGTTGTCCAGTATCATGGAAGCATTAGGCATGATTGAGACTCGGGGGTTGATTGCTTTAATAGAGGCATCGGACGCCATGGTCAAAGCGGCCAAGGTGGAACTCGTTGATTACGAGAAAATCGGTGCCGGTTACGTTACATCACTTGTGCGAGGAGACGTTGCTGCCTGTAAGGCCGCAACCGATGCCGGTGCGGCTGCTGCCGAAAAAGTCGGCGAACTCGTTGGCGTACACGTAATTCCTCGTCCGCACGGTGCACTTGAAGATACCTTCCCGATAGGGCTCGAAGACGTAGAAGAGTAAATTAACAATTATTCGGGGGAACCCTTAGTTAGTGGGGGGAGACTATAGTACCCGATTTGTAATCTGGAGGTATCTTTATGAGCAGTATCGATGAAAATGAAGTACGGTCGATCGTGGATGAAGTGGTCGATCGAGTGACCCGACGTAACGATTCCTCCGGCTCATCACAAACAACCATGGGATCCGCGGGACGTCCGGCTGGTTCGACAGGGGCTCAAGAAGGTTTAGAAGGGTCCTATACGGACGTGGATGAGGCCGTGCAGTCGTCTCGAATGGCCTATAATCAAATTAGGGGTCAGGGAAATCTCGCGGTGCGTGAGCGTGCTATCGAGAACATTCGCGAGGTCGCGCGTGAGAAAGCGCCCGGCTGGGCTAACGAAACCGTCCGGGAAACCGGTTTTGGTCGTCCTGAGGATAAAACCGAGAAAATCACCCTGGTTGCCAATGAAACGCCCGGCATTGATGACATAGAAGCCGAGGTCACAACCGGTGATCACGGTTTGACGTTAGAGGAGTTTGCTCCCTGGGGAGTTATTGGATCTATTACCCCATCCACCAATCCAACCGCCACTATGGTGAACACTTCTATAAGCATGATTGCGGCCGGGAATGCCGTGGTGTTTAACCCACATCCCGAGGCAAAACAGGTCTGTGCCGACGCCGTTCATCACCTCAACAAGGCTATTCAGAAGGCCGGGGGGCCTCCTGATCTTCTGACCATTATTTCCGAACCGACCCTCGATACCGCCCAAAACGTATTTCACCACGATGATATTGATCTGCTCGTAGTAACGGGGGGCGGAGCAGTTGTTGAGGAAGCCATGAAAGCGGATAAACGTGTCATGGCGGCCGGTCCGGGGAATCCTCCCGTGGTCGTTGACGAAACCGCGGATATTCCTCACGCCGCCGAAAAGATCGT
>JBDGPJ010000055.1:12100-21089 GCA_042219695.1 bacterium
ACAACAACGTACTTTGCACCTGTGAAAAGGAGATTTTGGCCGTTGATTCCATCGCTGATGAACTCATGGAAAACCTGGAACGTAACGGCGCGTACGAGTTGAGCGATGAAGAGGCCGAGAAAATTGCTCGAGTGGTGCTTGAAGATTATCCCGGCGACGATCCTCACGTGAACAAGGAATGGGTTGGACAGGATGCCCAAAAAATTGCTGCGGAAATTGGGGTGGAAGTACCGGGGGACACCCGTTTGCTTGTGGCGAATACCGGTCCCGATCATCCGTTTGCCGTGGAAGAATTGCTCATGCCGGTGATTCCGCTGGTAAGGATTTCCGACGTGGACACCGCTATAGACCTTGCGATGGAGCTCGAACACGGTTTCAAGCACACGGCCATGATTCATCCCAGAAACATAGAAAATATGCACCGTATGGCGGTGGCGATGAACACGAGTATTTTTGTAAAAAATGGAAGTAACCTGAACGGGCTCGGTCATGAGGGAGAAGGTTGGACTTCGATGACTATAACCACGCCCACGGGAGAAGGTATTACGTCAGCACGTACGTTTGTTCGACGCCGCCGCTGTATTCTCGTCGATTACTTTCGAATTGTGTAACGTTGGATGAACCCGAAGACCTCGGGGTAGAGGTGGACGCACCGGATACCGAACGTATCAAAGAAGATCCGGAGTATCGACAGGAAATTCTCGACAAGATGAATCAGCGGGTAAGTCGTCGTCGGACGCGCCGCCACATGCGGTTCTACTTATTTGTGTTACTGGCAATTTCGTTATTTATTGCTGGATTATTTACGGGAAGCTTCCTGGAGGAACAGTTAGCACGCTGGGTTACGTTAATGGTCGTTAGTTTGGTTATTGTTCCGTTAATGGGTTTTATGCTTATTCTGTCCTCAAAATCGAAACAGGGTGATACCAGTGGCGGGGAATGATTTATCCACTGAGGGTCTCGTTGAGAAAGTCAAAAATGAACTTAAAGAGCGAGGGTTTGGATTTCGCAATTCACCGTCCGGAACGGATACCGATTCACTTCGGGACGATACGTCCGGTGAAAGTGAATCAAGTTCGAATCCACCGGGGTGTGGTTGTGTGGAAGAAATTGAGCAAGTTTTGACCCGGGAAAAGTTCGAGGAAATCATGGATGGAGGACACACCGGAACGTTGACGATTACGGATGACGTTATTGTAACTCCAGCGGCTCGAGATGCTGCAAAAGACCAGGGGGTTGAGATCGACGTACGATGAAAATAGCAATTGGTGCCGATCACGGTGGATATGCCCTCAAAGAACAGGTCAAACAAACTCTCCAGGAGGAAACAGTTCACGATATTGTCGACGTGGGAACGTACGACGAGGAATCTTGTGATTATCCCGATTTTGCCCGGCTTGTTGCCGAAGGAGTTGCCGAAGGACGCTACGATCGTGGAATTATGGTGGACACGACGGGTATTGCATCCGCTATTGTAGGAAACAAGGTGAGTGGAGTGCGAGCTACTTGTCCTACCAATGAATTTACTGCGATGAGTGCACGATCTCACAACAACAGTAATATGCTGGTACTCGGTTCCGAACAGATGGGAGTTAACCGGGCCGATCGAATCGTCGATATCTGGTTAAACACGGAATTTGATGGGGGCCGTCATCAACGACGGGTTGATAAAATTAATCAGCTCGATTCAAATTGAACTCCAATAACGCAGTGAATATAGTTTCGTGGAGGGTGAATAATAATTTCTGACGTCTCCCAAACCGGTGATGACAACACGGCTTCTTCCGTCCGGGAAGACAATCCCGCTTATTCGGAACAATGGAAGATTGCTGGTATTGTTATCATCTGTGGCCTGGTCGCTGTATCGCTATCGGGTCTGGTATGGAAGATTTTGACCTCACCAGTGTCCTCAACGGAGAAAAAAGTGAAGAACGTTCCGAAATATGGGTACATTAATAAAAAGGGGGAATTTGTAGTAGAGCCTACTTTACAGAAGGCCGGCCCTTTTCGGGGAGGAGTGGCTCAGGTCAAGAAAAACAACAAGATTGGGTTCATCAATCGAGATGGGGAATGGGTAATTGAACCACGGTTCCGAAAAGTCAAATCAATCGGGGGAGATAATGGGCAATTGATGAAGGGATCTTTAAAGGACGGCTTAAAGCTCATACAAGCACGCAGAAACGTAAGCCAAAAAACCTTCAAGTCGATAAAATCTTATAGTCAGAATCGTGCTGCCGTAGAGAACATGTCAGGCAAATGGGGTTACCTTAACGAAGACGGGGAACTCGTTATTTCACCTCGATTTAACAAGGTGAAGTCATTTACGAACGGAGTTGCACGGGTCAAAACAAAGAAAGGCTGGGGAGTCATTAATTCTTCGGGAACGTTTCTGGTCTCCCCTGAATACCAGGAAGTAAAGCCAGTGTCGAATAATCTCTTCAAAGTAAAGAAGAATGGGCTCTGGGGTGTCGTGAGTAAAGAGGGGAAGATCATCGTGGAACCAAAATTTGAACATATAGGAAAGTTGAAGGATGGACGTTTCACAGTACGGGTAATTAAAGAGAAGAAAGTAAGCCAGGAACAATGATTTGTTATCTCACGGGAGTGTGTGATGCGGATGGGTGTTGAATTTTATTGTGGTCTGCTTGGATTAGCCATCTTGCCATTCCTGGCCTGGACTATTTCCTTTGATCGAGACTACGTTATGTGGAAAACCGTAATTATGGGTCTCGTGATACAGCTCCTTCTTGGAGTCTTTGTTTTATCCCCACCAGGACAAATATTCTTTAACTACATGAATGATGTCATTGTGGGTTTGCTGGAATTCACTATTAAAGGTGCTGAATTTTTGTTCGGAAACCTGGTTTACAATAATATCCCGGTTGGGCAGGGACAGGCCGGGACCAATGCACCAATACAATCAACCGGTAAACTCGTGGCCAATGCCGGAGCTTTCTTTGCCTTCAATGTATTACCGACCATTATCTTTTTCTCCGCTTTAATGTCCGTTCTTTATTATTTAGGAATAATGCAAAAGGTTGTTGAATTTATTGCCTGGATCATGATGAAACTCCTGGGAACCAGCGGGGCTGAAACACTTTCCGCCAGTTCGAATATTTTCGTGGGGCAGACGGAAGCCCCTCTCGTGGTGAAGCCTTTTGTTAAGGATATGACCCTGTCCGAATTAACAACGGTTATGGTGGGAGGATTTGCCACTGTGGCGGGTGGAGTTATGGCAGCCTACGTTGGCTTGCTCAAAAGTCATTTCCCGGGAATTGCTGGTCACCTAATGACGGCCAGTATTATGTCGGCTCCCGCCGGGATCGTTATGTCTAAACTTGTAAAGCCGGAAACTGAACGGCCGGAGACTCGAGGCGACGTTGAATTAAATGTTGAAGAAGCTTATTCCAACGTTATAGATGCCGCCGCTCAAGGGGCAAAAACAGGTCTCCAGCTTGCTTTGAATGTGGGGGGGATGTTGCTTGCCTTTATCGCCCTCGTTGATATGGGTAATTTTCTTGTTGGTTGGACGGCAGGCAAAATTCATGCACTTGTAACGAATACAACCGGTTTGAACGCCTTCCTCTGGGGGGGGGCTGTTGGCAGTGTATTGATGTCCTTCCTGGTGGGTAGAGCCTTGTGGTCCGGAATGGAAACGAAGTATTGGATGGGTTCGTTAACTCTGGTGGGCGTTGGTGGCGTACTGGGTTACTTTGTTTCTCCGGCTCCAGTTGTTGGCTTAACCATAGGATTACTGGCAGGTTTTTTTCTGGCCCTGTTTATTCATACCGAACATAGTATTAAGTTTCTCCGTTCGGTGGGGTTGGTTTTGCTGGCCGGGGTTGTCGTTGGGGGGATCACATTTTTAGCAGGTGGAAGTCAGTCCTCAGCAATGGCTTCTATTCTTGGCGGAGGAGTCCTTGGTTTTTTGGCTGGATTTATCTATTACTGGATGGATCCCACTATGTCTCGGGGAATTACCTGTGCAATTATAACGATAGGCGGCTCCACCCTGCTGTTCGCTCTGGTTTCGATTACCAACATAGATATACTCACGGTCATTAAAGGATTAACGCTTGAAAAACTGTTTGGTTATGTCTTTTCAGTTTTTGCTTTATTAATGGGCGTGCCCTGGGAAGATTTGATTCAATTTGGAAAGTTGATAGGAAACAAAATGGTTGTAAATGAGTTTGTGGCTTTTCTTCGTTTTAAATCAATGGCTGCATCCAAAGCAATTAGTCCACGGACAATGGTTATTGCCAGTTATGCTTTGTGTGGTTTTTCAAATTTTAGTTCCATTGCAATTCAGATTGGTGGTATTGGAGGATTGGCTCCCAATCGTGAAAGTGATCTTGCTAAATTGGGAGTTCGTGCCATGCTGGCCGGAACGCTGGCCTCTTATCAAACGGCGGCCGTTGCAGGGGTAATGTTTGGGTTGGCCGATCAATTTGGAATTGATCTCGTGAATATTGGTGCCAGCTTGTGAGAGGGCTTTCTGTTTTTACAATGATAATGTTGTCGAATGATTTAAATTTGAACAAAGGTTGACTTATAGCGGCATTTGTTGGTGTAAAGAACATAAATGTTTAAGTGAATCTGAGTATACTGTAATTAGGTTAATAAATCCTAAGAAGCGTATTACTTGTGGAAATTGAGGTGCGAAAAACAGTGGCACGTGATGAGCTCGTCGAACGAATCACCCGGGAAGTTATGGAGGTTCTGGATGAAGATGGGACCGACAAAAATCCCCGGGGAGCAAGAACCAATCAGTATCAAAACTCCCCGGATCAAGCTAATCAGGTCGATTATAACAGGGTTCTTGTTATTCTGACTGAGGGCCCGGCTGATCTGGGTCAAGTTCATCAGCAACTTGAACAAGTGGCTCAGCAAGGAATTGTTTTGGAGTTGTTTTTGGATTGTTCTTTGCCTGAGAACCAGCGACGTCAGTTTCAAAATCTTCCGAACGTAGAAGAAGTTTACCAGGCGGAACTTCCCGATCAGGGATGTTATACACTGGTTACCGGCTGTGACGCCGTCCTGTTACCGACGCTGTCGATGGATTCCCTGAATCAGATTTCTGATCTTGACGGGGATGGGCCGGCGGAACGAATTGCTGTTGAGGCGCTGTCGCAGGGAAAAACCGTATGGGCTCCCGAGGACACGGTTGGAACGGGTTCGGGAGCTGTCCGGAGAAAAGTTAAGGACCGATTGGAAGAAGCCAGTGAAATGGGACTTAAAACGGCTCCTTTACACGAACTTTCTTTCGACTTTCTCGAGACCTCCGGTAAAACCGGTGAACTGACTGAGGTGACGGTGTGCAAGGGGGAACCCGATCCCTCCGAAGGGGAAGGAGTAAAAGTGGCCAAATCGGAGGACCAGTACACGGCCGTGGCCCAAAATGATCAGGTACGTATAGGGACAACAATCGGTGTTCGTGATGTTAAGCAAGAGGTGGGGGAATACATCGATCATACGTTACTGAATCCTGACGCAACACGGGAGGACCTCGTGACATTATGTGAAGAGGCTAAAGAACATAATTTTGCTTCCGTGTGTATTAATCCATCATGGGTTTCACTCTGTGACGAGCTTCTCCAGGGAACCAATGTGAAGGTTTGTACGGTTATCGGGTTTCCACTTGGAGCGACCACGACGGCGACGAAAGTACAGGAGGCCAAGGAAGCCATTGCCAACGGTGCCGACGAAGTTGATATGGTGATGAATGTTGGGGCTCTTAAAGAAGGTGACTATGATTACGTACGGAATGACGTCGCGGCCGTAAAGGAAGCCGTGGGTAACCGTGTCTTGAAGGTCATACTTGAAACGGGAATGTTGTCCGACCGTCAAAAGGCCAAAGCCTGTAAATTATGTAAGGAAGCCGGTGCGGATTACGTTAAAACTTCAACCGGGTTCGGACCCGGTGGTGCCAAAATGAATGATATTGCGCTAATGAGGCGTGTGGTAGGGGGCGATGTCGGCGTGAAAGCGAGCGGAGGCGTTCATAATTTCGAGGAAGCTCTGGATATGATTTCAGCCGGGGCCAATCGAATAGGCGCCTCCGCGGGCATCGCCATTGTGTCCGGTGACGAGTCCGGTAGCGATTATTGATGGTGTTTCATTCGTAGGAATTCACTGTAAACGTTATTTCGTAGTTTGACTTATTCTTTGTTTTCTTCAGCTTACCTTCATTCCCTACGCTTGTCGGAAGGTATCTAACTTTTGTTAAAACGTATTCAAACCTCAGTCCTGTTTTATGGCTGTCTCTTCCTTTTTCTTATCCCTCTTTGTTTCACTGTTATTCAAGCAAATGATTTCTGGAAAGATCTCTATGCTGGAAAGTACATTATAAAGAAGCAGGAGCTACCGAACCAGGAAGCCTTCACGTATTCTCCAACAAATCCCGATTATCTGGGTTACGTTTACACCTGGTTTGGTGAAATACTCCTGTATCTGATCGTCAATTACACCGGTTTCGTGGGTGCACAAGTTCTTCGATTATTGGTTGTGCTGGTTTCGATTATTTTACTTCATTCCTTTGTGGAGTTTCGTACCGACAGTATTGTTTTACTATTGATGGTTTTATTTATCCTGGGAATCGTTCAACAGATGTTGCTTCGAACTGCTATGTTGATGATACTGTTTGTCGTAAGTTTTTTTTGGATCTGGTTTTTGTACAAAGTGAAAGGGATCCGTAAAGCGTTATGGTTGTATGTACCTTTGATCTGGATCTGGAGTCATGTTCATGGGAGTTATATGTTAGCATGGATCTTATTTGTAATTATGGTTGTTGGGGAGGGGTTGGATCGATTTATTCAAAACCGGCAAATTGCATTAAATTCCATCCTAATTTTTTTGCTCATTCCTTTTTTATTGGTTCTATCCTGTACGTACGTAAAACCTCAGCCGGATTACAAACTGTTCAGGACTTTTGAGGAAATAACAAATTTCGCGGCATCCAGCGAGCGCCCTAAGAAGAGCCGCTCCAATAACTTTCAAGAAGAAAAACAACAATCCTGGTACCAGACATTTCGTACCTGGTTTGGGAATCTTCTCGGGCGTGAAAACACGAAACGTCCTTATGGATTGGTATCCACTCTGAAACGGACGGATATGTTGTTTGTCGTTGTGTCTTTACTATTGATTCCTATTGGTTTTGCGGGCTTGGTACTGGGAAGATATCCACCACGACTATCTTGCTTGCTTCCTTTTTTGTCCGTTATCCCACTCGCCTTCGGTTACGTTCGATTTGTTTCGCTCGTACCGTTAACAATTATCCCCCTTCTTGTTATTCGTCCCTGGTTACGGTGGTATGTCTCGTTCTTGGTTTATACATCAGTTTGTTTGGATCATCCCTTAGTAGTTTCACCGGGATCACCGACCAAAGAGTGGGGTTTGGTACGGATATTCGATTTTCCGATCGGCTTCCAGAGTGGTTCTTAGCTCGATATAAGTCGAAAAAAACATTTAACACATACGGAATCGGGGGGTATCTCATATGGAAATGGTGGCCCGAGAAGAAAGTTTTTATCGATAGCCGCTCTCGCGCGTACGATTCCGATTTTCTCAACAATTACGTTCGTTCGAACGTCCAACAACTTCTAAAAACACACGAGTTCGAGTACGCTATTGTTCCAACCAATAGGCCAATTCCGTTTTTGTTTTTTATTCCCTCGCCAAGTTGGACGGTTGAAGCGTACGACGAGGGGTTGTTTGCCTTTCGGAAGGTTGAACAATCGAGGGATATCAAACCGGAGAATAAATTGCTGTATTCCAGGCGTGAACGAAAAAAATTACCCAAAAACAAGAGGGCACACTTGAAGGGAGTGAACAACTTCATCTCCGTTTTCCAAAACCGAGAGCAATATATCGACAAGTTTCATAGTCCGGAACATGCGCGAATGGCTTTTCATCAGTACAAGAATCAGGAGCCATCATCAACTGGTGATTGAAATTAACGCCTGGAGTATAATCGATGTTAAAAAATGCGAGTAGAATAGAAGGAACGTTGATCAGCGGAATATCCCATAATTTTTCAAGGAGAGGTTAAATTGGCTGAAGAAACACGAACACGATGGAGCGACATGCATGCGTACGTCACGGGAGGGAATAGTGGAATTGGCCGGGCGATATCCGTTTGTCTGGCGGAGAAGGGGGTTGATGTGGCGATTTGTGGACAAAATCAGGAGACGATAAACAGCACCGTTGATCGCCTGCAAGAGTTGAATCCGAGTTGCTTTGGAAAACAGGTGGATGTACGATCGGAGGATGAACAGTTAACCATGTTTGATGAGTTGAAGTCTCGATTTGAAACTCTCGAAATATGCGTACCAAATGCGGGCCGGGCGACACTGGCAAATGTAACCGATACGACGCTGGAGGAATGGAACCGTGATATTGAAACGAATTTAACCGGATTCTTTCTTACGGCTCGGGAAGCACTGAAATGGATGAAGGGTCAGGAGAAGGGCTGGATTTTACCGATCGTCAGCAAGGCTGGTAAAAAAGCATTTGAATTACGGGCCTCGTATTGTTCCTCCAAATGGGGGGCACTCGGTTTATCAAAATGCCTGGCCCTGGAAGCCGAGGAGTACGGGATTAAAGTATCGGCTCTCTGTCCGGCCAGTGTGGATACACCGTATCAGGAGGGAAATCCCCGGGGGACTGATTGGATGATGGAGCCCGAGGAAATAGCTAAAACGGTGGTTTTTCTCATTCAGCAAAATTCAAACGTAAAAATCAATGAACTGTTAATCGAGAATTTTCAAAAACCTAATTGAAAAGTCAATCTTGTGGTCGGGAGAGTGCTTCCTGAAAATGTTCCAGTGTGTTGAGTACGTTTTCAGTAATTTCTGAAGCGCGAAGATAATATCGTGACGATTGGCCCTCTCGATGTTGCTTAACAAGATTGTGATTGCGAAGAACCCGTAAATGATTGGAAATACTGGATTGGGAACGTCCGAGTGCGTCCACGATTTCGTGAACGTACATG
>JBDGPJ010000055.1:21099-23675 GCA_042219695.1 bacterium
AAGAATTCGTAATCGGTCCTTGTTTCCTATCGCCTTTAATAAAGAAACCAGTCTCTCGTCCGTTTGATCCATTGTGTGGCTCCGTTTTGATAATGTTAGGGTATAAACATTTGCGAAAAGGTTACGAAAATTGATTTCTATGAAAGTTCGAGTTTGGGTTACAGGTAATCATTGTTGTTAAAAATCGGTTCACAAAGCTCCGATTCGTCTAAGGGAATCAAGGTATCCTCTGTTATAAATAAGAGTTTGGATTTAACTTGGAACAAGTAATGTAAATGTTATCGATCCGAATGAAACCCTAAGCTCTTCCATGTTTATTTCAAGATATCAGGATATCATGATATCCTGATGTTTAAATATTATGATCATTTTGGAGTTTCGTAATGATTGGCGTGTGATGATGTGAACACTTACCGGAGTGATCGATAATTAGGTCTTGTGTTGGTGTTCTATTGCTTTTTACGGTAATGTTTAGGATCACTCTTAATTAAGGAGTTTGAGTAATATGCCTGGTAATTCGTATGGTAGTGCCTTCCGAGTTACGACATGGGGAGAAAGTCATGGGGATACGGTGGGAGTTGTGGTCGATGGTTGCCCCCCTCAAATGGAACTCGAACGTGAGGACGTGCAAAAAGAGCTCGATCGTCGCAAACCCGGGCAAAGCAAACTTACCACCCAGAGAAAAGAGGGCGATTGGGTACGCATTATGAGTGGTGTGTTTGAAGGTGAAACGATCGGTACTCCCATTTCAATGATGGTTGAGAACGAGGATGCCCGCGCTGCTGATTATGAAGATATGAAAGACGTTTATCGTCCTTCCCATGCCGACATGACCTACGATCAGAAGTACGGTACTCGTAATTGGATGGGCGGGGGACGCTCCAGCGCCCGTGAAACGGTCGGGCGAGTTGCTGCCGGCGCCATTGCTCGTAAATGGTTGCAACGTGAATACAGCGTAGAAATCGTGGCCTGGGTACGCCAGGTTAACACACTCGAGTTAGAGGAAGTGGATCACGAATCCATATCCAGAGGAGACGTAGAAAGTAATGAGGTACGTTGTCCAGATTCCGAGCTGGCCGAAAAAATGAGTGAACGCATACAACAGGCCCGAAGTGATGGCGTCTCCCTGGGAGGAGTTGTGGAAGTTGTAGCTCGGAATTGTCCCGCGGGTTGGGGGGAGCCTGTTTTTGATAAATTGGACGGTAAACTCGGTCATCATTACATGTCGATACCTGCCACCAAAGGTGTTGAAATTGGCAGTGGTTTTCGTGGTATCACCATGAATGGTGCGGAACACAATGACGAATTTTACATGGAGGGGGATGAGATAAAAACTCGCTCCAACAACAGCGGAGGAATGCTGGGAGGAATTTCGAATGGGATGCCAATTACGGCCCGTATTGCCTTCAAGCCCACATCCACCATCAATCACGAACAGGATACGGTTAATGACCGGGGTGAGGAAGTGAAGTTATCCGCCAGTGGCCGGCACGATCCCTGCGTGGTCCCCCGTGCAGTGCCCATCGTGGAAGCCTGTACCGCAATCACCCTGATGGATCTTGCTCTTCAAGATCGCGGCCAGAACGGGCCTCGGGGGACCGACGTCACTCCCATACGGTAAATATCCAAGTAGTTGGTGAAGTTGTTCCTTTAGAAGCGGGAGAAATGCCTTACCGAAAAAACCCTCCATTCGGTAAAAGATGGCTACCTGTCAGCGTGTAGATCGGTTACCCGTATTTACAGGTTCTTCAATAATCGAAATCAAACCGTACCATGAGAACACACGGGACAATTTCAAGTTCAGGGGATTCTCCCGGGTCGTTTCGGGGAATAAATTGGTTTCATCCGATGCAGGATTTTCAAAGCAAGGATGACCGCTTATTTTGAATTTAATATGAATTCCCAGTTTCCTCATTTAGTGCACCGTAATCCTTGGATTGTGAAAAATTTTACGTTTATTATTTCTGGTTGATTATCGATAATATGATTGGTAGTAAAAAATGTAATAATATTCTTTAGGCTCCTGACATTTTATTTTATCCCAATTTGTAAGTGTTACGATCTTAGCGTACGTGCTGTTTTAATTTTGTTACAAGAGGCAACACGTATTGGTAGCAGGAGGTAATTTTGGTGATTGATCGTCCGGCTCCCTCAACGAAACTTAGTAGTGTAATCGAAAACATGGATCCTCCCGCCGAAGCTGTCTTGAATCAGTCTTTCATAAGTGAGCATACCGAGTTTGAAAATTTTGGAAGTATGCTTGAAGAAAACGACTGGCTTACGGAGAGCGGCGACATCGACTACCAAATTACAATTGATGACGTGGATGGAGTTGTCTCTCAAACGTCTGAATTTAACAATTGGTTTGAAATGGTAAAAACTGCTCTGGATGAACTCTGGAAAGATAAAGAAAGAAACCGGCGTCAGTTTAAACGATATTCCTGCAACCTGAACGTTGAGTTTCAAACCGGTATGAAAGAAAAAAGCGGTACGGTTCTTGATATTTCGAAAAAGGGATTACAGCTTGAAACAGAAGCAGACTTGCCCAGTACCGGTATTCTTGAGATCGAATTACC
>JBDGPJ010000055.1:23685-25360 GCA_042219695.1 bacterium
GGTCCATGGAAGTTCGAGGTGCTGTACGATGGAAGACGGACGATAAACCCTACAGAATAGGAATCGAAATTCTAGAGAAGACATTCAGCTAGTTTAAACCAATTAATTTCTCTCCTACCTGAAGTTGCACACAGATAAAGATACCAACTGGTAGTAGAATGCCCTTCCCGTGTGAGTTTTTTCCACTTTTCTTACCGTTATGCTTTTCAAAAAATTTTGGACCTATTCGATTTCAGTAATCTGTCAAAAACCAAACTCGTGTTCGATCTATAAGACAATTGGAATTGGTAATAGTAGCAGAGTCCGATCCACCAGGTTTGGTCCTCGCTTAATTTTTTCTTACGGGTAAAGTTTCATAGGTTCTTACAATCACAGATTAGTTACTTTGGAAGATTTGATTTCAGTTCAGGTCATCGTACTGATACAGGAAAAACGTTTTTCCGGAGTTGAAGCTTCGTAAACTTATTTGGGTATATATTGAGAAATTGGTTTCAAACTAATTGCTTGAATTCAAAATAAAAACGTTACGATAAATGAAATATTCGAAAAGGTCCAATTTTGATAATAATTTGAAGTAAATGAGCGGTAGAATTTTGGGTGTTTCTTTAACCCAATCAAATGAATAAATTGTGTCATAGTGTTCACGATGTATGCCAAATTACAAATCGGGTACGCCAGAAAAGTTTTGTAGTGGAAATCAATGGTGTAATCTAATGTAAGCAGTTTCATCATAAGGAGGTGAAATATTTATGCCTAATTGTTCCGATTGTGAAGACCTTCCCGAGCCATTACCTGATAGAGCCTCGCTCTATATCTCAACTCCTCTCGATCACACAACCGGTACTCTCATAGAAATCTTCCAGGAGGAAGATCTTGAATTTTTACGCCGAGATGACGAAGAAATTCTGGAAGTCAAACTATCAGACGGAGACTACGAGTCCCTGGCAAAACGTTTGGATGAGAACTTAGGCTCCGAGGAACGACAGCAAACACGTTGTGTCCTTTTGAAACAGGATAGGGAACCAAGTTTACGGGACTTTACAAATATGTCACCTCTAAATCGATTGATTGGACGGTTTCAGGGTACATGGTTGGTGGATCTTCTCCGGGAAAGAAAATTTACGAGTTATTTTCATCCCATTGTAAAAGCGAATGACCCGGGGAGGGTGTATGGTTACGAAGCACTGCTCAGGGGTAAAGGACCCGGTGATTCTGTTATAGCACCGAATAAAATTTTCCCGACGGCCGAGAAAATGAATTTGCTGTTCAACCTCGATCGGGAAGCACGTATTTTTGCTATTGAGGAAGCGGCCCAACATGGGATTGACGAACGAATTTTTATCAATTTTAATCCGGCCAGTATTTACGATCCTGCGTACTGTCTTCGCACGACGTTTGAGGCAATTGAAGAGTATGGTATAGACCCTGATAAAATTGTGTTTGAAGTGGTTGAGAGTGAAGAGGTTCATAATCGCGCAGAGCTTGTAGGAATTCTCGATCATTACCGTGAAAACGGATTCAATGTAGCGCTTGATGACGTTGGTGAAGGGTACAGTTCGCTTGGAATGCTGAATCAGCTCAAGCCTGACTTCCTAAAAATTGATATGGGTTTGGTTCAGGGTATATCGGAAGACTCATTCAAAGCCAGTATTACGCAAAATCTTATCGATTTAGC
>JBDGPJ010000055.1:25370-33457 GCA_042219695.1 bacterium
GTGACCTCGACATCAAGGTTATAGCGGAAGGGGTTGATAGTTTGAATGATCTTACGTGGTTCCAAAAAAGAAACGTTGATTACCTTCAGGGATTTTACTTTGCGAAACCCGATTCTCCTCCCCCAAAAGTGGATAAAACCAGGGTAAGTTAGCTCCCTGGAAGAATTTCATCGTAAACTGCGAAAAAATTTAGAGGGTTTTCGTGCCATGAATTTTTGTTAATAAAAATTAACAAAAAGTTAAAACCGGTTTTGTACGTAATTTTTTAACTCAAAATGGTAGTTGACCCTCGTAAGTTAGTTCTTACAAACCCATGGGTATTCCGTCCATCCATAAATAAGACGACAAAATTTTAGTTTCCGTTGAATACCATCTCCATAATAGGTTGGTATATTTTGAAATTTTTATGTTACCGAAAGACCAGTTTGATCGAAAATTTTTTTAATAATCGGGTTGTGAAATTAACGTTAAAAAGTGATGTTCCGTGCCTTGCTTGGTGAACTCGTTTCCACGTTTGCTTATGGTTGATACTATTTTGGGTTCATTAATTTGTTGTGGAGACGATCAGGATGACACAGACTAGAGACCCGATTTTGGAAAAAATAAAGAAACGGCGCACTTCCGCCATCATTGCTCACCCGGACGCAGGTAAGACTACGCTAACCGAAAAGATGTTGCTGTACGGTGGAGCCATTCACAAGGCCGGATCTATTAAAAGTCGAAAAGCCGACCGTCACGCCACGTCCGACTGGATGGACATGGAACAGGAACGGGGAATTTCGATCACCTCCAGCGTAATGCAGTTCCAGTACAACGATATCTTCATTAATCTGCTGGATACGCCCGGTCACGCTGATTTCAGTGCCGACACATACCGCACCCTTGTCGGAGCCGATAGTGCAGTGATTGTCATTGATGGCACGTCCGGTATTGAACAGCAAACCGAGAACCTGTTTTCCTTCAGCAAAAAACACGAAATACCGTTTGTAATGTTCATTAATAAAATGGACCGGTTCGGAAAGGAACCACTGGAGCTCGTCGACGAGATCGAGGAGGCTTTCGACGTTCAGATGGTTCCGTTCACGTGGCCTATCGGGAAAGGCAAGAATTTCCAGGGGGTTTACGATCGTATGCGTGAACAAGTCATTCTTTACGACGACACCGGGGAACATGGGCAGGAGAAACTGGAAACCACCGAATTTGAACTGGACGATCCCAAACTCGATGACAGGATTGGTGCTGATCTCCATGAAACAATTCAAGAAGAGGTGGAACTACTGAACATGGCGGGAGCCGAGTTCGACGAGGAACTGTTCCACAGCGGGGCACTTGTACCGATGTTTTTTGGCAGTGCCCAGACCAACTACGGAGTCGAACCGTTCCTTCGCCATTTTGTGGAAATTATTCCGTCGCCGGAAGTACGGACCGACGTTGATCCCACTCAGGACGAATTCACCGGTTATATATTCAAAATACAGGCTAATATGGACCCCAATCATCGCGATCGGATCGCTTTTTTACGCGTTGGTAGTGGTGTTTTTGAGCGTGGCATGGAGGCCGAGATCACCCGTAACCACGAGTCGATCAAACTGGCACAGCCGAGACAGTTCATGGCCGATGATCGGGATGTAATTGACACAGCTTATCCGGGGGATGTAATTGGGTTATATGACTCGGGGGAGTTTCATATAGGGGACACAATATCGGAAGGTTCCGATATAGAGTACAACCGAGTACCGAGGTTTTCCCCGGAACATTTTGCCCGCGTGAAGTTAGACGATGCCTTCAAGCGCAAGCACTTACAGCAGGGGTTGGACGAGCTTTCCGAGGAAGGGGCTGTGCAGGTATTTAAACCCTGGCGCCAGGGAGAAGGAGACACCATCGTGGGAGTTATTGGTGAACTGCAGTTTGACGTGCTGGAGTATCGATTGGAGGAAGAGTACAACGTGGACGTTCGTCTGGAGCG
This sequence comes from bacterium, assembly GCA_042219695.1. Classification (GTDB taxonomy): domain Bacteria; phylum T1Sed10-126; class T1Sed10-126; order T1Sed10-126; family JBDGPJ01; genus JBDGPJ01. The sequence continues at coordinate 27,337 of JBDGPJ010000055.1, forward strand.
CTTGCCCTACAAGCTTGCTCGCTGGATCGAGGGCGATGACATCGACTACAAGACACTCGACCGAGGTTCCTACCGGATGTTGCTGGAAGACAAGGACGGATGGCCGTTGTTACTGTTTAAATCCGACATCACTCTCAACCGTGAAAAACAGGAACATCCCGAGATTGAGTTCCATGACACGGCTCCGCTGCATCGATAAGTGACAGCAAGTTATCGTTCTGGATTATTCACGGTTCACCAATTATATTAATAGCGATTTAATTGAAGTTCGAACGAGTCACACGCTAACGGTTGGGATTAGATGGTCTGAAAAATAGTTAGCTTCTCGTAGGAAACCGAGGGTGTATCGTCCACGGCGAAATACAATGTTTTGCGTAAGTCACTTCCTATCTCGTGTGTGATGTAGCTTATAATTATTCGCTAAAGTAACCTTGATGAAGTTACAAGTGGAATTCTCAATTGAGGTTTTCCCATGAAAACCGACGACGAACAATACGACGAAATAAAAGATTACCTTTATTATTTATCCCGTTTTCATTACGTAGTTAGTGGCTTATGTGTGTTATTTTCCCTGTTTCCCTCAATTCACTTGATCATGGGCCTCATGATAATGTTTGGAGGATTTGAATCGGGGGAAGGGGGACCACCACCGTTTATTTTCGGGCTGTTTTTTGCAGGATTTGCTTTAATATTTATGACCGTTGGTTTTTCTTTGGCCATAGCACTATACAAAGCGGGAGGATATCTTAACGAGTATCGCCATCATAAATTTTGTCTCGTAGTGGCCGGAGTGAGTTGTGTGTTTATGCCGTTTGGAACGGTGCTTGGTGTTCTAACCCTTATTACGTTGTTAAAGGACGAAACCAAGCAACTTTTTGAGGAAAATAAAACGTTACGTTCGTGAAACAACTGTTTAGCTAAAGGGGTCCGCGGGATTTCCAAGTCTTAGATCGTAAGACAACACGAAGAGAACGTTGACCTCCCGAAAAAATACCGCTTCGAGAATAAATTTGCCGTAAATGGTAATGTATTTCTTCTTGTTCCTCCCGGATATTTATAGTGTTGGACCGGGTACAAATAACTCCTCCTCAAAAAATAAGTGCACCGGGTTCAATCTGAGTTAGGTTGGTGTCATGATTAAGTGTTCCGTTATCAGTGTCGTAACGTTGCCAGCACAACAGGATAATTATTTCATTCGGAATTAAGCTAAATTATTCTTAGTACAAGTTGATACTAAAGAGATACTCGTTTTGGGGATTGTTGGCCATGATTATAAATCGCACAGAGGGGATTAAACTTTTAAAGTTGCTTGTACTTTTTTTTATAGTGGTTTTACTTACTGCTTGTAAGACTACTATGGAAGTTAATCAGGTTCGTGCTCCAAAAATAATTGTAAAACAACCAGTCGGCCCGGGATCGTTTGAAAATTTTTCCGGTGATATCGATTTTAGGGGACTGGCTTTTAACGAATTACGAGAACGAAGTTTTGAGGGCCAGCCTGTGTTTTCGGTCGTATCACCGGATTCCATACCTTCAAATATCTCACCGAAGAATTTCTCTCAAAATCACAACGCTCTCCAAAAACACGGCATTAAGACTATGGTGTACGGTAAATTGAAGTCTTCTAAAAAACGCAAAGAAACAACGGAAGAGGTCGAGTTATGCTTAAAAGAGGACAAAGAGGATAATGACGTTGAGGAGTTATTCGGATCTGATTGCGCTGAATACGAAACCTTTGACGCCCCAAAATACACCAATATTTTCAAGGTGCATCTACATTACAAAGTAGACGTATTATCGGGAAAAGGAGTTGAATACGCGGACAGGATTTCCGTTAAAGAGAAGGATTCCGTTGTGCGTAAGGACGAGGTGGACGTGGATGAAAAAGGGACCGGGGACGATGAAATTGCCAATGTTGTACGCTGGATTAGTCGTCAAGAAAGCGCCAAATCCTTTGAAAAATTGCGCCAGGAGGCCTATCCGCACCTGGCCCGGAAGCTCGTCGGGAAATTAAGTCCCGTCAAACAAACAGAGTCCGTTGAGTTACTATGGTCTAACCAGTCCGGTGAAAATAAAAAATTAATCAATAAGGCAGTGGAGTTTGCGGAGGATGATGAAATCGATAAGGCCTGTGGTAAGTTACATCAAGTATACAAACGTGGGATCCGCTCCAGTGCGCTTCTCTACAATTACGGAGTTTGTTACGAGTACGAGAGGAATTACCCCCGAGCCAAAACACTCTACAAACAGGCCAAAAAGAAAGCGACGTCCGACCAGAAAACCGTCGTTGAGAAAGCCATAAAGCGCATCGAGAAGGCCCTGAAACACCGCCGGAAAATCGAACGAAACTTCCCTCTTGATTTACGGAAAAACTATAATCGGAAGAATAAGTACAATTGGTTACAATCCAAAACTGAATTCAATAACAAAAAATTGAGAGGAGGAAATTCGCAACCAGGAAACTGGGAACAAGCTCATGAAATTCTTATGACCCATCCTGAGACAAAAGAAATCAGGAGTAAATATAAAAATGAAGACGTAACCCTGGGCTATAAGCGGGAAAAAAAACGGAGAAATTTTATCAGTTCTGGTTGTTTGAATCACATCAGACTCATAACGTCACGGTTGGACGATTTCGCGTTATGAAAAACACTGGTAAAATTTACCAGTACAACACGGACGAAGATCAATGGAATCGTCAATAAGAAAACTAAAAATTCCAAATTAAGAAACAAACGTTGATTGTTGAAGTCTCTGATCCAACGTTTAAATTTCGTTGCTTCCTTTCACCAATTTTTCGAAGAAACCTTCACCAGACAAAAAAATTAATCAATTTGGTTGATCGATTCTTTGTTTTGCAGACTTAAATGTCGTTAGATATTATTGTTTAAAATTTAATGTTTCAAAAATAATGATATTAGGAGCATGTTATGTCGCGTAGTACACGTTTGCGCTACTGCTTACTTTGTAAAAGTTGGGATTCAATCGAAGTTGATCGGTGCTCGAACTGCAACTTGGATTTTCCCGCCGGCTATCCCAGTTCGTTTACCGTACTTCGGATGAATTATCCTTCCTCGATTAATACCGATCGCTCACCGGTTTTGTTTGAGGATGTTTCAGGGATTGTGCACCGACTGGGTGGTGCGGTAATCAAGTCGAGTGAACACGGATTAACTTCCGTATGGTCGGACGACCGTGGAGTTAGTGGTGAAGAGGTGTTAAAAGCAGGGTGTGAAATCATCGAACGATTGAGCTATCGACTGTCACGTTTTGGCTGTACCTCGGCTCCTCGAGTGGTGGCCACTCATGGAAAAACAAGGGTAATCGTGGCTCGTGGCGATGGTTGTTCGGATTCCATGGTGACCGGTCGTGCTTCGGAGCGATCTCGTGATCTTATTAAAAATATTCCTCCCGGAATGTTTTGCGTCGATCGAAATATTCTTAAGAAATGTAAACAATCAACCTCATTTCAATTTGAAAAAATTTCCGTCAACTCCTTGGATCAACCGTTTTTTTCCGTCGGGGACGAGGGATATCGGGAGTTGGAAACCCATCTCGTGTTGGATCAGTTCGTGGATCGTGATGACCATAGAAATCGCATTTCAACAGCCCTGGAAAATTGTGTAGAGGAGCAATCGATTAATAAGGGGTTGTTATTGATGGGTCCTTCGGGAGTTGGAAAAAGTCGTATTTGCGGACATACGTTAAAACGAGGTCCTGAGGGCCTCAACGTATTATTTGGGACGTGTGTATCCGAACAGAGGATCGATCCGGGAGGATTGGTATCCCACTGGTTGAATGATCTTATTGGTGGGGATACCACCGAATCAATTGACCAATTTTTTAAGTCCCACCCTGATCTTAAATCCTACGAAGGTTTCATTCGACTTATTTTACTCGGGCGTAGAGGACCGGCCGGAGCCTTGAGTCAGGGGGAACAACTGGACGAAAACATTGCTGAATTCTTTCTGGAATTTGCCCGTGACGACCCCTTGGTGTTAGCTGGTGAAGACGTTCATAGAGCCGATGATTTTTCAATCCGAGTAAGCCGGCTTCTGACGAATCGAACCTCCACGGAGGAATCCATCATACAGGTACTTGATGCCCGTCCTACGGATCGCATGAAGGACTTTTCCGATCAATCCGAATTTGAAACCATTCAGGTGGATCCATTCACTAAGGAAGAAATGAAGCAGATCGTAGATGACGCATTTTCGGAGTCTCTCAATTCCGACTGGAACCGGGAGTTACACGATCGGTCGGAAGGATCAATCGTTCACATTCATCAACTATTAAACTTTCTTGCCGAATGTGGTTACATCATTCCCACGGACAACGGTTGGGAGCGAAAAAAGGATTCCCTGCAGTTCCCGGATTTGCCCGAAGTGGCTAATCTGATCCGGTCCAGGATCAATCGGCTTTCGTCACTGCATCGAAGAATTCTGTTAACTTCGGCCGTTTGTGGAAACAAGTTCCCACGGGAGTTACTGGTACACCTGATGGACGTCGATGAGGGTACTCTAACCAACGCCCTGAACGAATTGGACGATCAACTGTTCCTTATCGTAAAAGAAGAGACGATCGCTTTTGAGCATAGTGAAATACGAACGGCCGGGCTTGAATTCCTCGAGCCCATCGAGAAAAGAAAACTGGCCGGGAAAATCCTATCATTCTTTCGTGAGAGCCTATCGGGAAGTCGATACCGCTCACTTATTCCAGAATACCTAGAATTTACGAACCAGGAGTATAAACGCAGGGAGTGGATCATCAACCAAACACACAAGCTGCTACGTTCCTGGCGGATAAATGAAGCCGGAAAACTTTTAGAGATTCTTTCCGACGAAAGCTGGAAAAAGGACGGTGAATCCCGGGTTCAAAGAGCCCGGTATCAACAGGAATTCAGTCGTTATCACGAAGTTGCCGAACGGAATCTCCGTGAGGCCGAGCGTTTACAGCAAGAGGCCTTGGAGATCCTGGAATCAGTTGATAGTGATCATCACCTCGTGGAAGCTCTTAATCGCCTCGGTCGTATTTTGATTAAGGATGATCAACTCGATCGTGCCGAATCCATTGTTCGCCAGGCGATGACCATGGCCGAGGACCAGGATGAGCAGGAGCTTCATTCTAAAGCTCAGTTCATGATGGGTTGGCGTTTTGAGAAGGATCGTGATTGGGATCAATCCATCCATCATTATCGTAAGTCTTCGATGCTGTCGAATAACAAACAGGGAGCCAGTTATGCCAATGGCTCGATTGCCCGGGTCTTTCGTCGTAAGGGGAAGCGTGAACAGGCACGAAAATTGGTCAAGGAATCCGTGGATAAACAAACTCACGATGAATGGCTTCAATCGAACCCCCACCTTTACGGCACCAATCTCATAACGTTGGGAATATTGTTTTGTGAGGATGGTAAATGGGAACAGGGTATTTCCCTACTGGAGACGGCCGTGGATATTGGCCGGGTAACAAACAATCGGATTGTCCTTTCCCGTGCTTTGAGGGCACTTGCCGTGATAGCCAACCATGTCGGCGATGATCGTGAGGAACGATTAACGGAAGAGGCTGAAGATAGAGGGTTCCCGTGGCTTGATTTACCTCGGCTGGATGAATTATCCGTTCGCGGAGGAGCCGATACCCCCGAGGACTTCATCGCTGAGCAACTGAACAGGATCATACAATTGCTAGAGACCCCTCCTAAATCGCTTGATGATATTAAGGATCGGTCGGGTGTAAAATCCCGGTAGAAGAAATGTAACGGCGAGTTCTGGTAGCATGTTCAGTATACACTGAAAATTCCCAGGAACGGGTAGGTTTCTGCTGAAATTTTTTCAGGAAGTTGTTACAAGGTATGTTTTAACTCGACTTATGGTTCCTTTGTGGGATGATCTTCGAGGTATTCGGTTTCCTCCGGCGTCGAGTCTCGTCCCAGGATCTTATTACGATGGGGAAACCGGCCAAAGCGGTCGATCGTGTCCAGGTATTGGTCGGCGACGTCCCCCATGAAATCGAGTTCCGGAATAACTTGAGCACAATCGTGAATAATCGGATTAACTTTTCTCTGTTTTTGCACGTCCTCGGAGTGGAGGTAGGGCAAAGCGGCGTAGAACGTTTCTACCGGAGA
>JBDGPJ010000055.1:33513-41397 GCA_042219695.1 bacterium
GTCGCCAGTGTCTCGGCTCTGTGGTCGGTGGCGTATTGTTCGGCTTCGTCCCGAAATAAATGCCGGGGTACCTGGTCAAACAGGATAATTAAGGCCAACCGTCCGTGGTCCGTGTTCTTCCACTCTTCGAATTCACCGGATCGGGCCCGTTCGTAGTACGGTTTCAGCTGGTTCCGCACACGAACGTCGTCACGTTCGTCTTTGTGAGGTAGGTCAAACCAGGTGCTGAGAACGTGCTGGGACGTTTCCTGTATTTCTTCGTTCAAGACGATAACCGGCTCATTCCCCATCCAAGGCCGGCGCCTGCTATCAGCAAAATCACTCCCCCGCCAGCGATGATCCACAGGTTGTTGGTCAAAAGGGAAGGGGAGGCCCCGCCTGATTTAGGAGGCAGAGGATGAGGGGAGACGCTGGCAAGTTTTACCAGGTCGGGGTACATCGATGCCGGTGCCCGGGCACGTTCGATCGTAAGCATTCGCTTGGCCGTGATGCTGGCTCCGTTGGTATTCACGTCAAAGGAGGCGTGGCCAAACGCGTTGGATTCCTCGGAATGGTGTGAACGGGTTGTATAACCTTCTACCTTGTTTATTTCATTAATCTTTACCGTGGAACCGATGGATACGTAGGACATGCGGTGGTCGTCCGGGGATACCTTACGCAAAGGGGAATGAGCCCAGGGTAACGTGAGGGCACCACGTGCACCGCGGTTGATTCGATACGAAATGGTTTCAATAAGCGGTTTGTTGATGTCCTTCAATTGTTCTACCTCGTAGGATAAATCGGAAACGTTGCCGTATCGCTGGTTGTATGTGCTTTTAATGGTACTGCGCGCGTTGGAGGCCCCCTTGTTACGGATGAGCCGACGGCGCGAGAAGGCGGGACGTCCACGTGAGGTTCGGGTTTCCTTGACCACCAGATCGACTCCCTCGACGTCAATTTTGCGACGTATTTTCAACCGGTTTTCTTTCGGTGTATCGTAGGGTACTTGGACGAGACTTCCCGTGTCTCCCCAGATCACGAGTGCTTCGCGCCCCTGGTCCATCGGCGGGAGGGTGCCAAACATAGAGTTTTCAGAGGTAGGATCGAGGAAGCGCACACCACCGCCCTTTTTCGGGATGGCCACGATAGCATGATTAAAGGCCGTTTTCCGGGGGGCTTTCGGAATGATGTCCCCCATGCCGGCTCCGATAAGGACCATCTGTGATTGAATCCCGACCTGGTCGAGTAACGTCATCAGCAAGGAGGCCTTGGCCTTACAATCCCCGTACTTCCATTTGAGGATATCGGGAACCATGCGGGGCTTGTAGCCGTGTACTCCCAGGGGAATGGAGACGTAACGGATCTCTTCCGCCGTCCACTCGTACAGTGTCTTAATTTTCTCCATTCGCCCGGAGTCGGGATTGGTCAGTCGTTTGGCTAATTTTTTCACGGCGGGCGAGGCCTGACGGGATGCCCGCGAATAATATTGGTACCAGCGGGCGATACGGTCCCATGATTTAACTGATGAAAATACGATTTTCCCCATTCGCAGTCGAAGCGGGTCGGAAACCGGTTCGGATTCAACCGGAGGTAGATTATTGGCGGTGAAACGCAGGGTTTTCGTGTAGGGTTTTTTCTCCCGGACGAGGTGAGTATCGGAATCCAGGGCCGGGGGAAACCAGGGAACGATGTTCATATTGATGGATTCGGGGTAGGAGAAGTTCACCCGGGCCCGGCGGATTGGTATTTCCCCCTGCAAACGGAGTTCGTGGGAGAAGTTATTTTCCAGTGAATAGCGCTGGGTGGACACGGTGTATTCCAGCTCCAGTATAGCGCCGGGCTTTGGCTTAGAGAAATTAAGCCGGAAGCGTGACGGGTCCTGAGGGGTCGTATCGTCGGAATCCCCCGATTTTTTTTGAATTGCATGGGTATCGACGGGAATTGTGCGCCCACTGGGTAAAATTGTCCGGGCCCGTTCGATGGTTACCTCCATCCAGGGGTAGAATCGACGATCGAAGTCGGCAAACCGCCGTCCCGATTCGTTCAGGATCTTGATGGCAATGTGGTGGTTCCACTGTGAGCTCTGATCGTTGTCCAGATCCCCGTTGATCTCCCGGAGCAGGACCACGGCGTCTTGTGTATCCGGGTATGACTGCTTGGCCAGCTTCGTAATTTCGGAGGAAACCGATACCGTGTCTTTCGACGTATCCTCGAAGTTCGTGTCCCCCTCGAGGTTTCCGATACGTATGTCACTTGCCCGGTTACCGTCCAATCCCTGTGAAAGATTCCCTTTCAGGGATTCAAATTCGGTTGCAACTCCGTCTCCGTTGTCGTCCAATCCGGGGTGTTGATCGTGCATGTATTTTTTTTGGTTGCGGTACTGTTTCATGAGTTCTCCCATTGTACGGAAGAATGTGAACAGACTGTCCGTGGGTTGAATGGTCGGAAAGGAGGGCTTGGACTCGTTTTCTCGGAGAGTCGTGCCGAGGATGAGGCGCTTGAGACCCCTACGAAACATCCAGTGGTTTTTCTCACGGGTTCGCGAGGACGTAATGATAATCCGGTCTTCACCGGAGACCACCGGAACCAATTCCCGAGAGTAGGGCGCGGAGACCACCAGTGAAACGGTTCCGGGATAGGCCTTAATCCACTCTTTCCAGTCGCGTGCCGTGTAGTCGGGCCCGGGAAGGTTTAACCTCCATTGGTTATTGTCTCCGTTGGCATGGCCAATCAGAAATACCAGTAATTCATCGGTGGTATCGGCCCGGTCCGACGCTTCGGCCATCCACTGGTCCAGCCCGGTATCGCTTGATTGTCCGTCGGCTGATTTTGCTTGATCCGGAATTTCAGCGAGCCAATCCACGCGGTCACCGTAGTAAAATTTTTGTTTTAGTGCCTGTTTCATACCTTGACCTAAGGATTGAAACGTTTCGTGGTGTTTCTTATCACCGGCAATTCCAGTGACTACGAGCGCGCGGTCGGCCCCCGTTACACTTGAAAACGGTATGGCAACGAACAAAAAGGCGACAAGAACCACCTGTGTAACGTGGCGAAAAAAGTTGCTCAGTTCCTTACACATACCCAAAAACCTCAATTCTATTTAGGCCCCATAATTTCATGAATTTTAAAAAATTCATGCATTAAGGGGTTCTACAATACGGCCGTCAAGCTTGAAAGTTGTAATAAATCAACCTCTAATAACAACGTAAATTATACAGAGTGTATTGTGGATTCCACATACTCTCAGCTTGTCGGCTGATCCGCAGATCGGAAACATTCCGACAGCTTTTCTGTCATAAATAATTCAGGTTAGGTCCAAAACTATCCTTTTTGTCTTTCGATGTTGCTTGTATCCCTTTGGAACATTCATTTTCGGGGATGTCTTGTCCCTTCAGAAATTTAAATACGCCAAAAACTACATCTTGTAGAAGCGAAAACGAAAAACGCTTATTCAAAAGGATGCCATTTTTCTATCTATTGATCGAAATACAGGACACGCCACAAGCTTAGATCATGTGTACTTCGAGACTTTGTGGGTTTGTTTTGACGTTACCGTAATCCGTTCATTCTTCGAATGGTCCATTCCAGCCCGAAGAAACCAATTAGTGCCGTCATGAGCCAGGGCTGATCCCATATGTCACGGTAGGTTACTTCTACTTCTTTTTCGATCAACTCGGTCTCCAACTTGTTAACTTTTTTGGGTGCCTCGTCGAACCGGCCGTGGGGTCCCCCGGTAATACGAGCGATGTCGGATACCAATTGGGGATTAACTTTTGGTTTTTTTAGCTCAAAAATTGACTGGTTTACATTGGCAAAAGCCTTGTCCCGGATGGTTCGGGCGCTTTTTTTGGATGACACCTCAAACCGCACGATACCGTCCTTACGGGGGTGGACTTGAATTGAACCTCCTTCGGAAGGCAAATCCCCGTTCTCGGTGATACCGCTACCGGTAGCCGTCCATTCCACCGATGAATCGAGGCCGCGTGTACGAACGTTACATTCAACTGTTTCTCCGGGTTTGTACCACGTAGACGGACAGCTTACTCGTAAACCCCCGCTTGATTTGGGAACGAGTTGGCCGGCCAGGATTCTCCAGAATTCATATAGCTGTTCCCGGGTCCCCTTTCCTTCGTAAATGGATTTCCATAACCCGTGACCGGTTACAGCCATGGTCCGGCCGTTACCGTAACGTCCCGTCACAAGCAGGGGCCACGTATTTTGGCCGGTTGGTAGTTCGAGAAGGGTTTCCCCCGTGGGTTTTACGGAGTCCGTACGGTTGAAACGAGGGAAACGCAGCCCAGGGGTATCAAAGACATCAGATACCGGGTGGAATTTCCCGGTTCGGGTAAGTTCCGGTTTACTTCTTACGTTACGCACGACCACACCGCTGGGGGACCGGACCGGTAGCAGTTCGGAAAGCCTGGTATCATCCCAGTTCCCGGCTCCAAAACTATTAGATCCACCTACCATGAGAAACCCGGACCCCTCGTCCACGTGATCGGCAATTAAATCAATCACGTTCTCCTTCATGTCGGAAGCCTTCAAGCCTGCCAGAATGTACGCGTCAAACCGCTTATCGGACTGTTTCTGACGCCATTCTTTGGTTAAAAGCTTTGAGTCCGTAACCACAAGTTCCAGGTCTTTGGCGGACTCGAGCGCCGTCATAAGGGATCGTACGTCCCAGGATGGATTTTTCCATGCAAGTGCAACACGTTTATCCTCCGGATAATCAACCCATTGGTGGAAAACGGACCGGTTGTCCGCGGTGACCTTTTCTTTTGGATGTTCCTTGATTGAAACGGTTAGGCTACCCAGGGTTTCGGGCTTCCAGGAGAGCCGGACCGTCCTTGGGCCGGTACCGGGTAGGACGGTTTTTTGGTCGAGTTGTTTCTCGGAGCTGGATAGTAAAACCCGGGCCGTAGTTTTCGTTTCTACCGTGGCCGTGATCGTTGTTTTTCGGAACCGCTTTATTCGGGCGCCGTGGGAGACTTTCAGAATACGGCGTTCTTCAGTTTTCCGTGATGTTTGAGGGTAAAATCCTCCGATTTTCCGGCCCGAGGTGGATATTTGACGGGCAATTCGTGAGACTTCCGAGGTATTGGTGACGGAGCCGTCCGTAAGGATCACAATGGGACGTTCAGGGGACACGTTTCGATGCACGGATTCGAGAGTCGAGGCCAGCCGGGTATTGCCGTGAGCTGATTCGGGTATGGATTCGGATAGTGTGTCTCCGAAGGATAGGACCTGTATTTTAGATTGGTGTTGTTTGGAGTCCAGAATCTGCTTTACCGTGGATTTTCCTCGGTCGTATCGCGAGTTTTTATCATTTATGCTTAGACTCATGGATAGAGAGCGATCCAGCAGAACCAGCGGACCGTCTCCTTTGTACTCGGGAACAACGGGGATGGCCGGTCCCATCATTATGAGAACGAGCGTAGTTACAATTAGCCCCCGGATCAAGGTGAGAGTCGTAGCCGTAAGAGTGTTTTCCTTCCGAAGAAACCAGAAGTAGAGTCCTACCGTTCCGATCCCTGCAAGCAAAGCAATCGTAATCGCCTGTACCGCTTTGACGTTGGCAGTGAAGGTAATCATACAAACGACCCTATGTGGACACGTTCTCGGAATTCCGAGAACGTGAGAAGGAGTGGGGTATCATATTAACCTTGATCGATGTGTCCCCGTGAGAAAAACCATTTCCAACACGGAACTTCATGGACATGTTTTTCCTCCATCCGGAATGTTTTTTGGAATATCGGGAGGCCCGGAAGGAATATAGGGGGTCATTCGTTTAACTGCCGGAAGTAATTTCGCACCAATTCGGCCAGTTCCTCGGGAACGTTTTCCTCGGGGCTCGAAGGCAGCTCGTGTTTGTCACCGGATTGTTCGTCGAGAAGGACTCGGTGCAATTTTCGCAGGTCCTGTTTTAGACCGGTCAGTTGTTTAACAACCGATCCCGTCCCCTTGAACTTACGTGGTCTGTCTGTGAGACGGTTAGCTCTCCAGCGAAGCCTCCGGATGTATCGTTCACGTGGATTCGCGGAAGAAGCCCCGGCTATTCCACTTAGTACGCGCAACGCCTGTCTTGCCTGTGTACTGGGGACGCCCGATTGTTGCATCAGTCGTTTGGCTCGCCCTGTGTTCCCACGGGCGAGAGCATCCATTACGTCACGTAGAGTCCCGCTGTTTTTAAGTGTTTTCAGGGCGTCCGACAGAGAATCGGAATCGTCCGCAAGCCCGGCCTGTTCGGCCACGTCCCCGGCCTTCTCAATCAGGGTATCGGATGCCTCATTCCCCTGGGCGAGCAGTGATTCCATCTTGTTTTGCTGTGTATCCGTGATCCGTTGCATAGCCTTATTCAGTCGTCGAGTTGATTCCAGCCGGTAAAGGGTTTCCGCCAGTTTTCCAGCCTGAGTTCGGGACAGTTCGGACTCCTCCAGGGTTTTTTGGGCTTTATCCGTGTTTCCTTTACGTGCCTGTCGCGAAGCCTCACGAAGCTTATCATCACCGGCCTTTTGCATTCTTTTTACGGTGGAATCAGCGTTGTCCACAAGCCCGGCTTGTTCGGCCAGTTCTGCTAATTTTTTCCGTTGTCGTTTCGTCATGTTTCCAATGTTTCCGTGTCGTTTCAGGAATTTTGCTAATTTCTCCTGTTGTTCCCCACCGGCACCTGTGGGTCCCGAACCGCGACCTCTTCCTTTTCCTCTTCCCTTTCCACGGCCTGTTAATTTTTTTAATCGCTTTTTGAGCCTGCTGAGTTTACGTCCGGCCCCTCCGGAACAGGTACCGTTTACACGGCAGGGTTTTAACGAACCCAGACCGTTTCTTACGGCTTGTTTTTGTTCGGCGGACAGTCCCGCCGTATCCATGTGATCGTTGGCCTGGGGTCGCCGGTCGTTCCATAAATCCTTCGTAGTTTTTTTGGACTGTCCTTTCCGTGCCATCTTATCCAGGGCCTTTTGGAACGTTTTTTGGGAATTCACCAGGTCCATTTGTTTGACCATCCGTGCCAGTTCACGACGTTCACGCTTGCTTAACTCACCGAGGCGTTTCAGTAAATCAAGTAGACGTTGCTTGGTGGCTTCTCCCATTTTTTCCAAAGATTTTTTGACTTTCTTTTGGTTCTTGTATTGCTTTAACAGGCGATCGGCCCGGTCGAGCATCTGCTTCACTTCATCGGTCATCTTCGGCTTTTCGGATTTTGACCCGGATGCGTCCGATTTGTTTTGTTTTCGTACCGGACCGGTGTCCTCCGGGGCGTCGAAATCCCGTGTAACCTGACTTGAAGTACTTCCCGAGATCTGCTGGTCGGATTTAAAATATTTGACGCGCATGAACTGGAGAACCTTGTTGAGTTTGTTAACGGCGATACGCTGTGACTGGATGGCCCGGTTTCGATTCCGTTTTTTAATTTGCTTGGCTGCCTGTTTCATTTTCTTACTGGCATCCCGGAGAGCAAGGTACTTATCCTCCGGGAACTGTACATTGTCCTGTTTAAGGTATTCGTCGAAGGCACGTATTACGGAATCCGCCGCGGTACGGATATCGGCCTGGTCCTCACTGACGTTGCGAAAACGGGTATCGGATGATCGTTTCGACAAGCGGGAGACGGTTCTGTTCATGATGGCCTTTTCGGAGTTCATTATATTGCGAATTTTGAAAGTGAACCGGCGCATCCGTTTTCTCGCAGCGGAATCGGCCTGGCTCTTCAACACCCCGGCCCATTCCCGGTACACGTCAAACGGTTCGACGTTGAGGAAGTGTAGGTCACTTTCCGAGACTCCCGGACCACTTACGTTGTTGGCGTCCGTTGACCGCACCCGGTAGGTCATAACGTCCCCCACCTGGAGATCCAGTTGTTCGAGGGGGATTTCGTATTGAAGTCCCAGGGAACTTTCACCGGGCGTG
>JBDGPJ010000055.1:41530-43956 GCA_042219695.1 bacterium
ACGGAGAACACCGAGTGTTCCTGGGGTGGTTTTTGTACGGAAATTTCCGGCGCGTGGTCGGGCATAATTTCGATTTTCCGAGTATCCGGATTTACCGTACGTACGCCATCCGGACTGCGTGCCCGGATGGCCCATGTAAGGGGTTCATCCACGGTGAACTGTGCGACTTTTGAGTCGCTTCGGGTGCGAAGTTTCACGTTTTTACCGGTAGTGTCGGACGACAGTCGGACCTGTCCCTGTGAACCTCGGGGATCGAAATTGGTACGCAGTGTGACGGTGGATCCCTTCACAACTCGCAGGGGCCCCGGTTTGAACGTTTGGGAGGAACGTCCCGTGTAGTTGGGGAACTGTACCGACAATAACAGGTTTTCAATGTCAGGAGGAACAAGCATTCGGGCCCAACGAACAAATGAAGTAATATCTCCCCCTGTAACGTAGTACTCAAAGCTATTTGCGGGCCGGGGAAGCGTATAACGATAATGGAACGTTCCGTTGTCACGTCGGCCCAGTGGCTTCATCGAATATCGTTCCCAGCCGTTTTGATCCGAGTAGGCCCATAGCGTGGCGTGGTCCGGTACGGTGCCCGAAAAATAGACGTCGATTGTGGCGTCTTTCCCCTCGACAAATTGAACTTCATCCGGCCAGTGTAGGTGGGTGTTAGTATGGGGATAAATCCGGGCACCGGGAAGGAATATTCGTCCCCCGTGGCGGAGCAGTCCTTCCGGGCTGGCATATCCCACCGAGAATAGGGCCACGAGCGATATTCCAATTACCAGGGCTCCCCAGGCATTGGAATTTTTTAAGAGTAAAGTCCGGTATCGAATTGTACCGAGAAGCCGTCGGCCCCTCCGGACAAGGAAATGACGTAATTTATTCGATGTATCGATCCTCCCCTCGGTAATTTCAGCAGCGGTTACAAGCCGGTCGCGAAGTCCCGGAAACAGGTTTTCCAGCCGGGCGGCCAGCCCGCTCAACGTAAAAACCGGATCCGTCGAGTACAGCTTACGGGTAAGGAAATATCCACCGCTGAGAATGCCTATCAAAAACGTACCCCGTAGCCACCAGGGGAAATGAAGCACCCAGTCCAGTAAACCGACAATCCCGGTCAATATCACCACGGACGCAAGGAACACCATGACGTGAACGAAGGCCGTCCACATGTTGTGGAA
This sequence comes from bacterium, assembly GCA_042219695.1. Taxonomy (GTDB): domain Bacteria; phylum T1Sed10-126; class T1Sed10-126; order T1Sed10-126; family JBDGPJ01; genus JBDGPJ01. The sequence goes on from JBDGPJ010000055.1 coordinate 42,700, forward strand.
CCACAACGTTGGGGTGAGAGATTGCAGAAAATTGCGATTCTCGCGTTGAGTATTGTCCTCTTTTGGGGTCATGGGTGAATCAATCCCGGGGTTCGTCCATGTGGATTGGGTAACGATAATTGATCAAACTGCGAGTTTAACGATTCTCTGAAAATTTCCATTACTGTGCGAAAGTACGAGGATAAAAAAGTAATCGGCGTTGCCATCGATATGTAACCAGGGGAATCGATACACGAACGTTTAGATATTTTTTAACAACCGTAGTAAGGGGATATAGGGTGTTCATTCCGTTGTATATCCCAGTCCGAGTTCGACGGGAACAAGCAATAGACAGCTCATGAGAAGCCACCACCAGTAATTCTCCCCGGAACGGTTTTTGTTACCAATCAGAGTGGAGGCACCGATATCGTCGGATTCAATATCGGGAAAACGGTTTTTGCTCCGAAGTACACTGCGAAGAGTATCCGGTGATACGGTTCCGGGACGGCTTTCGCCCGGAGGTACGTTAACAGCTCTTTGATGTGGTCCGTATTTGTAGATCCCCGGACGATTTACCGGTTGAGTACGGGCTACTCCCTTGCGCAAGGATACCGTTAATTGTTGTTTTGATTTCCCCTTCATTCTGACGGATTTTACCCCCTTCACGGCGGGGAAAGAAATTCGTCCTCCGGTGTGTTGACTGGTTTCCGGACGTTTGTCGAATTGTTCCTGGTTGACCAACCGGTACATAATTACGGGATACAGTGGATGACGCGCCCAGTTACTCCAGCTCGCATCGGAGGATGTATTAAAAAAAGTAACACGACCCTCACCAACGGAGCGGGACGCCACCGCGGGTGTTCCCTTACCAAACTGAGCAATTTTGCGGGAATGGGAGCGTGTACGAGCCGGTCGAAATCGGAAAAACAGCGGACCGGATATCGTCCCTGAAGATAACCCGGAAAACCAGAGTCCACCTCCGGTAACCCGCAACCGCTGACCGGCTACGGATTGTGAAGGACCATCAATGGAGACGGGGAACCACCGAGGGAGATTGGGTGAATCCATTCCTGAAAATGCCGGAGCAAATATCACGAGATGTCCCCCGGAGCGAACGTAGTTCTTCCACGTTTTCCAGACTGATTGGCCGTTTCCCGGGATACGTTCGACAAGGTAAGTAGACGGTGCTTTGTTATCTCCGGGCGGAATGGACGTCAGTTCCACCTGGCCGAGTGCTTGAAGGTATTTTCTGGACGTTTCCGATACCTGAACCCCAAG
>JBDGPJ010000055.1:43966-48372 GCA_042219695.1 bacterium
CGCAATCGACGGCCTCCTCCTCGAAGCGCTCGCTGCCTTCGATCTCGCGGCCAAAGACCTGTTCCTCCGGATTGTCCACGGACGACGAAGTAATGCGTGTTATCCAGTGGAAAAGAGTCCCCTTTGATTTGAACCTGGCCCTCCAGAGGAAGGCCGGGTACTTCCAGGATCCGTGATTGCTTCGATGAATTGCCCAAAGGAATTGATTTCGAAAATTTGCCGGTTTTAATGTTAAGTGAACCGTTTTTCCTGCCATGTGAGGAACGGGTTTTTACGGTCACTTTGTTGCGACTTCCCGGTAACCGGCGTACCGATTTCACCCAGGTGTTTCGTGGTTTGTCGAGGGAAAGATCGATGATCTTGAGATCGTCGGTTAATTCGGGGAAGGACTGGTCCTTAAGGGAGGAAAATCCATTTTTACCGAGGTCCGATAACAAAAATACTTTCCGTGGTTTTTTGAAAGATGAAGCGTAAGCAAGGGCTCGGGACAGGTCCGTCCCCCGGTACGACTGATTCAGTTTATTCAATTTGATAAGTGTATTGTCAGGGGAGGATTTACGGACAACTTCGGTCACCGTGTCGGAAAACCCGATCAGGCTTACCGTTGATGAGGATCCCAGTTCGCTAAGTAGTCCACGTACTTTTTGTCGGGCCACCCTGAGGCGGGACGATCCGTTTTTCTGATACCCCATGGAGGCGGACGTATCGACCAGAATAATTACATTATTCTTACGCTGTTTGCCGGTACCGGCGGTCACACCGGGAAGATAGGGTCTCGCAAATGCGAACACGATTGCGGTAATGATGAGTGTTCTAAGAATTAGCAACAACCATTCCCGAAGTTTCCTCCAGCGTCGAGTGTGTTCGGAGGCTTGCTTGAGAAACTGTACGGTTGGCAGCATCCGGTCCCGTCGAGATTGGCGGGTGAGCTGGTGGATGAGGATTGGCAGTCCGAGACCGACGAGTCCGTACAACAACAGGGGATTCAAAAAATTCATGGTAACTCCCAGCGGTGAAAAAGGAAGCGAAAGACGTTCGGATGTTCGTAGGCCTTCCAGGTACCGCTGGGCATCTGGGAACTCCGGCCTTCGTCCGGGGCATTTTTTCGCTTGTGGTAAACTTCGATGACCTCGTTGAGTTCCTGCCTGGCTTTTTTATCTTGCCCTTTCTTTTCGTAGGCCCGAGCAAGGAAATAGCGGACTTCGTAGACGGCTTCGATATCGTTCACGGGGTAGTTCTGGCGAACCAGTTGGACCGGGATCTTTTTCTTGGCCTGTTTCAGAATTTCTATGGCTCTATCGGTGCGTCCCTGTTTTAAAATAGCAGCACCGAGGTACGCCCGGTAACAATCCTTTAAAACCTGGGCAAAGGACTCGTACTGGATGGCCTCCTTTAAAAATTTCTCGGCCTTTTTGTAATTACGACCTTGCCGGATCCACATGATGGCCAATCCCGAGTGGGGGTGAGCAAAAGTAGGATTCATCTCCATCGATTTTCGGAAACTTTGTTCGGCTTCCTGGTAGCGTCCGAGACGGGCGAGGACCACCGCCCGGTCGGAATAAATAAAATGGGGATTCCAGTTGACACCGATATCGATCATGTGCTGGTACATTTTTACGGCGTCCTTGTAGCGTCCGAGTTCGTAGCTGGAATGCGCGAATCCGTAGAGAGCCATCGTGTGATCAGAGTTTCGTCTCAGGATTCGTTTCGATTTTTGAAGTCGTTTCGAATCTCCAGGATCGGGTTGGATTAATTCATCAAAGGTGCGGGGATCGATGGAATGGGCTGGGGTATGTAGAAGAGTGAATAACGCGACGAAAAGAAAGAAAACTGTCGAATAACAAGCAAGGTTTTCCATCGACATTGTTTTATTGCCGGATTCAAACACGTGAGGATTCAATATCGCTTAACTCCCGGTTCCCGTTGTACGTTGAATTTGGCGGTTACGGCGTCGTATGAAATCGCCGAATTGATGAGCGGGGTTTTCCTCGGCTACGACACGGAGGTAGCCCATTCCCCGGCGAATAAATAAAGATTTAATTCGGTCGAGGAAACTTTGAAATTGATTTCGGTATTCCTGTCTCACGCCGTCCACGTCGGTGTCGATCGTTTCACCGGATTCCGGATCGGTAAACCGCACGGGTCCTTCCCCGGGGAGTTCAAGTTCTTCACGTGAAACAATGTGAATGGTAACAACGTCGTGCCCCCGTCCATGGGCCTGGTCCATCAGGTCGTTGAGCACCTCCGGATCCTCGGAGATAAAGTCGGAGCAGAGAACAAGCAGTGAGGGTTCCCGGTTTTCGTGAAGCCAGCGTGATAGGTAAGGAGATAGCCTGCGATTCCCCTCGGGATCCGTCTCTTCAAGAACCCTGATAACTCGCCGGTGTTGGTTTCGGTTTCGTGAAGAGGGAACCTGTTTAACGTCGGATGTAAGAGCGTGTAATTCGGGCTGATCTCCCTGGGCCGATAGCAGGTAGGCCATGGCCCCGGCTAATAGTTGTGCGGTGGACCATTTTTCGCCGAACCCCATGGAATCGGATGCGTCCACGAAAATATCCCCGGACAATTCGGTGTATTTTTCATAGCGCTTTATGTATAAGCGGTCCGTTCGAGCAAAAAGACTCCAGTCCAGGTTGCGGATGTCGTCCCCCGGTTGGTAAGGACGGTGTTCGGCAAACTCCACCGAGGCACCCCGGTGGGGAGATTGGTGGATTCCAAGGTGACGTCCCTCCATAAGTTCACGTACCTTCAGTTCGAGGGTACCGAGACCGGGTACTTCGGACGGATCCACATCGCTCATAATCTCATCCTCGACGTTTTATGATCAATGTACGGTTATCCGTAGTGCTCATAGGGGAATTCTATGGGCTATATTTCATTCAGTGACAATAATCTCGAAACAAACGTCTTACTACTTACTATTGACTCACAACCATCTACTTTCCTCTAACCACTAACTCCCCGGTTCGGGTACTTCCATCAGCAGATTTTGAATCACGTCATCGGTCGACAATCCATCGGCTTCCGCCATGAAATTCAACAAAATGCGGTGTCGAAGCACCGGGGGAGCCACCGCCTTCACGTCCTCAATCGAAACGTGTGGCTCACCGTGAATGACCGCGTGGGCCCGTCCGGCCAGCAAGAGGTGGAGACCGGCCCGGGGCCCGGCGCCCCATTCCACGTTTTCTTGTACGGTATTCGTTGAATGATCGGAATCGGGTCTTGTGGCACGACTCAATCGCAGGGCATAGCGAGATACGTGTTCGGAGGCGACGACGGTTCGTACCAGTTTACGTGCCTCGATCAATCGATCGGCATCAACGACGGGTTCCACCTCGTGGTCCTGCTGACCGCTTTCACGCATGATGATGTCCAGTTCCTGGTCGTATTCCGGGTAATCCACCTGTATTTTGAACATGAACCGGTCGAGCTGGGCTTCGGGTAGGGGATAGGTTCCTTCCTGTTCCAGTGGGTTCTGAGTGGCGAGCACGAGAAACGGTTTTGGGAGCTCATATGTTTCGTTTCCAACCGTGACGTGTTCTTCCTCCATGGCTTCCAGCAGGGCAGCTTGGGTTTTGGGAGGTGTACGGTTAATTTCGTCCGCCAGGATGACCTGGGAGAATATTGGGCCTTTCTGAAATCGAAATTCTCGTTCGCCCGTGTCCTGGTTCTGCTGGATAACCTCTGTTCCCGTGATGTCACTGGGCATGAGGTCCGGAGTGAACTGTATGCGCCGGAAAGACAGGTGGGTACACTCCGCAATTGTACGCACGAGCAATGTCTTTGCGAGCCCGGGCACACCTACAAGCAGTCCGTGTCCCCCCGATAGGAGTAACATTAACACCTGGTCGACCACATCTTCCTGTCCGATAATAACGTTGGAAACCTGGTCCCGCAGGGATTGTATCAGTGAACTTAGTTCCTTGATGTCCTTGGTATCAACATCGGTTTCAGTATCTACGGTTGCCATAGACTTGAGCCCCTTTGCTAATAGATTTGGATATCAATAAAAATACTGATTTGCGTACAGTTGAATCCCTCGTTCCTGAGTCATAGGGGAATGTTTGTGAACGAAAAGGAGTAGGAGACGGTGGTACGATCTTCGTCGTTTACTTCAGGATATACCAGGTAGTTAACTCGTTTCCCGGAGGATAGCCTGATGTTTTTTCCCATAGTCATCGTGACGCGGTCAGCGTCCAGAGTGCCATAGTAATAATCAACGAGATCGGAGTGTTTGTCCGCTTCCGAGATATCCATCGGCATCCAACCACGGTTGGGTACGTAAACCTGCGTCCAGCAGTGGTAACCGCCGACGCTACCGCTGTGCTTCGTGCGGGGGATAGGAAACCCCATGAGAAATTCGGCCGGCATACCCATCTCCCGGGCGACGGAGTCGTAAAACGTGT
>JBDGPJ010000055.1:48382-63047 GCA_042219695.1 bacterium
GTCCGATTCGCGCGCCAGGGAAGTAAACAACGTGTGAAAATCCGTGCAGTTTCCTTTACCCACGTTTAAGCAGTAGCTGATGTCACCACGGCCCCAGCCTTTACCACTTTTATCGTAAGACATCATTTTTCGAATACGGTCGTAGAGGTTCCGAGCCTGGGCCATGTACGTTTCGGATTTCCCCTTTATTTTCTGTGCCATGTTTTTGATTCGGGAGTTTGTTTCCATGTAGGGATGATGGGTCGTAAAACGGCTGTAATAGGGACTGTTTTCAAAGGATCGTGTTGAAATAGTGCCGGGTACCTGCAGTTTGCGTTGCTTGCGTTTCACCCGGAAGGTCATGCGTACCGTCTGAGTATCGTCCGATGATTCGAGTTCAAACCGGGCAATTTTGTTGCCGTAATCGCGGTCATGGTAAATATCCGGTTCTACGGGTGCTTCGAAATCGATGGATCGAATGGTTTGCCAGGGGGAATCCTCCGGAACCGGGATATGAACGGTCGGCTCATGGTTACCGTCGACTGACACGTTAGCTACGTACTGGAATTCAAAGGCGCGTTTGGAGGCCAGGGGACCGGCCGAGGAATCCATCGTTTTCCCCTTGGATTTCGTTCCCGAATTCTGGAAGAGACGAACACCGGAGCAGGCCGTGAGAGTAATGAGTAAAACAAACACGATCCAACGAGATCGCCTTATAATTCTCATTACGGATTCCTTTCTTAGGTGGTTCTAAAACTAAAAAATGGATGTGTATTATGATACAGTGGATAAATTCTTAGCAAGCGTGAGATTATACGACATAACAAATTCTAAGTGTAGGGAGTTGGTTTCCTTGTTGCGTAAGATAGGAATAGCAGTCGTCGTTGTACTCGTAGCAGGTGGTTCCTTATTCTGGTACACGAAAGGACCCACGGCTGAACACTCCGGTGAGCATCCCGGTGAATCTGTTAAAACTCACGAGGAAAAGTCCCACGAGCATCCCGGGGAGGAGGCTCACGAACAATCAGGGCAGGAGCACCACGGTTCGCAGGCAAGTGATACCAAGAAGAAACAAAAAACCTTCACGGCGACCGATATCAAGGAGGCCATTACCGGCTACATCAACAAGGACCAGGATTTAAAGAACGGCTATTTCTATATCTACGACAAAAAGTTGGACCGGGACTGGAAACTTACCTTTTCCAAGCTCCATCCGGTCCGCAAGATTCAGCGGGACGGGAAGACGATCTACTTTGCCTGCACGAATTTTAAGGTCGTTGGCGACGAGACCCATTCCGTAGTTGATCTTGATTTCTGGATGGAAGCAAAGGGACACCATCTTGAACCGTACAAAATTAAAATCCACAAGGTCGACGGTGAGGCTCGTTTCACCTACCAGGATGACCGACCGGTAAAAACGAACTGATTCGCTGACGTCCATTGCATCGTTTTATCGCGGTAAGTCTTTTCCTGTGTTTCTTGTTTTCGGCCAGTGTGGTCAGTGCCGGTGCTCCCCCGTTAAAATCTTCCCTGAACCTGGATCCGCTTTCCGGTCAGTTACCTGATTCCCACCTGGAGATGGTATCCGGTGACACCGTTCAATTGCGGAGATCGAGGGCCCAACTCACGGTGATCTCATTCTGGGCTTTGTGGTGCAAGCCCTGCCTCAAGGAACTACCTCAATTAGATCGTCTACACCGTACCTATTCCGACTCGGGGTTACGCATTTTACCGGTAAATGTTTCCGATACCCCCGGGGCGATTCGTGCCCTGTGGGAGAGGAAAAACCTTTCTTTGCCATCCTACGTAGACTCCAACCGCCGGTTGCATAAGATGTATGACACCAGTTCCTTTTACGCACTCCCCTTTGGAATCGTTGTGAAGCAGGGAGAATACGTGGGAATCTATCGTGGAGCCCGGGATTTCGGGAAACCGGAGCTTTTCAATCGTTTGAAGGCGATCCTGTCAAATAATCGCGTTAATTAGCTTATATTAATAACGACAAAACAGGAGGGTGACAATGAACAAAACAGTTTTAATTACCGGGGGCGGGCGTGGAATCGGACGAGCATGCGTGGAGATTTTTGGTGAACGTGGCTGGACTCCCCTGATTCATTACAATAAATCGGAACGACCGGCCGAAGATCTCGCGGATGAATACGGGGGAAAAACGGTACAGGCCAATTTTTCAAGCCAAGCCGACCTCGACAAACTGATGGATTTTATCCGTGAACGTGAACCGGGTACCCTGGTAAACAACGCCGGAGTCACTCCGCCGGTGGATTTCGAGGAACTTTCACGGGAAGAATGGCAGAACATTATCGACGTGAACCTCACCGCCGCCACGTTTCTCCTGCGTGAAACGGCTAAGACGATTGACAGTGGATCGATCGTTAACGTGACGTCTATCAGGGGACTGGGGTATTGTGGTCGTTCCGGGATTGCCGATTATTGTGCTTCCAAGGCCGGGTTGGAAAGTATTACGGCCACGTTGTCCCAGCGCTACGCCCCGGAGATTCGAATCAACGCCGTGGCACCGGGATACACCGACACCGACATGACTGCCGGATTAGATGAAGAAACGCGAAGGGGAGTCGAGGAATCGACGCCCATGGATCGGTTTGGAAAACCGGAGGAAATTGCAGAAGCGGTTTATTTTTTAGCCGGTGACAGGGCTTCCTACGTCAACGGTGAAACATTGGTCGTGGACGGTGGGTACTCGGTACGCGATTAAACGATGAAAATCAAAACACGCGGATTTGTTTTGACAAAATATTTTTGCTCTTAACTTTTTTCAAAAAAGATAAGAAAACCTGAGTTAACCCTCGGTTGAGAATTCCACGAGGCCATACCTCGCGGAGTGGTTTTATTTTGGTCGGACCGTGACAAAGGAGGGGGCTTGATTGACGAGGATCTCGCTACAGGCCGACTGGACCTGTTCCGAGTCGACCCGGTCGACGAGTTCGGGGTACTCGTCATCGAAATCCGCGCCTCTACCGAGGATTTCGTAGAATCCCCGGTACCAGGCTGATTTGCCGTGGGTTTCGTGGTTTAGGAGAAAATTGCCCTTAATGTATTCCCGGGCTCGCCGGAGTGCCTTTTTTTCGGGGCCGGATTCCGCGATTTCATGAATAATCTCATCAAGTATGTTGCGAAATTCCGTGCCGTCTTCCTTACCTCCGCCGAGGTAGATTAGAAACGCGGAATCCTCCCGGCGCGAGGGGAACGAACAGCCCACCTGGTATCCCATGGAACGCTTTTCCCGAATTTCGTTGAAGAGGATACTGCTCATTCCTCCCCCGAGCAGGCCATTGAGGACTTTTGTTGACGGGTAGCTTGGATCGGCAATCTTACCGGCCGGGTAAGCAAGCATGTGTGTGGGTTGATCGACGTCCATCTCCACGTAATTTCGTTGTGCGCCGGATTCGGTAACCGGAGGAGCAAGCGACGGCTCCTCGGCGGGCAGAACCAGGTTGTCAAAACCGGAAATAAGCTCCTCACGCTGGATGTCCCCCACGGCCGAAACGATCCCCTTCTGGGTTGTGTAATTGTTTTCGTAATAGGAACGTATGTCGTCGATTCCCAGGCTTTCTACCGTATCGAGGCTACCGTCATTATCGTGATTGTAGGGATGATCCCCGTACAGCGCCTTCATCGCTTCGTTCATGGCCGTGTCGAAGGCCTTGTCGTTTCGTTGCTTGATCTTGGATAACTGTTGTTCCTTCAACCGTTCGAAAGCCTGTTCGGAAAATCCGGGGGACATGAAAATCTCGTTCAACAGCTGGAGCAGTTCCTCACGGTAATCCGAGGTGCAGGTGAAGGAGAACAGGGTGTAGTCGTGTCCGGCCGACCCGGAGATTTTTAGACCGTGGTCCTCCACGAAGCGCCCGAATTCATACATATCCCGTTCCTTCGTCTGGGTAGTTAACAGGTCGGCCGTCAATTCCGCAATCCCGTGCTGGGAGGCGGATTCGGAAGCACTCCCCCCCGGTAGAAAGATACGAATCGCAACGATTGGAGGTGTCTCACGGTATTCGTGGACAAACGTAGCGCCGTTCTCACGGGAGACGGTTTCAAAAGCGGTGGATTGAGTCGACGGTGACATGTTAATCCTCCGGGGTTAGTAATACGCCGGCCCAGTTCCGATCGGCCAGTACCTCTTCGGCCACCGACGTGATGTCGGACCGGGTGATGGAATCGATTTTATCGATGTAATCATTCAAGTATTCGACGGAATCGATCGTGTGCCAGTAACCGAGTTGATTCGCCTGCCCGGAGGGCGTTTGCGAGGAATAAATGAACTGCGTTTTAATTTGGGTTTTGGCCCGGTCAAACTCTTCCCGGGTGATCCCGTCCTCGGCGATTCGGCTGGTTTCCCGGCGTATCCCCTCGAGCAAATCGTCCGTGCGGTCCGGGGAGGTCTGGAACTGTACGTAAACGGGTCCGGGTTCCTGTTGTGTCCAGAAGCTGGAGGAGACCTGTGAAGCCAGTTGCTCCTTAAGTACGAGGTTTTCGTACAGGCGGGAGGTGTTGCTTCCCCCGTAAACTTTCATCAGAACGTCGAGCGCAATCGATTTACGGTCGGAAGCCGGGTACCCGATGGTTCCCAGCATACCGTACACCTGGCCGACGTCCTCCTGTATACGACGGATGGACTCGGACTCCGGCGGAACCGGGTCGGAAAACGAGTGAACCGCCTGCTCACCGGCCGGTTCATCGAGGAACAAATCCTCCACCATGTCACGGGCTCGGTCCGGTTCGAATCCCCCGGCTACAACGAGACCGCTCCGGTTGGTCACGTAAAACTGTTTGTAGTAATCCCGCAACTGTTCGATGGTGACGTCCTCAATTACGTCCCGTTGGCCGATGGTGAGTCGTTCGTACGGATGCCCCTCGTACAGCATCGGGATAAATTCCTTCCAGAGTTTTTTGCGCGGATCATCCTCGTAGCGGTCCAGTTCCGATAGGACCACCTGGCGTTCCTTCTGAAACTCGTCCTCGGGGAGAAGGGCGTGGTACCCCATCTGCTCCAGCAGTCGTGGTCCCCGTTCCCAACTTGTCTTCGGCAGTGTGGCGTAGTAGTTGGTGTAATCCTTGGACGTGCCGGCGTTTTGTCGCCCGCCGACTTCGTCGATCATCTCGTTGATCCGGTCCCGCTCGAACTCGTCGGTTCCCTTGAACAGCATGTGTTCCAGGTAGTGGGAGAGTCCGTTGTTGTCGTCCGATTCGTACACGGATCCGGCCTGGAACCAGAGCTGTGAGGTGACGGTATCGGCCCGGTCAACCGGTTTTAGGATGACGTCAAACCCGTTTTCGTAGGAGGTTATGCTGTAGGGACCGAAAAAATCGTATTCGTTTTGCTCGGTGACCGTGTTTGACATGAGCGGGTTACTCCCGTGCTGTTTTGTTGTACCCTTTCAGTACCGCTTCTGAATTGTGCAAATTTCACTTGCTGTAGAGAAGTATAAAATTGGAGTAATTGTAAGACCTTAACAATTGATTGAATAGGATATTCACATTTCAATAGGAAACAATCGGAGGTTGAAGCACGATGGTTGAAACCAATCAAGGTCGACTCGTGGAACAATCCGTAACAGGTGAGATTACACACCCCTTGAAGGGACGTTCCCCCTACGTGATATCCGCCGAGGGCGAACCCAGGGTACTCCCGGGAGTAGGAGGCATAACCTTTAATGCCCGCGTGGGCGACAGCGCGGTAGATTGGGAAGCCGACCACGTGGAACCGGGGGCGAGTTTCAGTAACATGTCGGACAAGGGAGGTCGCAGAGCGAAACATAACTTTGCTTTCAACGTGATGAGCTGTGTGGGGAACAGGGCAAAACTACTCGACTGGGACGGGGGCGAGGATGATGAAGAAGAGGACAATCCCGTAGGCACGGTGATCGGAACCCACGGTGGTATCGAGCACGTTATGATCGATTTCCCCTGGGACGTCTTAGAGGAGCTCACCGTGGGAGACCAGGTCCAGGTGAAAGCAAAGGGAGTGGGACTGGAACTGGTCGAATACAAATCCATCAAAGCGCTGAACTGCAGTCCCCGGTTACTGGATGCTATGGACATTGAAGAAGGCGACGATGGTATGAGAATACCGGTGACCCACCGGGTACCGGCACGTATCATGGGATCCGGTCTTGGCGCCGACAACACAAACAGGGGAGATTACGACATCCAGATGTTCGACGAGGAGATCGTCGAGGAATATGGCCTGGACAGCCTGCGATTTGGAGACGTCGTGGCTATCGAGGACGCCGACCACACCTACGGTCGCATCTACCGATCCGGTGCCATTACGATAGGAGTCGTCGTCCACTCGCGAAGCGTAATATCGGGACACGGCCCGGGAGTCACAACCCTCATGACCTCCTCGGAAGGAGACATTGAACCCGTCCAATCGGACGAAGCCAACCTCGCCAACATCTTAGATTTACGCGAAGACTGGGGTTGACCTATCAAATTTGGAATATCTGCCAGTTTTTCTAAGTAACAGCCCTGAGCAAAGGAGGACGTTCCCAACCATTTGCGGGTATTTTAAACTATAGAGCGGTAACAAAATCAATGTAGATAAACCGGGAAAATGAATGTTGGAACTTCCCAAAGTTCAGGTAGGGACGGAGGTTGAAGGTCTGTAGAGAACATGATGGAGGGAGCGGATCTGCGAACCGCCGAGCAAAGATGATCCATTTCGAGTGCGACGAACACCTAATACTAAGTTCTTTCTTTTGGTTATTGTGGTGTTGAACACTAAAAAAAGTCTTCCCCAAAGAGATTTTTTTGAATGGTTAATGGTTCCAAAAATCTTACCTGGACCAGTGTCGTGAACCGTTGTTCTACACCGATTGACCGGTAACGTATCTTTCCTCTCAATGTTAATCATTAAGTTTGGGACTTTTTTCGAAGACTTCGAATGTTGAATTAAACGTAGTCGAAGTACCTTTATAGTGATTAGTGTCGAATTCTAACTTAAAAAGTCTACAATCTTTTCAACAAAGCTTGCTAATCAAATTATTCAAAGAAGTAGATACGTCTAACTTGAGTGTGCACCGTGTGATTCGATGAAGTTTGGGAAAATTGAGTACAGTTTGTATTGCTCTCAAAAAGTGCCGGGAAAATAAATAACCTGCCAGGTGAGTTGTGCCATGGAAACTGATCATTTCGATCATCAAGGGATCCTTAAACCAATATGGCTCATCCTGGTTGTTATTTTCGTTGTTTTTGCTGGTTATGAAGTGATTGAGCAAATTTGGTTGAGGAATGCTTCGGAGCAACTTCTGTCGATTATACACATCCTGCGGGGCGTAGGGACGGCATTACTGGTTGGATTCCTTGTCATGTGGTATTTCATTAACCAGGAGCCCTTCACCCACAATCTAAATTTTGATTCGGTGGAAAACTGGTACAGAGATCGAATGGCAAAATACACTCGATGGTTCATCCAGCTTCGGTGGGTGGCCGTGGTTGCCGTTTCTGGGGCCGTACTTTTCGGCAAGACGACTGAAATTTTGCCGGTGGAAAGCTTTTATCGTTTGCTTGTCGTTGTGACAGGACTAACTCTGACAAATTTGATATACCTTACCTGGTATCGTTTTCGTTCGAATTATTACCTTCAGTTGGTTGCTCAGATGTTATCCGATCTTCTCTTTCTCACACTGCTTCTTCATTGTTCCGGCGGATTGGAAAATCCCTTTTTCCTTATTTACGTTTTTCACGTGATCCTCGCCTCCATTTTGTTTTCACGTTTTGTATCCTGGATGTTTACGGGATTGACGAGTTTATTGTTCGTATCCCTCGGAATGGCGGAGTTTTTCGGTATTATCCCGCACATTACCATAAAGATTTTCCCCCACGATGCATCCGAGCATGCTGTCACGCATGCATCGCGAAACATTTGGTTTGTTAGCGGTCGAATGTTTGCCTTCATAGGAGTACTGCTGTGTACCACCTTGTTTGTGAACATGATCATGGATCAATTACGCCGGCAAGAAGGCGAATTGATCGACTCCATGCGAGAAGCCCGGACTAACCAGCAACGCCTCGAAGGCATCATACAGGCGGCGGGGCTCGGGATCGTTTTGTTAAATAAGGACTGCCAGGTCGAATGGTACAATCAAATTTTAGAGGACTGGTTCAGTTGGGGGGTTGGGGATGCTGGTGAGATCACCTGCCCGTTTGAGATAAAAACCGGGGACGGCGAGCAAGTGTGTGTGGCGAAACGTGCCTTTGAAAACGGGGAAATTACCCGTCACGAGGTGTCTATCCAAACTGAAGAAGAGGAGGAACGTGACTACTACATAACTTCTTCTCCCGTCCGGGACGAATCCGGAGATGTTGTTGAAGTGATCCAGGTTCTCCAGGATATAACCGAACGTAAGCTGATGCAGGCCGAAATGAATCACGCAGGAAGAATGAGGTTGCTGGGACGGTTGTCCTCGGGGATTGCTCACGAAATCGGGAACCCGTTAAATTCCATGAAAACCCGAATCCATCGCATGAAGCGAAAGGACGATCCGGAGTTTATTCGGGATAACCTCGATTTTCTCGATGATCAGCTAAGCCGTATTGATGGGATCGTTCACGGGATCTCACAGTTTTCACAGCGTCGTAGTTCGGAGTGGGGGATGATTGATGTAAACGAGATCCTTCAAGAAACATTGGAGGTCATTAAAATGGATAAAAAATCGGATCGGATTGAAGTTCGAACAGAATTAGCCGAGGATCTACCCCGTACGGCGGGCGTTTATAATCAACTCGAACAGGTGTTTTTAAATTTATTAATCAATGCTATCGAAATAATGGACGGGACGGGAACATTAAAGATCAGCACGCAGATAGGGGACGGGAACATTCGGATAACGATCTCGGATTCGGGACCGGGAATTCCCCCGGAAAAACGTGAGACTATATTTAATCCGTTTTACACGGAAAAACAGGAGGGTTCCGGATTGGGACTTTCCATTTCCAGGACGTTCATCCATGCCCACGCCGGGAACATGGAAGTGGAAGACAGTGACCTTGGAGGAGCCCGGTTCATCGTGGAGATCCCGTTGAGACAAAAGACGGCCCCTCCCGTTGAACAGGGACGACTGGCGACTTCCCCAGAGGTTCCCCGCCTTTCCTCGGACGATCAAAGCCGGAGGGATCCCTCGTGAACACGAAGAACGATACAAACCGAATTTTGGTGGTGGACGACGAAGCTCCCTTCCGGGAGGATATTGCGGAAATCCTACAGGAAGAGGGCTATGAGTGTAGTACGGCCGAGTCCGGTGAAGAAGCCGTGGAACTCGTCCAGGATTCCCCACCTGACGCCGTGTTATGTGACATAGTGATGCCGGGAATGAGTGGTATTGACGCGCTTCGCCGGTTTCAGGAAGTGTGTCCCGAGACGGGAGTTTTTATGGTGACGGCCTACGAAAACCTGGACACTGCCGTGGAAGCCTTCCGGGAAGGGGCTTACGACTACCTGACCAAACCGGTTAACCCGGATGTAGTAATTGAGAAAATCGAGCGGTTCCTCGGACATCGACAATTGGCCAACGAAGTTCACCGTTTGAGGCGAGAAATTTCCCGAGCGGATGAAACTCGGGAATCAATTGAACTTGTCGGGGAGAGTCCGGCCATGCGTGAAGTGTTTGAGCTTATTGATCAGGCCGGTGAAACGAGAAGTAACGTGCTGATAACGGGGGAATCCGGTACCGGAAAGGAACTGACCGCCCGGTCGGTTCATAACGTGACCGACCGGGAGGAGGAATTACCGTTTGTCCCGGTTAACTGTGCTGCTTTGACGGAATCTCTCCTTGAGTCCGAGTTGTTTGGTTACACAAAGGGGGCGTTCACCGGAGCCGAAGAAAACAGTTCCGGCTATTTCGAAACGGCAGACGGAGGAACCCTATTTTTGGATGAAATATCGGAGATGAACATTGACTTACAGGCCAAACTACTTCGGGCCATTGAACAAAAAGAAATACAAAGGGTGGGCTCGACGGAAACCATCCCGGTTAACGTGCGTATCATTGCTTCAAGCAACCGCGACCTCAAGGAAGAAGTGGAGAAAGGTACTTTCCGAGAAGACCTGTACTACCGCTTAAAAGTTCTTCACATTCCTCTTCCCCCCCTTCGTAAGCGACGTGAGGATATTCCCTTATTGGTCGATCATTTCATCAAAAAGTACAATGAACAACTAAAACGGAGTGTGCTGGGAGCGGAGAATGCCGCCATGCAAATCCTGATGACCTACGACTGGCCCGGAAACGTGAGGGAACTCGAAAACACTGTCGAACGATGGATGATTGTGAGTTCCGACGATTTTTTAATGGCGGAGGAGCTTCCCCGGGATATCAGAGGCAAAACTCCATCAAAACAGGAATTGTCCGATAATCTCAAACAGGCCGTTGAGTCCTACGAAAAACAGCATATTCGCCGGGTGCTCGAAGCCACCGAGGGTAATCGTACCCGGGCCGCCGAGCGCCTCGGTATCGATCCCTCCACGTTATACCGAAAGATGAATGACTACGGACTTGAGGGGTAAAAGGTCTGCACGATACGTTCCCGTTTTTTCGATCTGGCAGGTATAAGAATCCGAAACCTACCTTTACGGCTTGATTTAAAATCTCCTTAAAATCTATTTTTTTTGCTCTTCAGGACGAGTTCCGGTTTGCGGAATAATACGTGATTTTGAAATAAGTTACCCGATCCTGGGTTCATATGATTTAACGATTTTTCGGTTGACTTTATTTTAACCGGAATGACGTCAGATGAGGAACTGTTTTGTGGATCCTCTGTCCAGGAATAAATTATGCGTTATTTATTCCTACCATGGAAAATACAACACAACTCAAACTGACTCACAAGTTAACGGACGCGATTACGACTTTACTCGAAGAGTCCGAGTGTCTGGAACCGGAGGATTCTTTCCGGTCTCAATCGGGCTCACTTGGATTGGTTCTCTCCGTAGAAGCCGTCTGTTGTCAATATATACGCAACAACGAACGTAACTTAAATTCAGCCACCTCACCCGGTTGCAGGCAATTGGTTTCAGAACTGGCATTCCAAATATTCTTGTTACTATCCACTGACATGTCCTTCGAGGTGGATCCCACTCTGCTGATTCCGAAACTCAAGCAGGTGATTCGAGCCACGCTTCTCCCTTATCTCCCCTAGTCCCAACCTTGAAAGTCTTGCAAAAATGCGAGACATACTGACCTGATTTCTTGTATTTCCCCAAAACACTTTCTAATCGTTGTTGATCATTTATTCACTCGCAAACCCCCATATAAGGCTTGTTTAAGGCCCTACTCACTTTTCTGGCAGGAGAAAACCCCCACTCAATTAGACCGGAACGACAGTTGCGCTATTAATGGGTACGGATCTAAAAACTGTATCAACGGAGGTGTAGGTAGTCAGTATAAACAAATTGGGAAACAAGAGATCGAGCGATCATTCTACTTTTCTAAGGAGGTTTGACCGATGAAACGACTAACACTATTTTTACTATCGTTAGTTATTTTAGCAGGGATGACGCTGACGCCGGTAACTCCTTTACAGGCCGAGGGAGCGTCAATTTCCGGCGTGGTCGAAATGGATTACACTCACATCGGCACCCGGGACGGTAAGAGTAACTCCGACGATAACCTTACGGTCCAGGATGTGATGTTCTACGTGAAAGGGCCGGTTGGTGATAAGGCCAAGTTCTTTAGTGAATTTATGATCAATCCCAATTCTTCCGGTGATGAAATCGGGTCGTCCCACGATCAGTCCATTCAGGTCGAGCGGATGTATCTTACAACGGACAAACTACTCAAGGATCACACCGTAAAAGCCGGAATTTTTCAGCTTTTTGACGGAACGATTAAGAACTATCACGTGGCCACCGGTAATCCACTTCCCGGAGACGTGGTTTTCTTTAAAAATCCCTGGTTGGGACATCACGGAAACGGTAATTTGCACGATGTCTTCACGGACGTAGGCCTATCAGTTAGCGGTATGCGAGGCCCAATTTCGTACCAGGTAAGTGGATTTAACGGTCAGGGAGAAAAAACCCCATCGAGTACAGATTTCGATGATGCGTCACCGTCCGGAGTATTTGGTAAGGTCCAGTATACGTTCCGGAGTTTACGAGGTCTGCAGGCGGGAGTTTCCTATTACAACGCTTCGACGACCGACGATACCAGTGCTTACGGGGGAAATGAGGACAAGTACGTAATCGGAGAGATTATCTATCGTCGTCCCGCTTATAAGTTTACGGGGCTTTACCTGGATGGCACTCAAACCAGACAGGGCAACGATATCGAAGGTGGCGGATTTATGGTCGAAGGTGTTCACAACACCACAAGCAAGCTTTCGATCGTAGGTCGTTACCAGACGATTACCCCTGATGATGAGACCGAAAATTTCTTTGGTGCCGGGACGAAGTCCGAACATGGCACGGAGTATCGGGGTGAACTCGAACAGATTGAAGTCGGTGTTAATTACAGCTGGTCTCCGCGTTTGACTTTGAAGGCCAGCTGGCAGGGGAATGACGAAGGGGGTACCAGCACCGGCAAAACCGATAGTGCCGCGGATCGCGTCCTCGGACAGGTGACCGCGTCGTTTTAGCAACCATTTTTCCTTTCAAAGGGCCTTCCGTTCCCACTCTGGATATCAGGGGACGGGGGCCTTCTTTTTTCTCGGATTTAATAAAGTTCACGAGCTATTTTTCAACTCGGAGTTATCAATTCATTGAAAGGAGTGTTTGAACGATGATTACTACGAAAGAAACTACAACGTATGTGTCATTCATTCTTGGCATGAGTTTACTCCTGATAGTTACAGGGATTCCAACTGCTTTTGCCGGTGGTACAAAGGACACCAGTACTCTAAAGGGAACCGTATACGCATCCACGGAGGACGGTAGAAAACCCGTGTCGGGAGCACTGGTCTTTATTGAAGGGATTCAACCGGAGCTTGAACCAAAACGCAACTCCTTGATCGACCAGGTAAATCAGACATTTGAACCCCATGTACTTCCAGTACGAACCGGACGTAAAGTGGAATTTAAAAACTCTGAGATGACTTTACATAACGTTCGTCTTGTGCGACCTAAAAATGGGGAACAGTTGATGAACAAGGTAACCTACTCGAATACGAAAGTGTCCTACACTTTTGAAAAAGCTGGAGTGGTGGAAGTGCGTTGTGACGTTCACCCCTCTATGCTTGCTTACGCGATAGAGTTGGATTCACCGTTCTTAAAGGTACGAACGGGCGAGAAAGGGGATTTCAACCTGCACATTTCGGCTAAATTAGAAGGGGAATTTACCGTCCGATCGTGGACGGAGAACCACGGATTTTCAGCTCCGAAGCAAGTAAACTTCGACGGTGATACACAAAACGTTGAGTTGGTTTTTTCCGGTGACGAAAAATCGAAGTAAATCAGCATCTGGGTTGAACTCCGGAGATGAGTGTTGTTATGAGTCGTTTGTTCCGGGTAATTGGAGCCGTGATTTTATCGGTTTTTCTTTGCTACTCTTCGCCGGGGGCCGGCGCGGAAAGTCTGGATTTTCGCAAATTGAAAAAAACTTCGGAGCGGGTCCAGGACACCTCTGACGTTACATGGTCTGAACCGGTTCGGATGTGGTCCGCCCCTCGTCCGCTCAACTTTCTCGAAACCGGGGAGCTTCACGGGGAGCTATTATGGGTTGTGTCTGACAAGCACAAGATTATGTTAAGTCAGGGTCGTTCCCTGAGTAAGATTTCACGGGGAATTGAGAAAACAATGGATGGGACCATCCTATCGATGGATTTACATTCCCTACCTAACCAGTTTGGGTCGGCACTGTTAACCGTCATACACGAGTACAATAGTGAGCTTTTAAGTACTCTGTTTTATGTTCGTCAGACGAAGGAGAAGTTATCCCTTCAACGGTACAAACAAATCCCCCTGAAAGCCGTGCGTCCCGTGGGTGATTTTCTTTATCAGCAACGTTACGACCCGGGTCGTCTCTGGCAACCCAACATCAACCGACTTGGTACATCAAAGAGCAAATTTAAGGTAGGACGAACCGTGACTTCCTCGGACAAGACGAGGCTTTTATCCATGACCTCCATTGGGAACCGGCGGTTTTTAACGCTGGATAAGGCCGGAAACCTTCGTTTGCTCGAAGATGGAAGCATCCTGGATCAGGTGGACGTTAACTTTGGACTAAACCCGGTGGCAGTCTATCCGCGGGGGGACAGTGTAGAGCCCGAACCAGTGCGAATCCCTCCGGTGTGGTTATTCAAACGCAAGTTGGTTGTGACCGTGAACAGTCCCGACCAGACTGGGGGGGTTCAAAACTGGTTGACCTCCGAGCCCGATCGCTCACGACTTCGTGTATTTCATTTGAAGGACAAGCGTCTCCACCCGGTGGGACGGTCTGAGACTTATCCCGGAATCATTACGGACTTGGAAGTTTCCTCCTTTAATCCCAATCAGGTGATTTGGATCCGCCGGACGGATGAAGAAACAATCCTCGAGGTGGTGGACTTTACTCGGTAATTACAACCGCGCAGAATGATCCTCTATTGTGAACGACACGGGGCTTCGAGGTTGATTTTACCCCTCAAGGAGAATTCCTCGGCTGTTAAGCCGGGGATGAATCTCATGGGGGTATCGAACTCTCAATCGAGGCTTGAGGTAGAATTCCAGTGATCATTC
>JBDGPJ010000056.1:0-4030 GCA_042219695.1 bacterium
CCCGGGACATCATTAATGATCCTCCGATATCCCTTCCGGACGTGGGAGAAGGGGAATCGGTACTGGTGGAATTCGTTAGTGCAAATCCCACGGGACCCCTGCATGTTGGTCACGGCCGTGGGGCGGTTTACGGTGACGTACTCTGTCGTTTGTTCAACGTACTGGGTTACGAAGTCACCCGGGAATACTACGTTAACGACGCCGGTACTCAGATGGAAAAACTCGGGGAAAGTCTTCAATTACGGTCCCGTGAGCGTGATGGTGAATCGGTTGAGCTGGAGGAGGATCATTACAAGGGTGATTATATTCGTGAAATCGTAGATCAACATGATCTTGGCCCGGATGATTCTCCAAAGGAGTGGGCCGAAGTGGGGAAACGTGTCATCCTGGACAAAATATTTGAAGTCCTTGATCGATGTGATATTGAGTTTGATTCCGTGCAAAGTGAACGTGAGATCGCCCCCCGTGAACAGGTCGATCGATTAATTGATTCCCTCCAAAAGGAACAGTTGATCAAAGAAGAGGAGGGGGCGGTTTTCCTGAAAACAACGAAATACGGGGACGATAAAGATCGAGTATTAATACGGGACAATGGCGAACCTACGTATTTTGCAAATGATATGGCGTATCACCACGATAAATTTGAAAGGAATTTCGATCGATATATTGACATCTGGGGTCACGATCACCACGGTTATCAGAAGCGTCTCGAATCCGCCATGTATTTCCTTGGACACGATACGGAAAAATTCGAAATCGAGCTGTATCAGCTCGTTAACCTTTTTCGTGGTGATCAACCCGTTTCGATGTCCACGAGGGAAGGGGAGTTCGAATCTCTTGAAGATCTCGTGCAAGAAGTGGGAGTCGACCCCGTTCGATTTAATTTTCTTACTACCCGACATTCCAGCCCGCTGGATTTTGATATTGAACTGGCAGTTTCGGAGTCCGAAGAAAATCCCGTTTACTACGTTCAATACGCTCACACGCGTATGGCCAGCATCCTGGATAACGTTCCCGAGGAGTTTGACCTTACCGGAGATACCCGACAAAAGCTTACGGATAAGGGGCACCGGCTGTTAATAAAGACCTTGAATTTTCCTCATGTATTGACAAACGCCCTCCAATCGCGGGAACCGCACCGGTTGACCTTCTGGCTGAGAGAAATATCGAACGATTTTCATTCCTATTACGGTGAACATCAAATTCTCGATACGTCCGCTCCCGCCAAAACGAGGCTACGTCTCAGTGTAATTCGACTGGTCAAGTTGTCTATTAAACAGGGACTTGATTTACTGGGAGTCCACGCACCGGTATCAATGTAACGATGTTTTCGCCCGGTCGTGTCGCACCTTCATTGTGAATACCGAATCCGAATCGAGTACTCTACCGGGACGTCTTCGTAATGATGACGTTTCAATTCGACGTACCGATTGGTACACCCTCTGGCAATATCACCTCTTCGAGCGAACTTGGGACGAATACCCGGATTTCGATTACGAATTTGGTCCCCCGCCGGACTTCCCGGAAAAAATACTTGTTATCCAATTGAGTTCAATTGGAGACGTCACCTATACGATTCCGTTCTTGTGGGGGTTGCATGAACGATATCCAGGGAAACGAATTGATTTCGTAAGTGAAAAACGTTGCTCGATGGGAGTTGTGGACCATCCTGGAATTGACCGGTTACATCAACTTCCTACTCAAACGTGGATGGATCAGCTTCAGCATGATTCCTCCAGTGTCCTTTCGGATATGCGCAACCAAATCAACGAGTTCAACAATATTCAATATGATTACCTGATAAACCTTCATTGGTCACCCGGGGCGTCCATACTTGGCCACCTAATTGATAGGGAAGTCAGGAACGGTCTCTTCATGGACGATCAACTGGACCCTGTTTTGTATGGTAACCCATATTTTACGTATCACATCCTCTCCGGAAGTGGGGACAACCCGGCAACTTACCTACGTTCCCCTTCAAAAGACCGTATTTATTGTGATGCCATATCTGGCTCACAAAAACTGTACGCCCGAGAGGATACGGGTATATCTAATAAAATGGAGGACTTATTTCACGATCATTCTACCGAAAAAAACGATCACGTTTTGATTAATACCGGTTCTCGCATGGAAGACCGACAGTGGAAGGCTTCCCATTGTACTCGAACGGTACATTCACTTCGTGAAAAGAACTTTGAAATTGGCCTGATCGGAGGGCCGGACGACGAGGAGAGACTGGATCAGGTGTACGACCAATTCGTGGAGGACTCCGGAGTAATACCCTGGTACCGCTGGACCAACCATTTACTGGAGGATATGCACCTTGCCGATTACGTGGAGGGAATGATTACAACTGATTCTGGTCCACTCCACCTAATTTCTATGCGCGGGATCCCCTGCGTTGACCTCGTATCGAGTTTGTGGGTGGGTCCGTGGAATTCGGACAGTATAGTACTTCAAAGTAAACAATCTCCGGAAATTGAAAATATTCCGGCCGTTGCGATCGTAGATGCAACTACGCTACTTACCAGGGGAGAGACCCTCGATTACAGCGATTACTCACAAGTGAAATTTCTCGAGGGACGTCCGGATGAACGGAGCTTCTGGTTTCGATATTACGATTGCACGGATCAACGTCCGAATCGGGACACATTTCGAAATTGGCTGGCCTTTGTGGCTTCCCTGAATTTATGGGGGGAACAGGCCCGTAAATACGGGTGGGAGGGACTTTCTCTCAGTCCGGGAGATGTACGGCACGTGTATCAATTATATTGGGAGGGGGACCCCCCTGAATTGGAGACTCAACTTAAAATGTCCGATTTGACGGCTGATCATCTCGTGGATGTGTCCGTTCGAAACGAGTTCAAATCTAATTTTGAACAATGGCAGAGTGATATTTATCAGTAAGACACTGGAATCCCTGGCGAAGGAGATCAAACAAAAACAACAAAACGGACATAAACTCACCCGTGAGGAACTGTTTGTTCTCGTGTTGCGACATTGCTATTACGAGCCGTCCTTTCCGGGGGTGTTATCGTCGTTCAATCTTCGACCACCGGAAACTGTACGAGACCCTGCATCAGTGGGAATCCTTCAACTGACAAAACTCGGGGACGTCTATTCCACTTTCCCGTTAGTTTCTGTCGTAGAGGAATTTTTTCAACCCGAAGAATTTGTCTTTTACACGGACAAACCTTATTCAGCGGCTCCCATAATGTTAGAAGAGCTTGATCGAATTGTTTCATGTCCCGTGCACGAATGGCAGAAACAAGGCCGGGACCATGGAATTGAAACGAGATTTATTAAGAATTGGGTTGAAAACTGTCCCCAACACGATCTCCTCATCAATTCCCATGACAGTTTACGTTCCGCATTACTTACGGAATTAATGGATCCCGATATTCACTGGGGCTTACGCTGGGATCCCGGGCCGGAGAAAGGAGTTGTGCATCGAGGAACGGCTTATTCATTGTGGAAACTATTGTATCCATACGTGCTTGAAATAAATGACTCAAATCCACAGGTTCTACCGGATGGGTTATCCGTTCCCCAACAAACACTCACCCGTTTTGGTTTCTCGGATGAACAATCGTACGAAAAAAATGGGTCCTTTGATTCCCCGGAGGATAATTCGTCACCGGAGGTTCACAAGGTGGGTTGTATCATAGCCGGTGGTTGGGACACAAAACGATGGTTTCCGTACCACTGGAAGAGTCTTTTCGATCAATTTTTGGAAGAAGGTCAATGGAAAATTCAAATTTTAGGGGGGGAAGACGTTCGTGAAATTGGAGAACAGCTTGAATCTAATTTTGAACACGTTGAAAACCACGCGGGGGACACTACTCTTCAGGAAACTGCGGAAATTTTAAAAGGGACGGAGACGGTCATATCAAACGACACGGGCCCACTTCACCTGGCCGGCTGGCTGGGCTGTCCCGTGGTAACACTGGCGGGTCCGACCTCCATTGGTAGTTCGGGGAGCGCCCCGGGAATCATGCTTCAGGCTCAGTTAGATTGTATTGGTTGCCAG
>JBDGPJ010000057.1:0-6165 GCA_042219695.1 bacterium
GAACGCGGAGGAATTCGTTGCTTCGTACCAGGAGGAACTTCGCAGTATGTGTAGGCAGCAGTCCGATGCCCAAAAGATACCCGTCGATGAATGGACGGAGTCCGTGATTGAAATGACCCAGGAAGCTGATTTATTAATTATTGGTGGTCTAACCAATGAGACCTTCGAAGGGTTCGCGGGCAAAGATTATGGAGAAGAGATTGCTCAAGAAGCCCACTGTAGTGTCGGTCGGGTTCGCAGTAACCTTGCCGAGCCTCAGTCGGTGATGAAAAAAAGAGAAAAACAGGAAAGTGAACTTGATCATATTATTGAACACGATGAGGGCGTAGTCCGTATGGAAGTGGAGGATAAAGAGGAACTTTTTAAACGGATTGCGTCGGAGTTTGAAGGTGAACAGGTTAATCGTGATGAAATTCTCGATGCGTTATGGAGTCGGGAAAGTGAACAGGATACTTACATCGAAGATCAAATTGCTTTTCCCCATGGAATTGTTCCCGATTTAGAAACAACCCAGGTGCTTCTTGTCATACTTTCTTCACCCGTTTCCTATAACAATCATGGGGACCAGGCTAAAATCTGTGTTTGCACGGTGGGCCCTCCCGGGGATCGCCAAACCCATCTTGAGATTATTGGATCGATGGCGGAGCTTTTTGCACGCACATCGATGAAACAGGAGTTACTGTCCTCCGGGAATACATCGGATATTAGGGAAAAATGGCTGGAGTGTGTAAACGGACGGAGGAGCAAGGAGTATATTGAGAAATCGTAGCCAAACTTGGGTTATACAATCTTTATGGGCACTAAGTTATCCATTGGTAATATTTTGTGGAATTTCCAATCTCGTTATGACGAGACGGGGTGTATCCACGGGGGTTGGATCCTCGAATTTGGATGGAAATGTACTGGTTATGGACAATAGGTTTAGTAGTATCAGAGTGAGTTTGTACTCTGATTTTTTCGGGTGGGAATTCCGAGAAATTCGCTGGTGTTAAGTATGTATTTTTCTCTCTGGTTTGGAATCATAGTTATGGTTGCTCTTCAATTTGGGGGAATGATATATACCAGCTTTCTTACGGCACCTATTATCTTTATGGTGCTCGATAAACCCGATGCTCGTTCTTTTACCAGTGTACTCTGGCCGCGGTATTTCACGTTAAACGCCGTACTTGGTCTGTTAACGGGGATATGTTTTGTATTGTTGCAGATGTTCACCGGGGAGTCGGGTCTGTCACTATACGTTTTGCTGGCCCTGCTGTCGGCCCTTTTTATGGGCGTAAACCGTGGTGCGATAAATCCGATTAACCGTTCGCGTAATGAATCCGATTCATCGGATGGACAGGATGAATCCGGGGATTCGCAGAACAGTACTTTTTCCTGGTTGCACCGTATGACCGTAGGACTGAATTATGTATGTATTTTTTTAAACGGATGGTTGCTGTTTGGAATTGCCGGAAACATTTAATAACCGGATGGTGATTATGTTATGACGGAAGCTGTTGTGATGCAAAAGTCGGTATTGGTTGGAGGTCATCCCCGTAGTGGGACCTCACTGGTTTGTCAGCTCGTGGAGAGTGGGGGAATCGAGTTCCCCAGCGACTTTGAGGGAGACGAGTATAATCAGGGCGGGTATTACGAAATGGAAGTGGCGAAGGACGTTTCAAAAGATGTGATCGAGGAGGCCATGACTCCCGAAAACACCGAAAAAATGAACCAGGTAGTCCGGCGGTTAAATGATATAAAGGGTTGGAGTGGTTTGAAGGTTGTGCGAATTCCCTCCATGTTTTTCTACCGACATCTGGCCAAGGAAATGAAGGCGGTGTTCGTGTTTCGAAATCCCGCCGACGTGAAAGCCAGCCAGTTCAAGCGGGGTATCGGTGAGTTTCATCCATCCTGGTACAAGAACAATAACGCTCTTATCGCCGGCTATGAAAATATAGAGGACAGTGTTGTTATCAGTTACGAATCCGTGCTCAACAACCCGGAGGGAGTCAAGGAAGCCCTTCAGGAAATTGGGATCACCATCGACACGGACATTGTGGACCCCGAACAACAGACGCAAAAAGAAAGTAAAGTTCACGTAAAACAGAAGGAACGGGAGCTCTACAACCGACTTAAGGAGATTGAATTTGATTATTCGTCGGGGAATTCCGGGGGGGTGTTTGGTTTTTAGTGTTTAATTCGCCCTTAACGGGCCTATAGAACACGTTCTTCCCCATGATCTTCGAAGATTCCAAAAAATGTGGATACGATAGTATTTGTCTGAATTATTTCTGACGGATTTAATCGTAATGACTTTTTCAATTCTATGGGCCGGACATGAATCTTTGATGACTTTTCCTTATAAAAGGGCTACCCAACGAATGTCGAATGGTAACAACTTTGATAACATGATTTGACCAGATAAGAAAAGCTGAAAGATTTTCATCTTGTCATCTTTTTATCTTATCATCTGTACATATTTAAATATCATAATCTTAAAATTTATTGTGTACTGATGTAGTGGTGGAGGACAGAATTTTTTGTAATAAGTCGAAACCCTGTGATATTCTGATACCAATGGATATTTACTGTGGGAGGGAAGTTCCGTGAACGCAACTGTTACTGAAGTGTATACGTCCGATGAATCAACCGAGCTGGAACTACCCCTGGCCGAGGCGGCCTGTCCGGCCGGATTTCCGTCGCCCGCCGACGATCACATGGAAAAACGCCTCGATCTCAATGAACATCTCATCGAACACCCCGCTGCAACGTTTTTTGTCCGGGTGTCCGGTAACTCCATGATCGATGCCGGAATTCACGACGATGATATCCTTGTCGTGGACCGTTCCCTGGAACCCCGTGACGGTAAGGTTGTTATTGCTGTGTTAAATGGTGAATTGAGTGTGAAGCGATTAAAAAAAAGAGAAGATGCCCTCTATTTACAGGCTGAAAATGATGATTACCAGTCCATTGAAGTTTCAAAAGAGAGTGATCTACGTATCTGGGGAGTTGCCACCCACGTAATCCATGATTTATAAGCGTTTAGTTTGATTGAGCGAAGTACGGTTTCACAATTGTACATAGGCAATAAGAAGGAGAGGAATTACGGGATTAAGCGTTTGAAGTGCATTAGTGTGGAAACATGCACAAATAGGGCTTCGGGAGAACAAGCTGTTAGGGAGTCGAAGGAATAAAAAAGCTCCATTAATGAGCGGAATTTGTTTACCTCAATAAAATATTTCGACAAACCAGACTCACAAATGTCCGATTCCGTGATTTAGTCTTCTTCGAGGAAAAAGAGCGGCCCGTTGAGTAATTCCGATTTACACCCTGATTCAGCGGTTTTAACATTTTGCATGGTACTTGTGGTACCTCTGCTACTCCTGTGTTTTCCCATCTCTGTAATTCCATTCCTCCGGAGAAACTGAATCAATTCGGGACCCATTATTCACTTTTTCATGGCGGAAGCCGTTAATTGAAGAAGGATAGGCATGAATTTCTTAGTAAGTTGTTTCTGATCCAGTTTTGAGTACCCCTTCGGGGGCTTCGCATTAAGCTTAAGCGGTTGTTCCCTCCATTGAATGGAATTTAACCGTACCTGGCCACGATACCATCGACCCGATATTTTCGTTCGGAATTTCTGGGATAACCGGCGTAGTAATCCATTTTGAATGGTCCAGCTAACGTGTCCGGCTCGATAGTATAAATCCCCCGTGTCCGCCACATGTACGGAGGCTCCCGTGGAATGGTTTTCACCGTGATGTATACGCACGTAGCTTTTCTCTCGTGACGGTACAATCTTCCGTAGAGTCGAACCGTCGTAATGAAACGTTAAGGATTGGGGGACTGTTCCCGCCGATCCCTCAGAGACGATTTTACGCAGAGCAAAGCGGGGCTTTTTTTGGTATAAAAGGCGTATGTCGTATGGAGAATTGTCGGCCGGTTTCACGTGAAATCCCCTGATTCTATGCGGAGGAGTAGTTCCCGCGTAAATCGTTAAGGAGGAGCGGTCTTTCGGATTTTTGTAGGTAACCCGATAGGTATTGGCTCCGTTGAACGGAACCTGTTTTACTTTTTTCGTGATTAG
Organism: bacterium; assembly: GCA_042219695.1. Classification (GTDB taxonomy): domain Bacteria; phylum T1Sed10-126; class T1Sed10-126; order T1Sed10-126; family JBDGPJ01; genus JBDGPJ01. Next base: position 4,067 of record JBDGPJ010000057.1, read on the forward strand.
CTTCGTGTTTAGTAGCGTCGAATCATTCGAAGACATTCCCGTCAGTTTATTAAGACCTTTTTTGGTTTTACGAGAAAAGTATTGATTGGAGTTCGGGAACAAGATTAGTGACCGGTTATTAACCTGTCTGAAAGCGATACGTTGTATGGCAAGTAATTGAGGTTTCTCAGCCGATAAATCTATCCTGGCCCGCCCCGCGAAATCAAACGCCACGTTACCGGAAAGTACGAGGAATGGTTTTCCCGATGGCGTTGATTGATTTGCTTTTAAGGGCTTTCGATCGTTTCCGAGCCATAGTGATTTGGAGAAAGAAATTGATGAAGTCCGGTCCCATCGTTGTGCGTTGAGCTCAGGAGTATTAAATGTTTTTTCAAGCACACGAAAACCGGATTCCACAATAATATCATGAAGTTGATCCGGTGAGGGTGTGGAGGTTGTTCCGTAGGCGGGGTTGGCTATAGCAAAACAGAGGATCAGGAATAGTACAGTACCCGAGCGTATCACAAAGTCGATATGATTCTCTGGAGGCTATTCAAGTCCTTCCATGTTTTCCTGGTATTCCGTCATCATATCGTCCATTTCGGCCGATACTTCGATACTTCGCTCGGCACGGCTTAGCAGTTCCTGGGTGGTTTCCAGTTCGGCGATAATGTCCTCGTCCTCCACCGTATCAATCAGGACCGATATATTGTTGGAGGCGTCCTGGATAAGTTCCACGGGATCTTCTTCCATGGTAATTCACTCCCTTACGATAATTTGAGGTGTATTGTACACACCATTTTTCAACCATAAACCATTTTATTCATCCCCGAAAAGAAAGAGGTTCGAGTTTCCGGCCTATATGTCCTTCAACGAGGAACGAAAAAGTACCTAATGTGAAGAAATAAGTTTATTTGTTCGATACGGTTGGTTGGACATATATTTGGAGGGGGCGATTCCATCCTCAACCTTCACCAGCATAGTAACCTTCCAAGGTTCTCGGAATTCCGAGAATGTTAGAAGGGGGATTGTATGATCCAACGAATGCGTGATCAGAATCATCAACTTCGAAGTGACACAATTTTCAGTGATTGGTGATTCCCGGAGGAGAATCCCCACATAACACGGGGACCGGGTAATTGAGACGGTAAATTGATTTCTCACCTTGAGAATTTTCACTGAGTTGGGGCTGAAGCAAATTTTGAATTTTGTTATGATTTCGTCGAAACTTACGTGAGGGATTGATTGTTACCTGTAGCAAAATCATACTCCAACTCAGGAGGATCAGTAGATGACCGATACTCGGTGTTTGTTTGCTCTCGTGGATTGCAACAACTTTTACGCCTCCTGTGAGCGGGTGTTCAAACCTGAGCTGAGAGGGCAACCCATCGTTGTGCTATCCAATAACGACGGCTGTATTATTGCACGTTCCGACGAAGCCAAGCAGCTCGGGATTCCGATGGCGGCCCCGCTATTTGAGCACCGCGACAAGATCGAACAACATGATATACACGTTTTTTCCTCCAACTACCCCCTTTACGGTGACATGTCTCAACGGGTGATCGATGTCCTGGAGCGATTCACGCCTAATTACGAGGTCTATTCGATTGACGAAGTGTTCCTCGAATTCTCCAATTTGAGCGATCGGGATTTTTCCTCTTACGCTCGTGAAATTCGCCGGGTGGTAAAAGACGAAACGGGCATTCCCGTTTCTATTGGCCTGGGCCCGACCAAAACCCTTGCCAAGGTGGCCAGTGAACGAGCCAAGCCCCGTGAAGGGGGCGAAGGAGTTTTCTTGTGTTCGAAGAATCGGGTAAGTGAGGTGCTGTCGGATCTCCCCGTGGAGGACATCTGGGGGATTGGGGATCGTCGCGGGGAAACCTGCCGACGTGACGGTATTGAAACAGCCCTCGAATTACGGGAAGCACCCGATCCCTGGCTCCGGGAAAACCTATCCGTTGAGGGACTCCGTACTGCGTGGGAACTGGGTGGAATTTCCTGTATTCCCCTGGAGAATGCTCCCGATCCCAAGAAGAACATTGCCTGCTCACGGACGTTTGGAGAACGGCTCATCGACAAGGAGCCGATTTTATCGGCCGTCTCTGATTACGCCACCCGGG
>JBDGPJ010000058.1:0-3406 GCA_042219695.1 bacterium
CCTGGTCGTACATCCGGACTTTATTGGAAATGTCGACGTCGAGTTCGTCCGGATCGTAACGGAACCAGTAGTGGGTTCCTTCGTCCTTGCCGGTGGTCACCTGGACCGTGTCCGGAAGATGATGACCCCTCAGGGCACGGTGACCCTCCGGCCCATCGACGTCGAGGACGACAAGATTGGACGGCTCCCCGCAGACGATCCCGATGTTGGACTCCGGCCATTTCTGCCACCACTCCCGGACCTGGTCCTCGTCCTTCGTCCAGCGCTCGGTCCAGTTTTTAATGCGAGGGGGACTTTTCTCCCCGGCCGGGAGAGGAATGACAGCATAGCCCATCCGGGTATAACTGAGAGCTGATTCTAAAAACGATGAAGTGGTTCCCGACTCGGACCGGCCCATCTACATCACGACCGGTCATTGAGTGCGGTTGAACCACTCCTTAAATAGGTCCCTGTGACCTTTTCGACAGACTGCATAAGAACACCTGCTCCAAAAAAGTGTCAAAAAGTGTCGAAAAGTGTCAGAAACGGGGGTCATACGGGGAATAAAATTGTAAAATCTAATAAAATAGGTGGGGAATCGGAAAGGGCCAAGACGGCCTTAAAACAAGGGTTTCAAGGCCGTTCACGCCAAAGAAGAATGGTGGGCCAAGCTGGATTTGAACCAGCGACCTCACCCTTATCAGGGGTGCGCTCTAAACCAGGCTGAGCTATTGGCCCATTTCCTATGAAAAGGGCTAAATAATGTAGTTAACATGGTGAAATTGTCAATGATTGCCCTACGCTTCACGGTCTCCGAGCAATGATTCGGGCTGTTTCCGGATGCTCACTACTCCGTTCCACGTATTTTATAATTTTCCAGTCCAAAAAATAAGAACGAAGCTCACCGGGCTCCAGGCAATAATCGGGATTAATCGGTGTGTCCCCGGAATCCGGGTCGGTACAATAGGTTTCCGATACCACTTTGCTACCGGCTTTCGCCTGCTTGGATATTGTGGCTAATAACTCAGGAGAATAAAAAAATGTCACCACGTATAAACCACGAACTTCCCGGAAACAATAATGCTCCATCAAATCAACCTGTACGGGATGTACAAATACGGGAAGATCATTCAATTGCTTACGAGTAAATTTTAGAGCAACCGGTGAAATGTCGACGGGAAGATAATGGCAGGGAGAAGACAATCGATCCCTTCGTTCCCGAAGTACCGGTACCATTGGAGAGATCCCACTCGCACAGTCAATAATCCGGGTCCATTCTCCCGAGAGTTCGGATTGTATCCAAGAATGGGGCTCCGGTTGAACGGATTCATCCAACCGACGGCGGTGTTTTGGATCCCACCGGTGTTGATCGGGGTGTGTCACTAATTTCTTATCCCTGTCATTATTATGGTTTGTCGTAAATTTAAGCGAATATTAATCAAATAGATCGAGTGGTAAATTAGAATAACAATCAAAATGTACTTCAACTATCGATTGTACCCCTTTGTTTTCTATTATTGACGTCCGTTTTCTCTCTGCCGTTTCACGATATTTGACTGGTATAGTTCAGGTGGAACAATCTATAATTGGTGTAATTGGCTATGCAAAGGGTACCCAGTGAAATAGTAACGCGATATAAATTATTTCTCGGACTTACGTAATTGCTGATTTATCATGTTATATGTAATGGTATTTTGGACAATAAGTATTCTCGGTCTGATGTGGTACCCCTTTAGTGGAGGTACTCCTTCTTTCCTGGAATATACCGAATTGATTTTTCATTTTGGTTTATTCCTTGTACTTGGAGGTATCAGCGCCGAATGGCTCAAAATAAACAAATCCAGGTACCGGTACCTGGATTATACAGTGGTATGTGCTTCAGTAGCTCTGATTGCTGAAGTAGGTCAGGTTCTTGTACCCGGCAGATCATTTATTGTCATCGATCTAATCGTAAATTTAATAGCCGTGGTCCTTGTTCTCTGGATGACTGAGGTACTGAATGATTCGGTCATACCGGTATTTTCATCCGTGTTATCCGGGGTACTCTTAATTGGTATTGGCGGATTTACCACCCTGCAGGGTAATGTACTGTACCGTATCTGGTTGTCTTGGCGTTCTCCAATTAATTTACCAATTACAACCGGAGTTTTCTTCACTTTGCTTGGGTTTCTGGGAATTCGACAGTTGCTCAAAGATCCCTTCCCGGGTACGGTTCGATTGCTCCTCCTTATGCTCTTTCCCCTTGGGGCTTATGGCAGACATCTTCCCATGACACTACTGCTGGGGATAGGTTTGTTATCCATAATTTTCTTGTCGGTCAAACAATGGAATTCGCGTTCCTTGATAAGTTTTCTTTTACTATTCCCTGTTTATCTGACCTGGGCTCTACATCCATTTATACAACCTGCGAGTATACTGGATCATTTCGGTGGGATAATTGTTTTATCGTGGACGGCAATCTGGATTGTTGCCCCCCTCTTGCATAAATGGATTACACCGTTAATTCCCCTGATAAATCATCAGGCCAGTCATACACCAACCGTTCCAAAATAATCGATTTATCGGTTTGAGCTTTCCATTCACTCGTTGAATCGGGAATTTCGTCAATCCACGTCGAATCGACGATTTCCGAGAGCGGAAAGACAACAAACGCTTCTGATTTAACCTGCTCATGTGGCGTGAATTCGGGCGGCATCGGTCTATATAACAGGATGTCCACGTCCATTGTACGTGAAGAATGCAAATCCGGTTTGTCTGGCCCCGTACGCTCGCGTCCATGACTGGCTTCAAGCTCCTGCAACTTTGATTTCAGTTCACCAGGTTCATAATCCGTTTGAATTTTTATACAGGTATTATGGACGTCCGGAGAATCGGGTTCCATTTCCACCGGACGAGTACGATACACGGGAGCAATTTTATCCACGATTGAAAAACGGCCAATATCCTCGACGGCTCCCGTGATATGGTGTTCCGGTTCCAGATTGGAGCCCAGGCTCAACCATACTTCGTACTTCGGTTCATCCGAACCCGTCATTCCTCCAGGTCCTCCGACGTACGCGTTACGGTGACACCCACGCTATTGGAATGTCGAACCGCCCCGGGTTTCTCCACCGTGAGAGTAATCTCATCAACTTCAAATCGACGTAACACTCCGATCGCCAGATCATGGGCGAGGGTCTCCACGAGTTCGAATTTGGAATCCTCGGTGAAATCAATCATCCATTTACTTATCGATTTGTAGTTAATGGAATCGTCAACATCATCGGATTCGGCAGCCGGTCTCACATCCGTGGGAATCTCGTAACTAATCAGTACCGGCTGTTTCACCATCCGTTCCCAGTCATTGACGCCAATAATGCAGTGAACTTCGAGGTCCTTAAGAAAGATCGTATCCGCCGACATAAAATAATTGCCTCCTACTGTGAGA
>JBDGPJ010000059.1:0-761 GCA_042219695.1 bacterium
GGGTATAATGGGAAAGTGGTCCTCATGCCTGCAAAAGTTCGCCGGTCGGTTCGGCTGGATCCATCGATTAACCAGGCTCTTGAAGAAATGGCCGAGGATCTGGGAGGGTACGGGAAAACGGTTAGCCGTTCCCAGCTTCTGAGCATGGCCCGTCATCATTTTGTGCGTTCGTATCGTCGCTTTCGGGAGGCCAGGGCCACGGAACCGGAGTGTTCGCTGTCTGACTTTCTGCTTTGGTTAGAAGCGCCGAATGCTCGAACGGGGGAAGTAGTAGCATCTGGGCCTCCTTCTGACTGACCTTTTCTTCCCGGAACGGGTATCGAATCGCACAGGACGGTCCGGCCTGATCCCACAGTGTGTGGTTTCGGCATTCCTGATCGATCCGGAAGGGATTCCACACGCGCACTATTCGTCCGGGGTGGTGCTCTTTCCTCCAGACCTGGAGGATCTGGCGTTCCTTGCTTCAGAAGGGATGCGCAGAATATCGAAAAGTAAGGCGTCCACATTCTTTTTTCCAGTCGTGGATCCCTCCCCAGTGGACAGTTTTCGGTCGCGTTTCGCCTCCACAATCCGGGCACGGTGGCGCTTCTTTTTCATCTCCGCTTGCTCCACAATCATTGCATTCCCACCCCCAGTATAGGTTGATGATCGGTTTCTCCAGGATGTCCTTCCAGGGAATCCAGTCCGGCTCCCCGTAGCCCGACCACATGCGCACCGGCACCAGGTCCAGCGTCGGGCGTTCTTGCTTGAGGAACTCGTAT
>JBDGPJ010000059.1:837-6877 GCA_042219695.1 bacterium
CCCCGGTGCTCGCGTTCGTGTAGGTTTTGGTTTCCCAGCGATCGATGTTCTTCGGTTTCGGTGGCTCTATTTTCCGGGGAGCTATGAGCTCAAGTTTTTCGACCCCCTCCGGGTTCCCCTCGATCACCTTCTGTCCTTTTGCAAACGGTTCCTGTAGATACTGTCCCAAGTTCAGCAGGTCGGCTCCCACGTTGATGATGTCGCTTATTAGCCACGACTGTAGCGGTAATCCTCCGCTTGATAGCTGACCGCTCACGTCGGCTATGGTCTTGATCGATTTGTTGACGAGGTCCCCGGTCGCCTCCGGCTTGATCGGTCGGGCCTCGGCCTTCAAGATCCACGGTTTTGAATCCTCGGCCTCGGTGACTGCTACCCAGTTCTTGAAGCGTTCGGCCTCGGTCCAGTCGATGATCTCCCCGGTTTTCGTCGGAATCTCCAGGGGGTACCGTTCGCCTTCTCCGGGTCGATGTAAGATGTTGAAGTCCAGTACCCACGGATCCGGAGCGAAGCCCCCGGATTTGATTTTGTAACGTTCGATCTGGAGATCCAGTTCCACCGCTTACCACCCCGAGGCCCAGAATATACCGAGGATGAATCCTGCAAGATCGGCGTACAGGTCAAACAGTTTCCCGCTTAGTCCACCTTCCCCGTACCAACTATTGTCTGTCGATCTCCATATTTCATACCCTTCCCATATCCCAAAGGACACAAAGAAAAGCGTCCACGAACCGGAAACTACCCCCAGTAATAAGTAGCAACCGAAGTGACACAAACTCCACACTGATGTTGAATTTACGACTGCTTTCATCACCGGCGGATATTCATCACGAAATCTCCCCACTATAAACGTGAGGATTCCAAAAACCCCCAGTAAGCCTATTCCGTTTATCAGCTGATTCATCGTTCCGTCTCCCGGACGTTGCCGAGTTGCTCGCTTGCTTTCATCAGCTTGTGGTTGGCCTGGCGAAGCGGGGAGCGCACGGCCTCGCTGTTGAGATCGGACGCGGCCGCGTCCGCAGCCCGCTCCAGTAGTTCGGCGCACGAGTTGATCAGGTTCTGGATACGGTCCACGGCCTCCTGTTCGCTCATTATCTTCCCGAGTTCTTCGATTTCGATGTTGACGTGCTCCCCGGTCCCGGTGTGATCGGGCACCAGGCCCACCGGTAACGTGATCGAGGGAGGCACGGGGCCGGTCAAAATCTGCAGGTCCACGACCTTCTTCCCGTCCTCGATTTCGCGGAATTGTTCGACTTCGGCTGTGACGGTGGTCAATCTTCCAGGTGCTCCCCCTGGATAAGATCCTCCTGGAGCTCGCTGATTTCTTCGCGTCGCTTCTGTTCGATCTCGGGGCGTTCCGTGAAGTCGATCACGTAGACCGCTCCGGGGTGCAGGTTCGGTAGATACTTCCCCAGGACGTGCATTTTCTTCTCGTCCAGGAATTCCAGGACAGCGATTTCCTTCCCGTTTTGAAGTTGCTCGACCCGGTCCACCACGGCGGTTAGGGCTTTGGATGGATCCTCATCGGGATTGTGCGCGTTTCGTTGTTCGGCTACGGTATTACTCATCGTTGAACCTCCTGTGCTTTCGATTATATTCCTTCCAGGTCCTCAAACTTGTTTCTAAGTCGGGATCGAAGCCACGCACCGGGGTTATCAATCGTTTTCCTGTGCTCGACGTATTCCTCCAGGACTTGATCCAGGCTGTTCTTGGTCACATGTCGGTAGACCCAGCTTGCAAAATCGGGATCGTCGGTGATCCAGGCCAGGATGTGGAACGGTCGGCGTCTCCCTGGAGGGAGATCCGGCATATTGGAACGACCGGGAGCGGATCCGGTCCGCTGTACGTTGTCCAGTTGTCCGTTCAGTCCTGGATAGGGTGTAGTCAGGGTGGAGTTTTCGATCATTTCGGCCGGGATCGTGCTTTTTGGCGGGTCTCCACGAGTGTTGGGCTCGGATGGTTCGGGATCGGCGTCCCGCGCACGCGGAGACCTTCCCTGATAACGGGTCATAGACCGCTTAGTGAGTGAATCTGGCATTGAGGCGTCCTTTATAGAGGGCAGACGGACCGAAAAAAGAACATAACCCGTACCCTCTCTCTGGATTTTAAGTGTGATGTAGCCCTTCCTCTCCATCTTCTTGACCCAGCGCTTGAGGGATCGAAGCGGGACGGTCTCGTCCTTGTCCAGGTGTTCCATCGCCCACTCGTGCAGATCTTCGGCTAACAGTTCGTATCCTTCGGCTCCGTCCATGCCCGTGTGGTACTGGAGGTTATCCGTGCAGTGCAGGTACTTGATTAAGGCGCTGGCAATCTTGGTCCCCTTCCATCGTCTCCGGCCGGTTGAGTTGGATTGGCGTTGGTGTGAATGTTTTTTCTTGGAGTAGTATCGGTGATACTCCACGACGTACTCGGGCAAGTTGCGACGCTCGGCGCTCTCGGCCCAGTCAAAGATCCGCTTGGCCTCCCGTGCGGACAGGTACCGCTTGGCGTTCTTGTTGATGTGGTCGTGGATCCGGTCGAAGTAGATGGCCTCCAGGTGCGCTCGGGATAAGCCCAGGTTGAAGTGTGTAAGGCTGGCCTCCTGGAGCCACTGGTGGCGCTTGCCCTCCGGCGGGATCAGCTTGCCCCGTCCGGGATCGGTCTCGAATTTGTTGGATTTCTTGAGTAGAGGGCACACAAATTCCCCGTCGGCCGGCTGGAAGTCCTCGGCGGTTTTGTCGGTGCATTTCTCAACGCTAACCGTCTGCCTGTGGGCCTCTCCCCCTTCCTGGTTATCACTCTCCTGCGGATCCTCGGTGAGCTTTTCCAGAAGCCAGTCGGGGGGATCGGCCAGTGAGTGGGATTCAAGGTTCAGTACATCGTGGAACGTATATTCCCCGTCCACGGTGCGGGATCCCGGCGCAACTGCGTATCCACCGTTGCAACGAAAGTCCACACCGGGCCACACGTTTTTTCCGATGGTGATCTTGCCGTGTTCGGTTTGATCGTACCGGTACCAGTAATGGAGTCCGTTGGGGGTCTGCACGCTGACGGTGGGCGGTTTGGGCGCGGGTAGCTGTTCGTACGTTTGTTGTCCTTGTTCTCCGTCGATGTCCAGCACCAGGAGACCGGCCTTTTGTCCGGTGGCGATACCGATATTGAGAGGCGCCCCGGTTTCGTAGACCTCCCACCATTTGCGGATCGTGGCGGGATCCGTGGTGGCCTTGTTGGGCCAGTCCTGGACGATCGGCGGATCCTTCTGATTTGGAGTGATCGGAAAAACAGGCAGGCCCTGCCTGGCGTAGAATAGGGCCTGGTCTTTTGTGGTCCCACCCACAGTGTCCACAGTAAACGCACTTCCTGTGTGCCACTGTGTGACATACGACCGTTACTGAAGGTGAATAGAGAGTGGTAGAAAGGTAGGTATCGGAGCTATACGGTACTAAATCGAGTTAACACTGTTTCCCGAACGCAGCGCTCTAGCCAAGCTGAGCCACGCCCCGAATATAGCCCAAATAGGGTATTTATTTCATGATATTTAGCAAGGAAGACGTCGGTTAATACCATTATAAATTCATGGTTTTTACACGATCGGCTTCATTCCTACTTCGCATGTTTAGTATGTCAGAAACCCATCCTCCGTTAGTCCTAACGATCAATAGTCCAATAAAATTTCAGTTTATCCATATTTTCCAGGTATAACTGGTACAAATAGAGCGGGATGATGGCAAGAGACATGGTATCCAGTATTTTCTCAAAAGGCAGGTTCCCACGTACAACACACTCATCATGAAAGTTTGGGATCGCTTATCCGCAATTGATTTTGTAATGTGAGTCTTATTTTTAACCAACTATACTTTTGATCTATGTCACGGTGAAACGGCCAAGCATCCCCTGCTCTGAAAATCGCGGTCGGTTGGGTTAGTAATGTGGTGTGCGAGTTAAGTGATGATTCCAGTTCAGGCGATCGTTCTCTCCCTGGACCGCCTCACATTGTTGGTAAAAATGACATCCATCACAATCCACCGGGAAACAACCCTCCACAGCGGTAATCCAGGCGATGGAATCAACGTCACAGCGGTTCTTCCCTGATTCGCCGTCGAGGCGACTGGCAATCCGTTTAACAGTTTTGACCGTGGTCTTTCGTATTTCCATTTCAATGGGATGATCCATGGGACACTCCCGGTTCCGGGAAATCATTCTTGAAACCTCATCACGAAGGTCCCAGATCCCGGTTTTTATAAAAAACAACGGAAGCATGTAATCTGGTTGAGCCTGTAATGTATCGTAACCTGAAAAACCCACCGCTGTTTGGTACTTTTCCGTGTGCACAAGACTACTATCCGGGAGATTGGAAGGGAGTCTGTCGATCAACATCTTTGTATATAACTGTGACAACTTTTGAAAGGGATCTCCAAAACTATACGGAAAAAAAGTTTCTAAATGATCGAGGAATTCCGAAATGTTCGTGGAGGATTCAACTATTGCTGTAAACGTTGGTGAGGAATCTACTTGGGCGGAAAAGGCAGCCAACCCTGCCCCGATTTCACGAATTTTCTTAAAACGCTGTTCAAACATGGGAATCGTACAGTGGCCACTGGCGCGATCGGCAAAAATTTTTTCACAATCCGAGCGAGAGATGGATTGATAACAGTCGAAGGAAAGGTCTAACCGCCCCGATTTAACGGATTCCTGTATCGCGTACGAAAGAGCAAAGACATCCTCGAGATACGTCCCTCCCCTTGTTTGAATTCCCCAGGTTGTCACGTCTCCAGCCGTTTTCGTCCAGTAACTGAAATTCAGGGCCCCGAGTAGTCCAAGAAATTCTATCGCTAATTCATTGTTCGTTTTGGGAAAAAGAAGTACCCCGTCAATCTCTTCAGGAACCTGCCAGGGAGCCCCGCCGGCTGGATCACGGGAAAAATAGCTCTCAAATAGAGGAAGAAAACGTTCTAAAAGCTGACTGTTAATCTCAATTCGTGAATCCACAATCTATCGACAATGTTCACAATACCCATAGATTTTTTGACTGTATTCGACAGGCTCAAATTTGTACTCCTCACAGATTTGATCCTGGAGTTCACGAATTTTTTCATCTTCGAATTGTATAACCTTGCCACATTGCCGGCAGTATAAATGTGAATGATGAGGGTCACCGGAACTAATCTGATACAGGCTGTAATCATCCCCGAAATCAAGTTTCTGGAGCAATCCTCCATTCACTAACAGTTCCAGAGTGCGATAAATTGTCGCCCGTGAAACGTTTTTATTTTCGTTCCTGAGCTTAAATAGAAGTTCCTCGGCTTCGAACTGCTTTTCTTGCTTAAAAATCATCCGGGCGATCTCTTTGCGCTCGGACGTTAAACGAAGGTTCTCCGAGGAAAGGTACTGTTTGAATTGTTCGAAAAGTTGATCCGTGTTTTCAACCATTTTATCTCTCAATTCCCATGTAAAGTTAGTATAGTCGAACCATGTACGCTATCATCATTGGGTTCTGATTAATAAGCGCAAAACTGAATATCACAGCGTTTCACGATGTAGTTTTTCCATTATAGATCGAATCTCATGAATATGAATTCCACTGTAGCCCAGCATGTCACTACCCCTCTTACCCGGATCAAATTATCCGGGTGCTCAACTGAAATTCAATGAAAATCATACCGGTAGCACACTTCAGATCCGTAAATCCGGGATCATTTTTGGGAAGCAATTATCCAGACCGTTCATTAAAACAAACCCCATTTTCCGTGTAATCCATCTCCTTTATCGGAAAGACCCCACAGCATGACAGATCAAGTCCGGGATTCTGTAAGTAAATTGATGGTAAAAGTTCAGTATAGTGAAATCCATCCGTAAATATTTTTGTAGGACTTACGTGTTGTCTGTTTACTACCAGGGCTTAATTCGATTAAAAACACTGGCTCACGGTGGAAAATTCAAGCTCATGGAATCGAGGTCTATTTAATTGTTCTCCAAAACCGCGTTGAGCATCAATGAAAATTTTTAATGAATCGAAACTTCACAAATTAAGCATTTCAGATACAAGGTGAATGAAAGGGTTTCG
>JBDGPJ010000006.1:0-3709 GCA_042219695.1 bacterium
CCGAGTGAGATTGAGTCATTCCTCCAGACGGAGTCCAAGGAAATGGTGAAGCGTAAGGACGAACGCGGAATTGTTATACAGATTACCAACCGGCTATTATTTGAACCGGGCCAGGTCGAACTTAGTGAAGAAGGTCAGCAGGTAATTGAACGACTTTCGGGTATCCTAAAACATCCGGGTTTGGCCGGGCGACAAATACGTGTGGAGGGACATACCGACAATCAATCGCCGGAAGATTATGAGAGCAACTGGCAAATTTCGGTCCTTCGGTCGAGTAATGTTGTTGAACTCATGATAAACGAATTCGGGATGCAACCGTCCCGGCTATCGGCCGTGGGATTTGGTTCGACGAGACCAATCTCTTCCAATGAAATGGAGAAGGGCCGCGCACAAAACCGTCGAGTCGAAATTGTTATTCTAAGAGAAGACGTTGAGCAGGATTAGCAAAATTCAATTCAGACAACGTATAGAGGTGTAGCTTCATGCCGGAAGAAGAAGTATTAGGCGAAGAGGACGCCGTACAGGAAGAGGTTGATGACACGGGAGATGATGAAGGCGAAGGGGGTATGGGAGGATTATTTTCCCTGGAGGGGGGGTTGAACTCGACGCTCGTCCAGATTTTACTGGGAACGATTGGTGTAGTAGCCCTGGTATTCATTGTTATCGGTGCCGTATGGTGGACGAATTCTGTCATGGTTTCAAACACGAAACCGGAGGAGGAGAAATCCGTCGAAAAAAAACGGACGGCCGGTCAGGAGCCACTGAAATACTTCCCGCTTAAAAATGATTTTGTCATTACGAAACAAACCCCCTCGGGTCGAACCCGCACGCTAAAAGCCAGCATATACCTGGCCTTTCCGGCGGATCAGGCGAGCACGGTAAAAAGTGAGCTAAAAGCCCGTAAGCCTCAAATACGGGACTTAATTACAGGCATTCTCGGGTCGAAAAACGTAGAGGAGTTACGATACGATAATCGCCAGCAATTAAAGGACGAAATCGTGAATGAAGTGAACAAAATTCTGACACGGGGCGGTCGCGTCCAGAAGGTGTTCTTTAATGAATACGTTTTTCAATAATGGAGAAACGGAAACATTGGCCCGAGTTTTGTCCACTGATTGTCAACCGCTGTTATTCTGTGTGATGTCTTATTCGCGAGAGGTGAATATCGTTGGCTGAAGACGATGAAGTACTCGGTCAAGATGAAAGCGATGATTTATTAGGATCGATTTCGGAGGAAGAGCAGGAAGCTTCTCCGGCGGAACCATCGGGCGGAGAAAGTGAACAGGCCAGTCAAACCTCTCAAACCACCACTTCGTCAACTTCGGAAGACCGATTCAAGGATCGAAATATAAAGAAATACGATTTCAAACGTCCCGACAAGTTCAGCAAGGATCAGATACGAACTCTCCAGATGATCCATGAGACCTTTGCCCGTAATACAACTACGGAACTGTCGGCTCAATTGCGCTCGCTTGCGCGCCTGTCGGTGGCTTCGGTGGATCAGCTTAGCTATGAAGAGTTCATGAAAGTTGTTCCCAACCCGACGACGCTCGGTGTTGTGGACATGGATCCACTTGAGGGAAAATCTTTGTTAGAAATGGACCCCGTGTTGGTGTTTCAGATCGTCGATCGATTGTTTGGAGGTACAGGAAGTACAGATCCCGTTAATATTGAGCGGGAACTAACGGATATTGAGCACAGTGTAATTGAACGGATTTTCATGAATATGTTAAACAATCTACGGGACGCCTGGGAAAACGTAATTGAACTTCGACCGCGGCTCGAACAGATTGAATCCAACCCACAATTTGTTCAGATTGTCCCTCCCAACGACATGGTTGTATTGATTACGTTTGACACCAAAATTGGGGACGTCGAAGGTATGACGAACTTGTGTATACCGTACGTCATTCTTGGTCCCGTGGTCGACAAACTCTCGGCCACGTTCTGGTATAGTTCCGGTCGCCAGGGGCTAACGGAAGGTCAGCTCGAACAATTACGGGACAAAATTGATTTCGTGGATTTGCCTGTGAGTGTTGAAGTTGGCAAGTCAAAGCTTTCGGTGAATGAACTGGTGAACTTAGAAGAAGGCGACGTAATGAAACTGGATACCGGATACGATGATCCGTTCACCCTGAAAATAAACGGACGCCCTAAGTTTACCTGTAAGCCGGGGGTTCGAGGGATGAGCAAAGCGGTGAAAGTAATGGAACCCCTCGAGGAAGAGGAGTTTGCCGCCGATATTATTGGAGATGCCAAGGAGGAAATCATGAGTACTGATTCAGATATGGAAGGAGACGAGATCTGATATGGCCGAAGACGACGATATGCTATCGGATGACGAAATTGATGCTTTACTCGATGAAGAAGGTGATGAGGGAGAAGACGGGGGAACCGGTGGTTCGGGTGAACTCACCCTCGAACGAGTGGAAGAGGTATACGATGAAGTTGCGGATTCCGTTGAAAACATCCTGTCCACGATCCTTAACATGGATGTTGATCATCGACTTGTACAATGTGAAAAAGGAACCGTTGAATCCATTCGGGATACGGTTGAAGACAGGCGTTGGGTGGTTGTTCGTTCCGGACTGGGAGGAGCATTAAGCGGTACGGCTACCTATCTTCTCCCCGAGGATGATGCCCTGAAACTCGCTGATGTAATGATGGGACAGGAAGGGGATGAGCCCCCGGAAGAGTTTGATGAGGTTTACGAAAGTGCCATAGTTGAGATGTATAATCAGGTCGTGAATTCACTGGCTAACACAATGAATGAGATCACGGGGGAAAACGTGGAACTGGAACCGCCTGAAAGTGAAGGTATGGAAGCGGAGGAGTTTCTGGATTCGATCCAGGAGGATGAGTTCCTCTGGATCGAATACTCCCTTGAAGTTGAAGACTTAATCGAGGGTGGAGTGCTGTATGAACTTCAGCCCGTATCCACCGGAGAAATCTTAAGTTCATCAGGTGATAACCAACAGCCGGAACCCGAACCGTCCGGGTCCACCTCGGAATCAACGTCCGATACAACCTCCGATACTGGCAGCGAATCATCCGGTATGGAACAGGGCCAAAAGGAAGTAAAATCGGTAGATTTTCAGCAGTTTGAGGCCGCCGAAGGTGAGGAACCCGTTGGTAACCTCAATATGCTGATGGACGTCCCCATGGAAGTTTCCGTGGAGTTGGGACGTACCGATCTCCAGGTCAAAGAAATACTGGATCTTGGCCAGGGTTCGATTATTGAATTGGAACGTCTTGCCGGAGAACCCGTTGATTTGCTTGTGAATGGTCGTCTCGTGGCCCGGGGAGAGGTCGTCGTGATTGATGAAAATTTTGGAGTACGAGTGACGTCGATTGTGTCCCCCATGGACCGTCTTGGTGGAGAATAGTTTAAGCCACTTTTAACAAGTCACAATTTAACAACTTTTTTCGGGCTGGATTACTCACCGGGAAACCCTGTACGCCGTTCGTCTGAAAAATTACTATTGTCTCATCCCGTATTCCTTCCGATTTAAACCATCGAGAATTCCATTGTCACTGTCCTTACGGCTACAGTTGTCGGGTATACCCTCCCGGCACCGGTGAATTGACCTTCGTGAAGAATAACATTCCATAAGAATTCATAGAGGGTCGATTTTACATTGAACTAAGCTTTTGCGGATTTAATTTTACGTCCGCTCCGCCAAAAAACATTAGACAACCCGTGAAATCA
>JBDGPJ010000060.1:0-2138 GCA_042219695.1 bacterium
CCAACTGTATTTTTACGTGTCCAAACACTGTACTTTTAGATGTCCATTGACAGCAAACCTATTTCCGAAAAAACGGGCAGGAACGTTAGGTTCTCAATAAAAGATTAGTTTTTTGTTGGATTAGTGGGATCCTTTGACGTAATTGATTTAAGTAGCTCTTTTAAAAAACTGAATCTCATTCGGGTGAAAAGTGGGTCCTCCTTGATACCCCGGACGATATTGCTGGTTGGTCCGTGTAAATTCGAACCTTGAACTATCCGGATGCGTAGGCTCAGAAACTGCTTCCCGATACGTGTTCGTCATTACGTTTTACGGTGATAGAATCGGCGAAAAAAAGTTGTTTAATAACTCCTCTCCGATTTTTCCTCTCCTTGAATTGATTCCTCGTCCCTTTTCAACATTTCCTTAACCTGAACCGTTGGATAAATGTGTATTACGTTGTGGGGCATAGTAACTACCGTAAGCATTCCAGGTTGATTGTATCGATGAGAGTTTCCGGGTCGTTTTTTATTTCGGGTGTGATTTCATGGCCACATTCGCGGGCTATGTTTCTGAGGAATTCGAGCCACTCCTGGTCGGTCGGGAGCTGGGAATCGTCGTATTCGTCGTTTCCGGTGAAACGGGGTGGTTGGTAGGGACCGTGGGGGAAAACCACGTGAATATAGTCCGGGAAGGGCAGTGAGCTGTTGTCCTCCGGGGGAGCGGTGGTTGTGTCAATTTTTCCCCGGCGGTCGAGTTCAAACAGAAGTTTCATATCAGTGTCGGACGTGTCATGCTCCGGCATGAGGAATAACAGCTTTCCGTCGGGGGAAGCCGGGGCGTCTTCAATCCAGATCTCCATCAGATTTCCTCCCGTGCGGGAGTGTGGATACCTGATTCTCTTTTCAACTGCATGGTTGACATGATATCGAATCAGCGAATGGAAGACAGTTTCCCCAAATAAGCTTATTTTGATACAGGAAAGACTTCCCGGGGCCTGGAGTGGGAGAATGGGTCCGTGACAGTGTGAGGGGGCTTTACTTCGAGACGAAGAGCTCGGGTTAACTGAATGATTGTTCCACCGGGTCGACGACGTTGATCTCATCAACCGTTTTGAAGGCCTGGTCATGGGTAATTAACGTGGAGATGTCCTGTTCGGACATACAGGCCAGGATGGAAGCATCCCGGCCCCCGATGCCTTTCGGGGAATAGCGAGCCAACTGGTCGACTGAATCCGTGAACAATGAGTAATTAAAATCATACACGTCGATGGGGTACGAAAGCAGGCTTGAGACCGTTTCCTTTGCCTCAATGGGACCCAGCGTATTGACGAGATAATGGGACACTTCCATTAAGACGATGACGCTGGTTTGCAGGGTCTCCTGTTCGACGGCTTGCTCGAGGAATTCACTGACCGGTTCGTGGTGTTCTAAGGACCCGCTGAAGTAATAACAAAAAACGTTGCTGTCAATAAACACGAACTCAAGCCGACCAGATGGATTTTACGTCCATGGGATCAACGTCGCTCTCCTTCACACAGCCCTTTAACTTCTTAAATTCCTCGGCTGAATGTTTTTTTGAAATGATGATTTGATCGCCGTCCGTTGTCGGTCCGGATGATGAGTGGCATGAGAAGTTCTGGTCGCGCCAGGACCTGATGAGAGATATTATTGACCAGGTTGAGAGTGATTTTTGAAGGGCGTTGGCTGTAGGATCCTGTGAGAAACGAGAGTTGATCTTGTTTCAAGGCCGTTGAAGATCTGCTCGGCTGACAATCGTTGAAACGGGGTTATTGAAACCCCCAGAGTTTAAAAATATTGAATCCGTCATTCGCTGAGTTCATTCTTGACCGACCCCCTTTTGGTCTCCGAGGTTTTTGGCGTCTCTATGGCCCTCACGGCCCCGACGCCACAAAAATCCACTCAGCGAAAAATGAATTCAATGACTCCAACAGACGAATCTATAAAAGGATTTCAATAGAGCCGTTGAAACTACATATAGTGTGAAGCACGCGTTTTGAAATTCACTGAACGGATCGGTTACAATACGGATGTAATCATCAAGTTTCCGTCTCGAGTGGTGAGTAGGGCTCCGGCCCGCGTATCGGTATTCAGTGTTCGGTGTTCAGTATTCGGTGTTCAGTATTCAGTAATCCGTAA
>JBDGPJ010000060.1:2148-2873 GCA_042219695.1 bacterium
TAGCTCGCCCGGCAACCCTGCCTTGTAGGGTGCCACCGGAGAACGACGGGGTCTGTTGATTCAGGCAAAAGGAGCCTGCCTAGTAATTGTCCCAGGTTTTCCTTTTGCCCCTGTTTTTGAGTGGAAATATTCATCATCACAACGTTACAGGGGTGTTCTCCAATGAATGAACGAATTACTATCCAGCACAAGGGGCACGAGGTGCGCGGGACCATCGTACACCGATCCATACGGGGAATTACGGTACGGATCAATCAACCGTATGCTGGTTTAAAGAACGGTTTGTCCATTCCGTATTTCGCTTACTTTGGGGATCGTGATCCAAGTTACCTGGAGGAAAAAGGAGACCGGACCGCCCGACGATTGTTGGGTGAGTTGTACGATGCCGGTCAATCGATCGAAGAACATCGCTCCGAACTCAAATCAGCCTATCAACAGTACGAAAAGGAGCGAGAGGAGTACCTTGCCATCATTGGGATTAATCATTTCGAGAAGAAAACGTTGAGACGGAAATTCAAAAATGATCAGCTCACTCAGAAGCAATATCAGCGAAAGTTAAAGCCTTTGCAGGAGGAAAACAAGGAAGCGAAACTCGCCATTCACAAGCTTTACGATAAATATTTCGACGAAATCATAGAAGGAAATCCTTATAGAAAAACTGTTCTAAATCACATTAGAAATCTCTGAACAGATCGAAGGTTGTATTATGTCATGAGGTGAGAATA
>JBDGPJ010000061.1:0-566 GCA_042219695.1 bacterium
CTCCCTGAAAACGGAAACGCCTGGTGAAATGAAAGATATTTCCTAAGTTTTGGGTACAGTATATCCTTTAGCGGTCCAATGAGTGGGATATTTCGTCGTTGGCTACTGTAACTCTATGGGGTTTGTTGAATGACGTGAACATAGATCGCGTCAGGGCAACCTTGGTTCTTAAGATTGTCCCCTATGAGATTGGAACGTTAAGAACGACGTCCTGACGAAAAGGATGCGAAAAAGGGGCTTTTTCAGTACGGGTCAAACTTCTTTATCCCATCTGACGGATTGACAACGACTTTTCACAAAAAGGATGTTACAACTATGAGCGACACGTTATCCCGTGAGCGGTTGCCGGATCATTACGAGGATAAAATCCTGGAGTGGACTCGTAAGCTCGTATCGTTTAAAACCTATCGCCGTGATGGTTCAACCGACGACCGGGAGTTTCAACAGGCGATTGAACGAGCCCTCGGGTGGCTGGAAAACTGGGCCCAACAGCGTGGTATACGCTGTTATAACTGGGAGAATCGAATCCTCGAATTACGTCTGGGAAGAGGTGACCCGGTCACCGG
>JBDGPJ010000061.1:620-4058 GCA_042219695.1 bacterium
ATGACGGTTTTACACGGCCGGGGAGTTGTGGATGACAAGGGACCGCTTGCCAGTCTAATGGGCGTAATGGATCGATTTGCAGGGGAGGAGCCGGAAAATTTGCCGGGGACACTCTGCTTCATTATCGATACAGCCGAGGAGGTTGGATTTGGAACTGCCCGGGAATACCTGGATCAACATCCGGATCGTATTCCCGATCGTTCTCTGGTTTCGGACGGTTACTTTCCGCTGGTGGCCGGGGAAAAGGGGTTACTATGGTTCGACGTAGAGATTACTCCGACGGAATGTTCCGATGAAGGAGGACGTAGTCCTACACTCGTGGAACTGCGGGCGGGTAGCGCATACAACCAGGTTCCGGATTCGGCCCATGCCCGGCTCCGTATTGGCGAAGAAAATCACAGGCGGGTAAGGGAAGCTTTCCGGCGTAACCATCCATCGCTTACAGATCGATTGAGAGAAGATTACCGTGATGACGGGCTTTTGATACTGGAAGCCGAGGGGGAATCGGCCCACGGTGCACAGCCGGAGGACGGTAAGAATGCATTGGAAGTATTACTGACTTATTTAGGGAAAATTGACTGGGAACACCAGAACGTCGAGCTTCTTTTCGAAAAACTTCAAACCATGCTGGATGAACAGGGAACATATCGTTACGACGGCTCGTGGATTGACCTTGACGATACCGATCCCCGATACGACACGGGCACCACACTCAACCTGGGGAAAATGCAGTATGACAGTGAGACGGGAAAAATCACGTTGTCGTTCGATGCACGGTTGATGCCCGATCAGGAAATTGACGTAACATTAACAAAATTGCGTGGGATACTTATGGATTGGCTGCCTGACCCGTGGGAAACTTCGGTCAAACCGGTGAACCGTGAGGAGGCGTTGTCGATCAACATGGAGAACGTACTCCCTACAACGGCGTTGGAAGCCTACCGTGCCGTCAAGGAGGAGCCGGAGGCCCAGCCGGTGTACATGGGAGGACGGACCCACGCTACTGCGATACCGAACTGTTTTGCATTTGGTCTAATGCAGTTCGAACATGCTCACAGTTATAACTTTCACGGTCCACATGAGCGTGTGGCATGGTCTGAACTCGTGGAAGGCGCCCAGATTTATTACCAGACGATCCGTCGCTTAAACGGGACGTAAATGAGAATTCGAAGGGTCTCTCACCGAGCATTAGAACGAATTCATGGATTAAATACCCGTGAAGCATGGGTTGGAATCGTTGAAGAGAAGTGCTGACTTGACTTTCATTTCAGGAGGTAAGTGGTATGAGTTTGAACGGGCTAAGATCGTGGTGTTGTTTGTTGGTTGTGTTTGTGTTGATAGCTGGTTGTGCCGGAGGAGGTTCCACCTACAAGTTTGAAGGTCGTGTAGAAAAGTCCGATGGGAACATCGTCTTAATTGAATCGGACGGGGATCAATACATCCTCAAAAAAAGTAACAAGTACCAGGAGTTCGAGAGCCTCGTTGGAAAAAAACAAGTAAAGTTCGGGGGTTCAACATTGCGTAAACCGAACGGTGGACCCGGGTTATTAAAAGTTGAGCGTCACAAATGGATTAATCCCGCCTTGAAAGACGGTGACGAATAAGTCCGGCTGAGTACTTCTGCTTTTTTATGCATTTTATCTCAAATTAGGAAAACTTGGTTAACGAACTTAAGTAGGGACCGAACTTGTTTGCGCCTCGGGAAATGAAATCCTACAGGGTGGAAAAATGTAACGAAATGGATCCGGAGTTATCAGTGGGTCTCAACGGTGAACTGAACCGTGGGACGGATCATTATTTAGAGCCGGGTATATGTCAGCAGGTTTTTGGAAATCCAGTAGTACCATTTTGTGATCGCTCGGCCGATGGTGTAATTCATAATATCGTCCCTGATCGACCTCAAGGAATTCACCGTTCCGCGGTCCGGGGTTAATTTCCCGATAACACAACCACCGTTGGCGGTACCACCGTTATTTTGATTTGGAGAGTTTTCGCTGGATGTGTTGGTGGTTCCTATTGAAACGGTTACAACGTCCATGTGACCGTCGTTGTTAAAATTGACCGGATCGACGTCGAGAGCGCTGTCGGCGGAAGCCCCGGTATCAATGAGATTTCTGCGGAACCCGGTGTCCGTACCGTCGTTTTCATACCAGGAGACCTCGTCACTTTCCTTAGCGGCGGTGACTGCGTCTACGTCGCCGTCTTTGTCAAAATCAGAAGCATGAATATCGACGGCCTGGAGTGCTCCATTGCCGGAATCAATAATATGAGAGGTGAAACTCGTGTCAGTTCCGGAGTTTTCAAACCAGGCAAAAGTGTCTCCCAGGTCCGCGGTAACTACGTCCATGTTGCCATCCTGGTTAAAATCAACGGGTTCAATATCGCGAGCCGATCCGGTTTCGTTGCTTCCGGCAATTACTCTTGTAGTGAAGACAGTATCTCCACCGTCGTTGTCATACCACCTAAATCCCGATAGTAAACCGGCCGATACGACTTCCGTATCTCCGTCATCGTCGAAATCAACCGGTTCAATTTCGGTGAATGAAGCAGAGCCTCCGGAGTCGATCGTGTGTTGAGTAAAGTTGACGTCACTGCCGTCATTTTCATACCAGGAAATCGTGTCACTTAATAAGGTGGCAGTGACAACATCGATGTCTCCGTCTCCATCGAATTTCGTTGCATGGATATCGATACCGTTCGTTGCGCTGGAGCTGGCATCAATGACCTGTTCGGTGAAGTTTGTGTTACTGCCATCGTTTTCGTACCAGAGAAAAGCTCCGTCCGTGACCACAACAAGATCGGAATCACTGTCTTCGTCAAAATCAACGATCTCCACTTTTTCCGCGTTACTGGTCGTTCCCCCACTGGACACAACGTGCTTGGTGAAATTGGTATCTCCGTTGTTTTCAAACCAGGCGATGGTATCTCCGCCCGCCGTGGCAACATCTGAATCCCCATCACTGTCAAAATCAGTCACATCGGCATACTGGGTTCGATCTCCGGGAGTACCTTCCTGAATGATATTTTCCGTAAATCCAAGATCCGTTCCATCATTTTCGAGCCAGGCCGTCGGACCATCCCCGAAACAGGGAAACGTATTTCCCATAAGTAGAACGATCATTACGGAAAAGGTTATACTGGCTACTGAACGGTTAAACTCAAATATTTTGGTGAGATGCATTACAACGTACCCCGGTAGAAGGAATTATTGGTCAAAGCAATCGTAGCAAATCTGGTCGATTAAAAAAGAATCCGTTCGACAAATTTCCCTCAATACCCCGGTAAAGGACTCAAACGACTATGGGGGAGTTATGATTCAACAACATAAGTAAGATATTCAGCAATAAGAATGGGACTCCGCTCACCCCTTTAGTTTTGTAGATGTGGGGTTGTTGAAATCCCTAACTTATAGAATATTAAATCCGTTAATCGATGAAC
>JBDGPJ010000062.1:0-1412 GCA_042219695.1 bacterium
AGGAAAGCGAAATTGATCTCACTTAACGTTTTTTTAGGAGGTTATCGGTATGGAGCAAGTGATTGATGACATCACGGATATTGACGGAATGGAGGACGTGAAGGAACTCGCCGACGAGAAGGGGAATGTTACGTACACGGAAATCAACGAAACCCTACCCGATGAATACACGGACACGGAGTACGTTGATGACATTATTATTCACCTTATGGAAGAGGGTGTGGAAATCGTTAGTGAAGATTCTGGTTACGATTTCCCGGATGAACTGGGTCTATTGGACAAGGATGCCGATGACCTCGAGGAAGGTCTTACGGATCCGGTTCGTCTGTACCTTCAGGAAATTGGGAACCACGATCTCCTGAGTTCCGAGGAGGAAGTTGAAATTTCCAAGCAGATTGAACTGGGGAAAAACCGGGTGATGGAAGCTGTACTCGGAACGTACTTTGCCGCGTCACGCTTTATTGACAAAGCAAAGCAGGTACTGGATCGTGAGATCAGCTTGAAAAAGCTGGTTCAGGTAAAAAAGACGGAGCGCCTCGAAGAAGAGGACGTGGAATACTGGTTTGACAAGATCAGTACGGCTCGTAACCGTCTTATACAGTACCGTTCACGGTTTGAGGACGCTTACGATGAGCTTCAGGAAGCTGAAACCGACGAAGAAGAAACCGAAGTCCGTGAAAAACTGCGTAATATCCGTAGTAAGATGTACGATGCGTTTGTGGATGTCGACATCAACAAGGATCTTACCTTTGAGTGGGCCGATCAGATCAAGGAAGCCCGAGAGGCCATCCAGGAATTGGACTCTTTTGAAGACAAGGTGCGAAACCGTTTAAACCGGGGCCCGGATCAACTTCTTGAGCAGTACGATCGATTGCGTGAGGATCATGAAGCACGTGAGCAATGGAAAAATCGCAGTAAGTACCGGTGGCAAAATATTCGCCGGTTTGCCCGTCGACTCCGAAAGCGACGAGAAGAAGCCGAGGAGTTAACCGAGGACTTCCTATTAGAAGGTTCCGACTTCAACAAGGTTTTTTACAAAATCCAGCTTGCCGAAAATCGCATGCGTAAGTACCACAACAAGATGGTCTCCAGCAACCTCCGTCTGGTTGTGAGTATAGCGAAACGGTACACCAATCGTGGGCTGTCTTTCCTCGACCTGATACAGGAAGGAAACATCGGTCTTACGAAGGCCGTGGACAAGTTTGAATACCGTAAGGGATTTAAGTTCTCCACGTACGCAACGTGGTGGATACGGCAGGCAATTACGCGTGCTATTGCCGACCAGTCGCGGACAATTCGAGTGCCGGTTCACATGGTCGAACAGATTAACAAGGTCCTTCGGACGGCGCGCCAGCTCGTTCAGGAAAACAACCGGGAACCCCGTGCCGAGGAAATCGCGGAGTCCCTGAACT
>JBDGPJ010000062.1:1422-7415 GCA_042219695.1 bacterium
GCATAACCGTGAACCTCAGCCCGACGAGATTGCGGAAAAACTCAACTGGAATGAAGAACGAGTCAAGAACATCCTCAAAATATCTCAGGATCCGATTTCACTGGAAACCCCGATCGGGGACGACGGTGAAAGCAGTCTGGGAGATTTCGTCGAGGACAAGAAGCTCGAATCTCCGATGAAAAACACCTCCGACGAGCTGTTGAAGGATCAGCTTGAGGATGTACTCAAGAGTATTGACTGGCGGGAGGAGCAGGTTATTCGACTCCGATTCGGACTCGACGACGGTTACGAGCGCACGCTTGAGGAAGTTGGTAACATGTTCAAGGTAACTCGTGAACGAATCCGCCAGATCGAGAACAAAGCTCTGAAGAAACTGCGACACCCGTCCCGGAGTAAGGAACTTCAGGATTACATTACGGACGAAGGATTGCTGGATGCCGTAAAGGGTGCCGGTAAAGGGTCTGGAGTTGAAGAGTAAACTCGCTTTAATCAGGTCCTTGCCATACTGAATTAATGAACTCCCTCCCGGTCCCGGGAGGGAGCTTTTTTTGTTTGATTGGGTTCCGACATACAGGATCTATACCTCTCCCCCTTCGCATTTGTGCTGAATTTTGGAACAATTCAGCTTGTAAAAATTACTAACCGGAAATGTATTCAGGAGAGGGTTTAGTTGCCAGAGGGTCTCGAACGATCGATACGTTCCATTCGTCAAAAGGACAGTGTGTCCAATTCCGATCGAGAACTTCTTTGTCGGCTCCATTTTGAAGCCGATAAGCCATTCTGGAATTATTATCCGTCCATCGACTATTCGACATCATGGAATCCGTCCCCCTCCAATGAGTTGATTCTCTACACGGGTTTTGTCGAAACATTTCTTAACATTCTAACCGGACTTCCTGATTCCTCCGACAGCGTTCACCGAACAGTTCTTGTACCCTCGAGGATGTCGGAATACGGGTCCGTAGTTTCGGATGTAAATGACACGATGGAAATTCCTTCGGGGGAATTGACTCGTAATCCAACGCCCGGTTGGATTATCGATTGGATCACTGAGAACTTTGAAAACCGTTTTTTTGATCGGATTTTAAATCTTTCACCTGAACCGTCCGGTGCCTGGCTGGGAACCCTTCTTTCCAAAGAAGTAGAATTTGAGCATTTTGAAGGGATGAGTATGGTCGGATTACAGCCTGTTATAAAAGGGGGGCCACAGCTTGATCTTTTCTTTGAACCGGAATTAAATCACGAGCATACCAACGGGTCGTTTGAACCATTTAGAGGGGGGTATCAGGAAGGGTTTATGATGGGAAGAAAACACCCACGGCGATCTCCCGGAATAAATACCTCCCGAGAAACCCAGGGAGCCGTTGATGATTTTTTACGGGGGTTATCCACTCAATCCGGAGATTTGATCGTTCTGGCTCCTCGATTAAATCCGGATGATGTACTGTTATCGGTTGATACCTGGATTTCATTTGCTAAGTATTGGTCGGATTACGAGGATCTGACACCCGTGTTTTTTGGTTCAACTGAACGTTCCGAATTCCACTATAAAATCCGTCATGAACTGGTGCGGACGATACCGTTTGTGGAACAATGGTTTCCGCGACCGGCGAAAAAACTGGAATTGCTGAAACGTGCCGAATATTACGTTGCTACAAGTCACGAGATTCCCATTGCCGCTCGACTGGTGGACATACCAGGGATAATGATTACGGACAAGGAAGCCGATTGCGTTCTTTCCCCCTCCAGCGGTGTAGTTGTTTTGAACGATGATTGGGAGGAACGGTTAACCTTGTCGGGGGATCGCCTGAGTTCCCTTCAATCCGTCTTATTAGACCCCAAAACAACTGAACTACCCCAATTTTGGAGCGAGCGAGAGTATATCCGAGCTATACTGCGAGAATCCAGAGAAAAGCACCCGCAATTTCACAATGCGTTTGAACGGTTTTCGCGAATCCAGATCACCGACCGTAATGTGCAGTCCGTACTGGATCACCTGATGAGTATCGAGCACTGGTTCGTGGTGGAAAACTTACTTGGAATGCGAAACAGCTCACCGAAAACAGGGAACATGGTCGAACAGTTCAGTCAATTTTTTGGTGCTCCGCGGGAATCAACAATTATTGAAAATCAACTTACCAATTACCGGGAATCCCTGGTTTCCCTCCAGAGAACACTCGTCGATAAAATTGCTTCGGCCAGCCCGTCTCCGGGGCGAGAATTAAATCGGATTGAACAGCGATTATTTGATCGTATGAATTGCTTATGGCGTTTGCGAGTGTATCGTAATCACTCGGCACTGGAACACGATTATAAGTGGGGGTTCAGAAATTTCTTTGAACGCGCACGTGGTGTTATCGATCGATTGCGAAAAAAATGGTCGAAACGTTCCCGGTAAATAATTCCAATCACAGGTCCATTTCAAACCGTGGTTCTTCTGCCAGAATGACCTGGTACCACAAATAACGAAAAACCGGTACTCCCAGAATTAATCCCCAAACCCCGAAGAAATGTTCACCAACAAGCAGAACCATAAGAACCACCAGGGGATGTAGTTCAAGGTGGACACCGTAAATTTGGGGGTTGAGAATATACGCTTCAACCCCGTGGATGATTAAAATATATCCAATGGCTATAAACATCAGTATCGGTCCCCCCGTTTTCAAGGCCAGCAGAGCAATTGGGACACTTGACATTATTACTCCAAAAACGGGGATAAAACTGCAGAAAAACACAACACCAGCAAGAAATGCGGGGCGGGGGATTTGCATCACCAGAATACCTATCGTGGTCAGAACGGTGTTCAACAGAGCGATTATGGCCTGGGCTTCAAAGGCACGACCCAGCAAACTAAAAAACTGACGGATTCCCGGGGCGACTTCGACGTAAAATTCATCCAGGCGACTATCGGCCAGTTGAGTGATCATGTCCCGTAAGTTTTGATAATCAAACACGATGAGAAAACTAAATATAAGGGCAATGAGGAAATGGAGTGCAAACGTAAAAATATGTTTAAACAATTCAAACCCGTGTTCAAATAGCTTTGTGGCATTCTCGGCCATCATGTGAGCCAACTGTTTTGAAGTGAACCGGTACCAGCCGGTTTCGGCCCACGATTTCACTTGTTCCTCTCCGATAAGTGCTTCCAGAAATCCACGCAGATACGGGAGTTTGCCCTTCTGAAGGGATTTTTCCATCCCCGTTTGTTGATCGATGAATTGGGTGTACAACTCCTGGCCCTCCGTATATGCCTGGGGAAACAGTGTCCAACTGCCAATGACGAGTATGGCGACGTAAAACGTAAACACGGCGACAACGATCCACCGGCGTTTAGGGAGGAGATCATCCAGTCGATTCACGATGGTCAGACTGATGTAACTAAAAATAAAGGAGAGAAAGATTACGGTAAAAAAGTTTCGCAGTACGTAAAGGACTCCCAGGAGAAATCCCCAGATGACAACTTTCTTCCAGGGGAACATTGACCAAAATTTTTCAGTTGCACCCATTATTTATTCACCGGACAATAGCTGTTTTAGTTGATTCCGAAACTGGTTTCGATCCTCTTCCGTCAATGCGGGTGGACCGGATTGTCGCCCAGTTTTCCGTCGTTGACGGGATGCTTCGTGTCGCATCATTAAGCGTTGATCGATTTCGTCTTCTTCTACCACGTCACCGCGAAACC
The DNA here is from genome assembly GCA_042219695.1 of bacterium. Taxonomy (GTDB): domain Bacteria; phylum T1Sed10-126; class T1Sed10-126; order T1Sed10-126; family JBDGPJ01; genus JBDGPJ01. The sequence continues at coordinate 5,105 of JBDGPJ010000062.1, forward strand.
GAAGAACCGTGGCCCCACGTGAGAGGACCAGTGAGGCCAGCCCCAGATCATCCGTTATAACAATATCACCCGACGCGCACCGATTGTAAATATAAAAATCCACTCGATCCGAACGATCCCCCGTTTCATGGACCTGTACGTTCGGTTGAGAGTCCATGCTAATATCATGGTGTCGGTTATGGACTACGATAACAGGCGATGACTTCACCGTGTCGATGGTTTCCTGAAGTACGGGACAAGCGTCGCCGTCCACGAAGACCTTCATATTGGTTCTCCGGAATTGTTAATAGAGTAACGGTCTTTACAAATATTGAATAATTACCGTATGCGTATAATTCTTAATAATGTTTTGCTGGTTATGTAGAACTCAAAACGTGTAGGATCGATCTACCGGGTTGAAGAGATCCCCTTTCTAAAGAAAATTGAATTTGTTATCCACTGAGATCATTTGTGGCTGACAACCCGTTTGTTCATGAAATTAGCATCAGCTCAATAACCCTTAAGACATCAATGATCCCGTAACACTCTCAGGATAGAACGGTTTCAATTACTACAATCATTGAAGTTATTCAAGGATTTTAACAGAACCAACATGTTTTTTGCGGGATGGAATCTCAAAAATTGATCGTTTCAAACCATGTGATTATGCAAAGGTCTATCGTTGGTCCCGGAACAGCAAGACAAATTGTAACCATTATCATTACAGAAAGCTATAACGCACAAGGGAGATGCTTTTGACGTGATTAATTTTGATGGAGTGACAAAAGATTTTGGTTCCTTTTGTGCCGTGGATCAGCTCGACGTTACCGTTCCCCGTGGAGAATTGTACGGTTTTCTCGGGCCGAATGGTGCGGGCAAAACGACGACCGTAAAAATGAGTGTGGGATTGCTTCGACCGACTTCCGGTTGTGTTGAAATAAACGGGAACAACGTGGTCGAACACCCGGAAAAGTCCAAGCAAATAACCGGTTATATACCTGATACTCCGTATGTATATCCCCAGTTGACCATGGAGGAATACCTTGATTTCGTTGAGGATATTTACCGGTTGTCCCCCGGGGAATCTCGGCCCATACGTGAACATTATTTTGAGGAATTCCGGCTGGGGGAGTGGCATCAAGATTTAATAAAAAACCTGTCCCATGGTATGAAACAGAAGATGCTCTTTACGGGGATATTCATGATGGAACCACAAGTCATGGTGATTGACGAACCGATGGTGGGACTCGATCCTGAGAGTGCCAGGGTTCTTAAAGAAGCCCTTCGATACGAAGTCGAGGAACGGGGTACGGCGATTTTCCTGTCCACTCATAGTCTGGAAGTGGCGGAAGAAATTTGTGACCGGGTTGGAATCCTGCGCGAAGGGGAGCTAATAGCCGAAGGTGAATTTGAGGAGCTCCAAGAGAAAGCGGATGAAACTCTGGAACAGGTATTTATACGAATTACCGGGGAAGACACGGCTGGCGGGAACGTTACTGTTCAGTGAATTCCCCGGATAACGCTGTGTCCACTCGCTTTGCCCGTGAGAACTTTTGGAGTCGTTTGGCGTTAGGATTTCGCTTGGTCATTTCCCTTTGGGCGATACGACTCCGTCAGGTCTGGAATCAATTAAAACGGGGGGATCGCAAGGAAACCATTCGTAACGTGCTTCTCGTGGTTATTTTTGTCGCATTTATGATCAGCTTGACCTACCTTTTTTACAAACTATTCGCAAAATTTTTGACCATTCCCATGCTGGGTCGTTTTGTAATGTTACAAACGCTGTCCCTGATCTTTCTGAGTTTTTTCCTCTTATTGTTATTTTCCTCGATGGTGACATGCCTCGGGACACAGTACATGTCCAGCGATCTTCCCATGCTTTATAGCGCTCCCATTTCATCACGAGTGTTGTACTGGGCCAAGTGGGGGGAAGCGTTGTTCCATTCGACCTGGATGGTACTGGTTTTTGGTTATCCCGTACTGATCAGTTACGGAATTACGACACAGGCTCCCTGGTATTTTTACGTGGTCTCCCTGGTGGCCATGATTCCATTTGTTATGACTCCGGCCAGTATTGGGGGATTAATTGTTAATGGTCTTCTTTACTGGGTCCCCATAAAACGTGTGCGGGCCGTACTTGTGGGGATTGGAATTATTTTCGGGAGTGGAATGGTATACGTATTGCGGTTGTTTTCCCCCCGTTTGTTATTTGAACCTGACCTGGCCCGTAATTTGTTCGTGGATTTCCTGGGTTCTTTAAGGGTTGCGGAATGGACGGGGATGCCCAGTTATCACGCTGCCATGACTCTCCATGAAATTACGGTGAATCGTA
>JBDGPJ010000062.1:7425-9590 GCA_042219695.1 bacterium
GTTCATTTCAGCACAGTTTGTGGCTGATTGGTGTAGCCATTGGAGCCGTTCTGGTATGTGGGGTCCTGGCACAGGAATGGTATGCACCAAGCTGGTTGCGCACTCAAGAAGGACGACCACGCCAGACGGCGTGGATTACTTTGAAACCCGTGAAAGATTTGTTTGCTATGTTACCAAACCCGTATCGACCCCTGATGCGGAAAGAATGTTTAATTTTTATGAGGGAAACTTCCCAATGGTCACAGTTGCTCGTTTTGCTGGGGATTGTTGTCGTACATCTGGTAAATCTGTTTGAAATTCCGACGACGGATCCCTTCCTGAAACACGTTATATACTTCTTTAACATTGCCCTGATTGGGTTCGTCATAACAGCCGTTTGCGTCCGATTTGTGTTTCCCAGTATAAGTTTTGAAGGGGATCAATTCTGGATCATCAGAACAGCTCCCGTTTCGATGAAACAGTTTTTTCTCGAAAAAACGATGTTTTACCTGGCACCAATAGGGAGTCTCGCTTTGATTTTGATTATGGCGACCAACGCAGCACTGGGGATAAACTGGCCTCTGTTTTTCTGGGCAGCGTTGATTGTCACCGTGATTGCTATCACCTTGACCGCGGGAGCACTTGCTTTTGGTGCAATGTTCCCAAAATTTGATTTTGATCATTTCGGGGAAGTTATTACCAGTACGGGTAGTGTGTTGTATATGTTGTGTGGGATGTTTTACGTTGCGGGAATTGTGGGATTGTTACTGTTACCGTTATATATGGATATTCATCTATCCCTCGATCAATTATTTTTCAAATGGTTACCGGTTGCGATTACGTTCGGTTCGATCGTGTCCATTTTATTAACATGGTTTTTATTGTGGCTTGCTTCACGAGCCATTGAGGGTTACGAGTATAGCCGAATTTGATTTATTACGAGCGATCTTTAAAACGTTCAATGGTACGTTGATGAACATGTGTGTGATCTTAGGGTTCGTTGTTCGGTGAAATGTTTGGGGATATACTTGAGATGACATCTATTTACCGGGAAGTTGTTGTGATTAATCATGCAATACGATGTCGTAGTTGAGCACTGTCAGGACGGAAGTTACTTTGGCTATGCTCCTGATATGGAGGATGTTATGGCGACGGCGGATTCCCGATCCGATGTCCTCAACCGGATCCGTAAACTCATCCATTACCAACTTGAATACTGCCCCTGTAGTTTTATTGACCCCGAACGGGTGGACCTGGATATTACTGAACGTGAGGGTCCCTGCGAGTATCCAACCTGATTTGAGTTTTCTGAAATTTGTAAACGTTCTTCTTTGTTCACGTAGTATTTGCAGGCAGAGTGTTGTAGTGAAGTGAAAATTGATGATTAAACCAAACGTAATAAATCAACCCATTTCTATCGAAGCTTATGCCTGTTTGAATAGACCTCCAAAAAAACCAAACTTGATTACGAACAACACAGAAGTACAGGATTTCAAACCCCCTATATATTCAGTCTGAAATATTCATGGCGATTTCAATCGTCATGAGTAGACCGGGTTAGAATGAGCTGTCTGGAGTTATCAAAAGGAACTGGTACATCGTTCGTCCGGCTCCCCCCAAAGTGCCTCGATCAGCATTTCTTCTCCTCTTCACCAGTTAATAAGATAATGGAACATTGATATCCGCGTCATGACAGTTTGTTGGTGATTACCACTCCGTTAGTCGTTCCAATAACGTAATCCATCAGTATCACATACTCATGCCGGGATAGGATGTAGTTAACAAGTTCATCCCCTGTTTGTTTTGAACGTGATTAAAGTTTGCCGTCCAATCTTCCTGTATATCTTCAGAGGGTATCTCAATCGTAAAACTTATCATGGTTTGGTCGTCTACGAGGAGTTCGGGAAGCATTAAATTTGATAGCATCGTATGAAAGACACCTATAAAACGCTGGAATTGGATATAACAAAACGATTAGATTGTAAGTTTGTCAGGTTCTGAAACATACATGCTTGTACTGTAAAAATTATACGGCATATATCGACGTTCATACTCCAACACAGTCTTGACAGTTGTACTGTGTAAGTTATTCATAAGTGAGGTCTATACACTTTACTTTTGCACTTTTTTTGCGAGGCGACCGTGAATCGATGTCATCATTCTCGAACTCCATCCATGGAGTTCTC
>JBDGPJ010000063.1:0-2778 GCA_042219695.1 bacterium
CGGATGTATCTGGAGTATTATCGTAAATTTTGGCCCCCGTAGAATCAACTGTTTTTTTACAAACTGGATTTTCATTCCACAGCAAGAAAACAAGGAATTTTCTCGACTGGTTTTTAAATATGAACTCGTAGTGTTGCCCCATACCCGAACATTACACAGAAGGCTCTTTTTTTCATAACGTTCTTTTTCACGAAACTCGCGTTCACTTCGGGGAGTCTATTCGCTTCAAGTCTCCATTCGCAGCGGATTCAACAAGGCCCACTCTTAAAATGGGCCCCAATCGTACGTTTGTATGAATGTTTCGGAACCCCAAACTGAATCTACCGTTCATAAGATCAGTAAACTTGAAATGAATATTACGGTGACAAGCAATTTTCTCGGAGAGGACTCCCCATCATAATGAACACTTTATAAATTCAAACTCGTCGAGACTGTCCCGGAGTTCCCTGGAGTAGAGCTTCACCCTGACGACGGCGACTGGCCGTGAGTACTACACCGAGCATAATCCAGTTGGTCACAAGGAAACTCCCACCGTAACTTATAAACGGTAGCGGTAGTCCGATCACGGGAATCATCCCGACGCACATGCTCGCGTTAAGCAAAATGTGGATACACACGATGAGCGTAACCCCCGAACACAGGTAATATCCTTCCCAGTCGGCCGACATCACGGCAGCGGAACACAACCCGTACACAAATAACAAGAATAGAATAAACAGCATGACAACAAATACGATCCCAAGTTCTTCGGCGGCCACGGACAGAATAAAATCAGTCCAGAGTTCGGGAATGAAACCAAGCTGTGATTGACTGCCGTTAAGGTACCCTTTACCCCACCAGCCACCCGAACCAATAGCTATCTGAACCTGGATAATGTTATACCCACTTTTGAGGGGAGCTTGATAGGGATCGAGAAAAACCATGATCCGCTGTTTCTGGTATCCAGCCAGGTAATTACTAAAACTGTACCCCGGAACCGCGGACAATATGGATAACATTGCTATCGAGACGGATGAAATCCTTGAAGAACGGATGTACGGCAAGATTGCGAGTAGTATCCATCCAATTGCATATAACCAAACAAACCAACTCTGCCCGGGACCGGACAACCATTTAAGTAATGAATAAACACTCGGATGAATAAACGCAGGTTGTAAAATATTGATAAATAAGCCGGCCAAAAACACACTACCAACACAAATCAATGCAATGGATTCCCTCCATAAACCGAGCACACATAACCAGCCTAACAAGAAACATAAATATACAAGTGCGGTACCCGCATCCGGTTGGACAAGAATCAGTCCCACTGGTATAAGAACGAGCACAAATTGCTCAAACAGTAAGCCACCAAAGGATATTGCTCGATCGACCCGCCGCACCGCTGATGAAGTTAGAATAATAACCAAACAGATTTTCATGATTTCCGACGGCTGTACCCGGAATATCCCGAGACTCAACCAACTCGTATCCCCCCGAACCGTAACACCAACTATCAACGTCACAATCAGTAATGCAAGCGCCCCACCATAAAACAACCAAGATATCCCAAGTAACGTTCGCTTGGATATTTTCGACGTTAACCAGCAAAGAATCAGTCCGATGGCCAACCAGGCAAGTTGTTTAAGGGCCAATTCCGTACCATAAATACGCCGGCTCGCCGAATAAATTAGTGCAACTCCAATCACCGATAAGATGAAGGCACAAACAACGGACATAATCACTGCGGAACGTCTTTGCAAGGGGTTATTACATCCTCAAAACTCGATGATATTTTGATTCAGTCCAACCAATCAAAGTTTTTATAACCGTCCGTGTATAATTCTGATTTGTACAACCGTGGGGGAAGGTTCGATTCCCGGGGATGTGTACGGAATCCAACAGATGGTTCGAATTTACATGGAACGTGCGGTTAACCGATAAAATCATCCCTTTTAGAATTAGGAAATCCAACGTGATTAGGAGGTCTCACTTTCTGGTTCGGGAAAATAATTTAATTGATCCATGAACTGATAAATTTTACGGGCATGGGGAGCTGCGGCCTGTCCTCCCGAACCGGCCTCAGCCCGAAACACTACAACGACGTACTGTGGATTCTCCACGGGAGCGGCCGAAATAAACCAGGCATCGGACGGTGGAGTGTCACCACTGTTATCCGTACGTACTTTCTGGACGGTTCCCGTTTTCCCGATCACATCCGGATGAATTTTTTGCCAATCCGGGGTATGTTGTGCCCAGTAGCCCGTACCAGTTTCCGTTACTTGATCGAGTGTTTTTCGAAATCGTTTGCGTACCTTCTTCGGAATATCAACGTGGGGAGATTTTCCCTTTTCGCCGGGTACTGAAGCGACCCGAGGCGTAATGGATCGACCGGTTAGTAATTCACCCATAAGTTGGGCCTGTTTGACGGGAGATATCAGCGTGTATCCCTGTCCAATAATCGCATTTATTGCATCCCCCTGATACCAGGGTTCCCCGAGTTGATTCCGTTTCCACGAAGGAGTAGATAGCTGAGAAGACACTTCCCCGGGTAAGTCAATCCCCGTTTTGCTTGAAAATTGGAATTGCCTGGCCAGTTGAACAACTTTTTTATATCCCAGGTCCAGAGCAAGGTTATAGAAGTACACATTACAGGACTTCACAAGTGCTCTATGAAGATTCAGACTTCCATGACCTTCCTTACGCCAGCAACGGTATTTGTGGTCTGCCCCCTTCAATGTAAATTTCCCGTTACAAAACACGGTTTTCTCGGGCTTGTACCCCTCATCCATTAAAGCG
>JBDGPJ010000063.1:2788-4167 GCA_042219695.1 bacterium
TAGCCAAACACTTTAAACGTCGAACCGGGGGGGAATCGGCTCTGGATAACACGATTGTGGAGGGGGTCCCCGGGTTTGGTAAGGAGACTCTCAACAGTAGCCTCGCGTGCTCTCAGCAATTTATTTGGGTTGAAGCTCGGATGGCTGTAAAGAGCGTAAACCTCACCATCAGGAATCCCCATCACGATAGCGGCCCCTTCGGAATCGGACGGAAAAGAATTAGCAATGAATTGCTGGAGCCGAATGTCCAAGTTTAACTGGAGGGTATCACCGGCTATTGGTTTCACCGGGGTTGGGGAATCAAGAACCCTAATCACATTTCCCTCTGCCGTCGTCTCCACCCAACGAATTCCATCACGGCCCTGGAGATATGAATCATAGGACTTTTCAATGCCGGCCTTTCCTACGTAACTTCCCTGGTACAGTCCCTCGCCCCGTCGACGATTTAGCTCACCAGGGCTAATTTCCCCCGTATAGCCAACGACGGGCGCGATATCAGTACTGTATTGATAAACCCTTCTTAACTGAATAGAAACCGTGAAATTTGGAAACTTTTCGGCATGCTCCTGAAACCATATTCGCTGAGCATCGGTCATTCCTCTCAATATATTGCTTCGCTTGCCGGGTTTGACCTTTTTTTTGAGAAACGAGGGAGATAACCTCAGGCCCTCCGATAAAACAGAAATAAGTTCGCCGGTTTCCCTGGTTAGAGAGGGTTTTTGAACCAGGTGAAACGTGGGTTCATCAGCAGCCAGTACCTTACCATTGCGATCATAAATTGCCCCACGCCGGGAAGGCAACACCTGATGCTGTATACGATTGACTTGACTGCGCTTCTTGTAGGAACTCCCCAGGAAAGCCGATAAATATATAACCCGGCCAAGAATAATGATAAGAAGAACGAGGAATCCAAAAAAAACCGGACTCAGGCGACGTGTGAGCCGATAACGATCATCCCTAGAAAGTACCCGTGACACTTATAAATAATGCTCCTGTCGGGATTCCCGGTCCATTCGATCTTCAACTTCAATTAAAATTAATCCCGTAATCAACGTAATACCCCAGCCAAAAAACAACGGGCTTATCAAGGCACCATACAATAAATAATGATAAATCATTCGAACGATTATAATCACAACAACAAAAAACGTTACTCCCGTGAGTTTTACAATAGGTTCTCCCCAGTCAAAAAACTGGCGTGAAAAATCCATAAACAATAAACCCATTCCCACACCACAGAGAATACTTCCGGGCAAAAGCCCGTGAAAAGCTTCAACAACCAGAGCCAAGAAAAAGGCCCACGTTAAATAGCGAGATGAACTTGACTGATTCATGAACAGCCAGGGGGCATAAAGTAAGATGACCATCGATGGAATGCT
>JBDGPJ010000063.1:4177-6595 GCA_042219695.1 bacterium
CAGTCCAAACAGGATGAAAAGGATCACAATATTAACCATGCTGGGTCAAAATCCTTAACAAACCGGAAACGTCGTCGAGCGGAACCGGAGAAATAATGATTCGACGCCCCGTCTTTTGACTTCCTTCCGGATGTTCCACTGTTCGAACTCGACCGATCAACAATCCTTCAGGTGCGATGGTACTGGCGGGAGCAGTATAGACCCTTGCAAATCGTTGTATGGATAGAACCCGTGGGACATGATCAATTCTTAATTTTCGATAACCACGTCCGCGGGCCACAAACTGCCGGGGATCCGACGTTAATATGACCTGGCTATAATGTTCAGACACGGAATGAATCGTGCCCCGAAGAACCCACGTGTCACCCATTACTTCAAGGACGGGATCTCCCGGTTGAATTTGGTCGCGACTTCCCCGATCAATCCGAAGAGTTCGCTCCCACCCTGTTAAATTGGACTGAATCACCCGGCCGGCCATGAGATTCCCCGGCTTTCTATCGGGGAGATTCATTTCTTCCTGGAGTTTATTCAACTGGCGTTGATACATATCCGCCTCTTTATTTTCGTTTTTTAACTTGTTGTTTTCGGATTTGAGTCGTTCAATACGTTTTAATAGCTGACGGCGTTCCACGAGGTATTTTCCAAGACCCTGAGCACTATGAAGCACATTGCGTGCAATTTCGTATGTGGAGGAGAGGGTGGGATTGATCCACGAATGCAGGGAAAATCCCCAGGCATAATGTGTAAAGACCAGGGTGACAACGGTCAGAAAATACAGGCCATACGATAAACGATCTTTGGAAGTCACGACGTCCCCTCTTGCTGTCAACGAAGAATAAAAAGAGCTATCTTACCACAAACAGGACCTCAAACGTGTCCCGGCTGAAACAGTTATATGATCAGGATCGCTGATGGCCTTCGGGTTTCTTATCCACCCGCTTCATTTCCTGAAGATACATTCCGGTTCCCTCGACAACACAGGTCAACGGGTCCTCGGTGATACTAACAGGTAATCCCGTGTGATCCGCGAGTAATTTATCGATCCCTTCCAGCTTAGCTCCCCCCCCCGTAATCACAATTCCCCGATCGGTAATATCCGCGGCAAGTTCCGGGGGAGTTTCTTCAAGAGTCGATTTAACGTTATCAACGATTTCCTGAATGGGTCCTTCCATGGCCTCACGAATTTCATCCCCGTTAATCGTTAACGTTTTTGGCAGTCCCGCATTCAGGTCCCTCCCCTTAATTTCAGTTTGCTTGGAATCGTACTCCGTATCGGGAAATGCCGAACCAATATTAATTTTCACGTCCTCGCTGGTTCGTTCACCCACCATAAGGTTATAGGTATCCCTTAAATGATTGGTAATCGAGGCATCCAATTCATCCCCCCCCACCCGAACGGATCGGGCCACAACCATTCCCCCCATGGAAATTACGGCTACCTCGGTCGTACCACCGCCGATGTCAACAACCATGTTCCCGGCCGGTTCATACACGGGCATTTTAGCTCCTATAGCCGCGGCGAGGGGTTCTTCAATAATATGTATTTCACGAGCCCCGGCCTGCTCGGCCGATTCCATGACGGCCCGCTTTTCAACCTCGGTTACTCCTGTGGGAACCCCGATAACCATTCGGGGACTTACAAATTTCCGGCGATTATGGACTTTGTCAATAAAGTATCGAATCATTTTCTCCGTGACGTCAAAATCAGCTATCACTCCGTCTTTAAGGGGGCGAACAGCTTGAATTTTACCGGGAGTTCGACCGACCATATTCTTGGCTTTTTCTCCTACGGCCAATACTTCCCCTGAGTCCTCATCAATAGCCACGATGGACGGCTCTCTTAATACAACTCCTTTCCCCCGCACGTATACCAGGGTATTTGCCGTACCAAGATCAATCCCCATGTCATTCGAAAATAAACTATACAGGAAATCAAACGGCTGAAACAAAAAAATCAACTCCCAGACTGAATATTCTTTTCTAGTTTATTGTACAAGCTACGAGCGCCATCGGGTACATTCTTACCCTCTAAAAGTTGCTTTAAAATTCTTCGAGACTGGTTGTCACGTCCCTGAGCTATTAATGCTCTTGCGTACAACAGCTCGTGTTGGGAGGTCCAGGAGCTTCTATTGAGAGTTCGGAGTCGACGAATGGTTTCGGCCGGTCGATCCATCTTCAAATCGACTCTTGCCAATGCCGTAATAAAACGGTCCCGAATGGCGTTTTGCCCGCTTCGCTGAATAATATTGAGGCCCCGGTTAAGGGCCTTACGTGCGCGCTTGTATTTGCCAATTTCAAGGTAACTTCGTGCTAACCCGAAAAGCGGCACCGGATCGGTAAGGCTTTCACTGACCGAACGATAATGTTTTATGGCCACTTGATAATCTCCCAGACGATAATGTATGTTTCCGAGCAGAG
>JBDGPJ010000063.1:6605-7757 GCA_042219695.1 bacterium
GTTACCAGTTCCGCCGATCGGTATCCCATTTCATGGGACTTTAAAGCCATGTCTTGAGCTCGTTCCATGTAGCCAGTCCCTATGTCCCGTTTCCGAAAATAGTTATCAAGGTAATAATACAGGTACGCGTTGTAAAAGTAATCCCTTCGATTCAATTGCCAGTCTTCGACGGCCTGTATACGTCTATAATGCCGTAAGGCCGTCTCAATTCGTTTCTTGATCGTGGGGGTAATTCCCTGCGATGAAATTCGTTTTCGAACGAATCGGTAATGGTGCCGGGCCGAACGGAGAAGTAACTCGCCGTTAAACGGATCCCTGGCCGTCGCTTCTCCGGATAAGGTAAGTTGATTTTCACTGCTCACGTAAACAAAACCAATGAAAACAACGGCAACAAAAAAGAGTATACCACCACTCAACCAGCGGCGCTGTTTAAAATATTGCACCCATTTTTTCATAAAACAATATCATCTCCGGTACGAAACTGTTTCCGGTTATTCAAGTGTATCTTTCACCTGAATTGACCTGCAAGGATCGCGGAAGAAACCGGATATAATCATAACATGGGTTGTTAGTAATCATGATTTGGAACATAATACTTCACTCATATTATTGATCGGAAGGATGTAAAAGTATGGATTGGCTACGTGAAAACATGAAAGCTTTCATCTGGGTAACCGTCGTGGCTTTCATAGCCACTATATTTGCCGGCTGGGGTATGGGTTATATGCAATGGGGGAAAAGCCCCAACCTTGGTACGGTCAACGGAACCACGATTTCATTTAATAATTACCAAAAAACCCTGGATCAACGTCGCAAACGCTACCGACAAAAAAACCCCGGTCCCATAACTAACAAAGACATGAAAAAAATTCGTCAAAAAGCATTCAAGGACGTCGTCGATCAAATTCTACTTCGTCAGACCGTGCAACAATACAACGCCGGAGCCACCGATCGTCAGGTACGTCGCTACCTCAGACGATACTTTGTTGATAAATCAGGGAAAGTTAACGTCCAGCGTATGAAGAAATTTTTCCAATCCGTTTCTAAACGACGCCTGAAGCGAATGAAGCGCCGGGAGAAAAAAACCATTAATTCCCGGGTTATGCGTCAGTGGCTTGCCAACAATGTCACCCTAACAAAAATAGAATTAAC
>JBDGPJ010000063.1:7767-8104 GCA_042219695.1 bacterium
AAGCTCGACTGTACGGTATATATCTGAATCCCCGCAAATACATCTCCAGCGAAAAAATTAACTCCTACTATCAAAGTCAAAAATCCAATTTTCAATTACCCCCGAGGGCGCTCGTAAGTGAAATTTTTATTGAAGCCCCCGAACAACTTCGCCGTAATTCTCAGGAAGTTAAACAGATCAAACAAACTATCGACACAATAAAACGTCAGTACCAGGCCGGTACTCCTTTTGCCGAACTGGCTCAATCCTACTCGGAAGACACCAGTACGGCTCGACGGGGGGGGTTGGGAGGCTGGATTTCTCGGGATAAACCGGGGAATCCCGTGTACCGAAAGGC
>JBDGPJ010000064.1:0-227 GCA_042219695.1 bacterium
AACTGCTCAAGCTGTTCGGATATTTCCTTACCCACGGTAGCCTGTCCTTCAATAACCCCCCAGTCATCGAACGGATGTACGAATAAGGCCCCTTCGGTATCACTTAGTTCCGTGGCGTAGTCATAAGCTTCCTCGTAACTATCTCCCTGTAATACAACTTCGGCTCCCAGTTTTTCCGTGGCCTGGACTTTATTGTCGGGCGTATGTTCCGGCATAACAATACGAGT
>JBDGPJ010000064.1:237-3775 GCA_042219695.1 bacterium
CCACCGTAGGCTACACCCTGGGCGTGATTTCCGGCCGAGGCCGTTACAACCCCCTTCTTCCGGGCCTGGTCCGCCTGTTTCAGGATGGCGTTCGTGGCCCCCCGGATCTTAAAACTGCCGGAGCGCTGTGTGTTTTCACATTTCAGGTAAACTTCACGATCAAACTGATCCGAGGCATGGTCCGATCGAATGATAGGTGTGGATTTAACGTGGGGACGAAGTCGCTCGTATGCCTTACGTATCGTCTCCGAAGAAATGGGGAAATCAGTCAACGTTCGAACACGTTATATTCGCTGGTCGAGTAAGCTACCGCGAAGATTTAAATCAGTCGATGTATTACTCCGATTAATTTCTTTCAGGGAATCACTGCGATATATTTCTTCGGTCTGGCCGTTTGGAAACACTTTCAGGACGGACACGTCAAAATCTCCCCCACCGCCTTCGTCCCTTGTTACCTGTACGGCTTTGAGGTTGTTGGAGGAATTGAAAACGTCCCCGGACTGGTCCTCGGAATTCTCCACGGAAATGCTTCCTTCAACAATTCGTAAATTAACCAGTTCCTTGCCCTCTTTCTGGACTTCATTCCGCTGACGTGAACGTACCTTTTGTTCCAGTTGAGTGTCACTGGAAACATCCGGCGTACTTTCGGACTGAACACCGGATGACTGCGGATCCGGTTGAACACTTTTTTGCCCTCGGGGGACAAACTGAAAACGAGGCGTGCCAATTGAAGATATACTTGCTACCATACGATTCCACCTTCCACTATTAAGTATCGGACGTGTAGGTTGTACTCTTAAGGAGCGGTCTGAAAAATTACCGAAAACCTGGTTTGTACTACTGTACCCGGAAAACGAAAACTGACTTTATTATCAGCCCAAACAGATTTAGGAGAATCTCCATGCAAGCCGTCGTAACCGGAATTTTAGCCCTGTTATTAATGCTTGGGATTGTTATTTACATGCGACAGGAAGATGCTTCCTACGAACAGATTGACGAGGTTATGGAGGAAGAACGTCAAGAGGTTGATTCCGAAACCGATGAACAATGGAAGGAATCCCTCTGGGAAGGGAAAATAGACGGAGTCCCCGTCTCCATGTACCGTGGATACAACCGGGTGGTATCGATTCAGATCCCCGAAATCTTTACCGGTGAAACGAGGATTGACCCCTACAATTTTTTACGAATTATGACTCGCATCTACGAGGAACTGCTACGTGACCGGACACGGATAAAAATGAACCGTGGGGATCCGCTTGATTCTTTCATCATTTACTCCAATGAACCCCAAAAAATCAAAACACTGCTGGATCACTGGAACAACGTTGATTGCACCGAACTACTCAGGTCATTCCACCACGTAATACTGGATGACAACGGGCTAAAGGGAGAATTCAACCAGCAAGAAATCAACCTGGATGAAATTAAGAAAAGAGCCTCCAAACTCGTGGAGCTTTACAAACAGATCCCCGACGATTCAACTTCAACCCGGTCATGAAAGTTAACTGGATCGATAACAGTGGCGGATTTCTCGAGAATCCAAAGGTCGGATCAGTTGTTTTAAGCAATATAGTTCCTCCGAGGAGTTGAATTCGCTTTTTTTGCGAAAAAGAAAAGAGTAAAACTACGGAGTTATTAGCGTTTGACAATCATCCATTGATATTCAGTTGTACAAATGGACTTATGTACTGCTGGCAATGTCCCGTCAAAAAATTTGCGTTTTTTCGTGTTAGGTTAACTCCCAAAACCAGTAGCTATTAACAATTCCAAACCAAACCCGGGGTAATTGAGGACTATTAACTATTCAAACCCTCCGGTCTTCAATGACTTTCTCTTCCCGTAAATAAATTGGAAGTCTAAATGCGTCAACCTTTCTCACTGAAAAAAACCCGCTTTAGAGTCCATACTTCGGGTGGAATCAAGGACCGGTTAACCACTCCGCCGGAACAAATTCAGTAAGTACCACGGGACCGGCCCGGTAAAATTTGTGTTCCGTATTCGCCGGAATAGAAATCGTAAGAATGACCGGACAATCGTCACGTCGGTGCCCGACTCTCCTGGCTTCCTCTTTTGTCCGTGACAGGTGAACATATTGCCGGTTCATTGGTTTGATTCCCTCGTCCTGGATGGATGACCAGGCTTTGCGAGACGTTCCGTGAAACAATGGGGATTCCGGTTCGACGGGTTCGTACTCCAATTGAACATCGATACTGTGTCCGTACGTTGCCCGAATAGCTTCACCCTTCCGTTCAAACCGCTCGACGTCCGGAGACGCGACTTCTTGTAATAAACGTTCCGCATCATAGCGCTCAAATCCCCTGTCCCGCAGTGCCTTAGCCAGCTCCTCAGACGGTACAAAACCCTGTGCGTCGATCGTTAAATTCTCATCACCCGGGTGGTGACGCAATAGGTAAGACAATGTCTTCGAAACGGACGTATCCATGATTCCCCCCGTACTTTACAGGTTGCTGGTTATTAGTTGGTGGTTAGAGGTCACTTGTTGTAAAAATTGGTTAACAGTTTCAAGCATCAGAAACAGAGTTCCTTTCAGTTATTTCGCAATTCGCCGATTTCCATTCATCGATTCTATCTTTTTTACTCCGGTATTGCTCATTTCGCAAAGTAAGTAATTAGTATTAGTGATGCCTGTTTATGGGATTTATTAGAGTGAAGTCCCGGCAAAAACTGTTATAAATTCCGTGATTCCCGAGAAAATAAAAGAACCTGGTTATGATTAAAATTCCAACAACAAACTGCTTCGCTTGTGTTTCGTTTCAAAGTCCTCGTGCCTTGCTTAACCCTAATCCACTTTATACCGTTACAAGGGGCTTGAGAAGGAGGTAATTCTAATTTGAAGGGAAATTCGAATCATGTCAATATACACGGGTCGTGGTGACAAGGGGCAGACCGATTTATTTAGCGGTGAACGGGTCTCCAAGACGAACTATCGAATTGAAGCCTATGGTACAGTCGACGAACTTAACTCCCTGATAGGCGTGGCAATAAGTTTCCTGGAAAATCAGGATAAGATAGACGAAATCTCTCGAGAAATACAAAACCATCTCCACATCATTTGTGCCAGTCTTGCCAATACCAATCGTTCCGAGGATCAGCCCGAAATCAAGCAGGAAAACATTGAATGGTTAGAAGATACCGTGGATGAACTCGAAGAATCCCTCCCCGATCTCCAGTCCTTCATTTTACCCGGCGGAAGCAAAGCCGGAAGTCATTTCCACCTCGCTCGATCAGTATGTCGGCGAGCCGAACGACGGACGGTTATCGTCCAAAACCAGGACGAGGACAACTTCAACCCGAAAGTGGTTAAATACCTGAATCGTCTCTCCGATGCCTTATTTGTGATGGGACGTAGTATCAACCACGAACAAGGGGAAAAAGAAAACTCCCCCAGCTACTGATCGTTATCCCCCGGCACAGATATCGTCCTCTGGACGCTGAAACCAGTCAGCAATTTCGTTGTTACCAATCTCGTGGAAGATGGCCCTTCCGTGTGGACAGTTCCCGGGAAAATCGAGCTCGT
>JBDGPJ010000064.1:3785-5051 GCA_042219695.1 bacterium
TCAACTAACTCGTCCATTTCCCGGGGCATTAAACGGTCCCCTCTCATAACGGCACTGCGACATGCCATGATCTTAACCATGTCCTCCCCCGGATCGGATAAACGGTCCCGTTCTTCCCAATCCAATATTTCCTCCAACATCCCGTAAACCGCCCGCTTGTCGGCCGAACGTCGTCCCAGGTAACTGGGAACGGTCTGTACGACGAGGCTCCCTCCTCCAAATTCCTCGATCGTTATCCCGAGGGGCTCCAGTTCATCGGCCATTTCCAGAAGAACATCTCTCTCGGCTCGACCGAGCTCCAAATTGAGCGGAACGGACAGGTACTGGGCAGGTTCCGAACGGTCAATCTGTCGCTTGTATCGTTCGTAGAGAAGCCGTTCATGGGCAGTATGTTGATCGACCAGAAACAACCCGCGGTCCCGTTCCACTACAACGAACGTCTCTCGAAACTGTCCCAGAACCCGGGCTGACGGTTGGGTATCCGTGTCCTCATTGTCATCAAACAGCGTTGATGGGGATTGATCGCCCTGCTCGGAAACAGCTGCCTCCGAGTCCCTGGAACGGGTGTCGGAACCGTCACGAATTCGAGACACGGTATCATTGTCCGGTTGTGCTTCCGGGGACGTTTCAACGGAGGTCTCCGCACGATCCTGGTAGTGCTGTTTGAGGTGGTTTTGCAGTGTTTTGTAAACGAAACGAAACACCGCCTGGCTGTCTTCAAAGCGAACTTCTTCTTTCTTGGGGTGTACGTTTACGTCCAACT
This sequence comes from bacterium, assembly GCA_042219695.1. Classification (GTDB taxonomy): domain Bacteria; phylum T1Sed10-126; class T1Sed10-126; order T1Sed10-126; family JBDGPJ01; genus JBDGPJ01. The sequence goes on from JBDGPJ010000064.1 coordinate 4,549, forward strand.
CGTCGTGGGGAATATCCAAAAACAGTACCACGGCGGGATGATCGTCGGACACGATCAAATCACTGTAGGCCTGTGAGATGGCCCGGTACAACATGGGATCCCGAATGGGCCGCTTATTGACAAAGACAAACTGGTTCCGTCGGTGTGGAGAGGTTGTTTCCCCACTTGAAATTAGCCCCGATAGGCCAAACCTCCCCCGCTCTTTCCAGTTGGGTTCGAGTCGATCGACGTCGATCATCTCACCCGTGGAATCCCGACCAAGAGTTTCCTCAACACGATCACGGAGTGTGCCCGGAGGTACGGACATCACCACGTCACCCCGCTCCAGTAATCGTATTCTTACATCCGGGTGAGCCAGGATTTTGCGCTGGACCGTCCGTAGAATGTGTTTGCGTTCCGTCGTCTCCGTCTTGAGAAATTTTTTCCGTGCGGGTATGGTTTCGAAAAGATCCGTCACTTCCACGGTGGTTCCCGGTTTGCGAGCGGCCGGTTTTATTTCAGCT
>JBDGPJ010000064.1:5093-13601 GCA_042219695.1 bacterium
ATGTTTAAGCGAGCCACCGAAGAAATGCTGGCCAGGGCTTCCCCACGAAATCCAAGCGTACCGATCGATTCGAGGTCATCCGTACTATTGATTTTACTCGTTGCGTGTCGTTTGATCGCCAGCGGTAACTGTTCACCGGATATTCCCTGGCCGTCATCGCGAACCACGATCCGGTCCATTCCACCCCGTTCAAACTCTACCTCAATTTCCTCCGCGCCGGCGTCCAGTGAATTTTCCAGTAACTCTTTAACGATGGAAGCGGGACGGTCGATCACTTCACCCGCAGCAATTTTGTTGGTAAGAGAATCGGGAAGCTGATGAATTTGTCCTTTTGTGCCCGAGGAAGTCGTATTAACTGAAGAGGAGGAAGTATTTTCTGCTGATTCGGGTTCGGCTTCAGTCATCGGCGTATTCGTCTTTTAAACGGTACAACATATCGAGGGCTTCCCTCGGTGAAACGTCGGCCGGATCGAGTTGGTTGATTTCGTCCATCAACTGACGGGCCGGGTGAAACAGGTCGAGCTGTTCAATTCCCTCGTCGTTCCCGGGGGATTCAATCTGCCGCCCCGTCTCCAGTTGATCCAGGATGTTCCTTGCACGTTCCAGTACCGGTGTTGGTAAACCGGCCAATTTGGCCACGTGTACACCGTAACTGCGGTCGGCTCTTCCCTCTTCCACCTGACGTAAAAACACGATGTCGTCGTCCCACTCACGGGCCCGGACGGTCATATTGATCACGGAATCAAACTCCTCGGCCAGATCGGTTAGCTCGTGGTAATGAGTGGCAAACAGGGCACGGGCCGAAATCCGTTTCACGATGTATTCCACGACGGCACGGGCGATAGCCAGTCCGTCGTAGGTACTGGTACCTCGCCCCACTTCGTCCAGGATCAACAAACTACGTTCGGTAGCGTGATTAAGAATGTCGGCCGTCTCCACCATCTCGACCATAAACGTACTCTGTCCGCCGGCCAGGAAATCACGTGCTCCCACCCGTGTAAAAACCTGATCGATCAAGCCAACTTCCGCGGAATCGGCGGGTACGAAGGAGCCCATCTGGGCCATGATGGAAATCAGGGCGACCTGGCGTATGTACGTGCTCTTACCCGACATATTCGGACCGGTGAGGACCACAAGCTGCCGATCCTTGGTTAACTTCAGGTCGTTCGGGACGAACTCGTCCTCGTGGATTTCCTCAACGACCGGGTGGCGTCCCTGCTCAATATGAACCTCACGATCGTCCGTAATTGTGGGCTGTACGTAACCGCGTTCACGGGCAATCATGGAAAGCCCCGTCAACACGTCGAGATCGGACAGCACCCGTGCGTTTTGCTTCAAATCATCCAGGAATTCCGCACAGCGTGACCGTAAATCAACAAACAGTTCCTCTTCCAGGGCCTTGCTTTTTTCCTCGGCACCAAGGATGACCTGCTCTTTTTCCTTGAGTTCATCGGTAATATAACGTTCGGAATTGGTCAGTGTCTGCTTGCGTTCGTACTCATCGGGAACACTGTCCAGGTTGGCCTTGGTAACCTCTATGTAATATCCATGGACCTTGTTGTGTCCCACCTTGAGGGAATCAATCCCGGTTCGTTCCCGTTCGGATTTCTGAAGTTCGGTTATCCAATCTCTCCCATTCCTCATCGCTTCACGTAACTCATCGAGTTCCTCATCGTAGTCGTCCTTAAAAATTTCACCTTCGGATAATTTCTGGGGCGGATTGTCCTGGATGGCCGAACGTATTTCATCACGTAATTCATCAATTTCGTTCAAACGCCTGTCGTAACGATCGAACACGGGTTCGTCGGGAAGTTTTTCACGTATTTCGGGAACGCGATCCAGGCTGTTGCCAAGGGCTTTTACGTCCTTGGGATTGGCCCGATTGGACCCGATTTTTCCAATTATACGCTGAATGTCGTATACTTGTTGTAACTGTTGCTTAATTTCCTCGATAACTCCGGGATTGGAAGAAAACCACTCGATCGCCTGTTGACGGTCATGAATTTGATCGAGGTTGAGTAAGGGATGCAAAATCCACTGGCGCAACCGTCGGCTTCCCATGGCCGTTTCCGTTTCGTCGAGTACGTTAAGTAACGTTGCCGAATCCTGTCCCGTGAGCGATCGAACTAATTCAAGATTTCTCTGGCTGGTTCCGTCCAGCACCATGAATTTTTCCCGTTCGTAAGACGTAATCTCATTGAGGTGGGAAAGCGTACGTTTCTGAGTCTCCTTGAGGTATTGGAGGAGTGATCCGGCCGCTGAAATTAAGTGTTCTTTGTCGATCAGCGGTTTCAGAACGTTCTCGTCAAACTGGCTTTCCAGGATTCGCTGGGCCTCGTCAAACTGGTACTGCCAGCCGGGTCGACGGGTCATGGCAAGGTCATCACGGTAGTTTGTCAGGTCGTCAATAAGCTGTTCACGATCGTCTTCGTCCGGAATCAAAATTTCCGACGGATAAAGGCGATTGATTTCTGAATCCAGTACACCAAAATCATCATCGTCCTCGAACTCGGTGGCTTCAAACTCGCCGGTGGATAAATCCACGTAAGCTACTCCCACTTTATTTTGGTTTACATCAATGGATAACAGGAAATTATTTTCGGTACTATCCAGGTAATCCTCCTCGGTAAGAGTCCCCGGAGTTATAACTCGAACCACTTCTCGATCCACCACACCGGACGCTTCCGAAGCATCCTGCACCTGTTCACAGACCGCTACACGGTGGCCGTTCTCTATTAACGTTTCAATATACGATTCGGCGGAATGGACGGGAACACCGGCCATTGGGACTTCCAGGTCTTTTCCCACGGGCTTTGAAGTAAGCGTGATTTCCAGCTCACGTGCTGCCACTCGGGCGTCGTCGTTAAATACTTCGTAAAAATCGCCGAGGCGAAACAAAAGTATTTCATCGCGGTGTTCGGATTTTATACTTTCGTACTGTTCGAGGATCGGCGTTTTTTCCTCGGGATCAACCTCTTTGCTATCTACCGTGGGCACGAAACATCACTCATTAAATTCACCTTCAAAATCGAGATCGAGTTCATCAATCACGTTGGATATAAATCGTTCTTTGTCCTCAAGCAAATTGACAAGATCCGGTGATTCTAACTTGGCACCCTCCTGATCCGTAAGTACCTTTATCACCGGTCGCATGGGAGCGCTTGTGGAGCGCTGAACAATTCCCATGGCACCGTCATTGAGTCGGACCAGAGTACCGATGGGATAGATGGACATATTTTGATAAAAATACCGTGCTATGGACTGATCGAACGACGATCCCCCCTCCCTGATAATGATTTGCATGGCCTCGTACGAGGAACGCCGTTTATTATAAGTTCGCGGACTCACCATTGCATCAAACGCATCGGTAACGGCAACAAAACGGGAATAGACGGAAACGTCGTCTCCCTGCAATCCCCTTGGATAGCCACTTCCATCCATCTTTTCGTGGTGCTGGGTTACCACGGTTCGAGCTATGTTACTGAGATTTTCCTTTGCCTGAACCAGTTGGTGGCCGTATTCGGGATGCTTCTGCACGGACTTGTATTCTTCGTCCGTTAATGCCCCCTCTTTGAGTAAAACATCCTTTGATACATTGGCCATGCCGATATCGTGTAAGATACTTCCTATTCCCAGTTCCGTTAACTGGTCTCGATCGATGTCAAACTGACGGGCCAGGTGAATCGTTAACAGAGCCACGTTTACCGAATGTGAATACAAGTAAGTATCGGAGCTTCGGTTACGGGCAATCAGAAGCAGGGAATCAGCGTCCCGGGTCAGGTGGTTGATCATGGAGGATACAAGCGGTTGCAGGTCATCACATTCCAGGCGATTACGATTCCGGACCCCGTCAAAAACATTTTTCACAATTTCGATCGATTGTTCGTAAAACTTTTGAAGTTCCTTTTGATCCTCGGAACGATCCTCCAGATCCTCTTCAATGACTTCCTCCGCCAGGTCTTCGAGCTCCTCCGTGGAAAAACTTATTCCCTCGGATTCCGATTCATCGGACTGACGACGAGCCTCTCGATAGGATTGTTCCTCTATTCTTACATTATAAATATTCCGTGAACGGAGCGTCCGTATTTCCTTCTCCGTTAATTGCGTACCTTCCTCGAGGAGGGTCTCGCCACGTTCCTGGTCAGTTACGGAATCACTTATAACCATACCGGGCAAAAGTTTGTCGATCGAAACTGACCTTGATGATTCAGTTGTGGAAGAGCTCATTCAGGATCACCGGTTTTCCTCATACGGGGCTACAAATAAGACTACTTAAACCTAATCGGACGGGGCAATAACGTAACCTCCGTAGCCCTTCTGCTTGATCGCGTTTAGTACTGACTGAGACTCGTCCTCCGTTAAACCCCGTATTCGAACACGATAGTACGTTTTTGAATTAATAACAGTATCAATAATAACAACTTCCTGAGAGATTTCATTCATGAGACGTTCCTTCAATGATTCGGCACGATTTCTCGTCGTAAATGCTCCCACCTGAATTCGGTAATCGCCCGTTTTACTCGAACCTGGAGAGGGAGTTTTCTTTTCCGCCGGTAACGGCCGAATCCTTTGTGAGTCGTCGTAATTCGGGTACAGGGGTTTCGGTAGCGCAAGGGACTGAATTCTATTCTCGGCCGTTTTAAGCCAGTAACTCCTGGGATAATGATTGATTAGATGGCTGTACACCACGTAAGCCTCGGAATCAGCATCACTGGTTTCGTAAAGTTTTCCTCGTAGTATCCAGTAGAACGGGTCTGTAGTACTCTTATTTTTTAATAAATACTGTTCCAGATGGTTCCGGGATTGCGAAGTTTTTCCCTCCGATAAATAATGGGCGGCAAGTAACAACTCCGCTTCCAGGGCCGGGGGATCCATGCGGAGTGATTGCCGGGCGTACTCCACCATCTTCTCATCGTGTTCAAAATGACGTGCTACCCGGGCGGCTTCAAGCCATGTGCTGGAATCCAACAAGTCCGAGGATAATTTGGAAAGTTGTTGATTCAGAAAACGAAAATATTTTCGACGATTGTCAGAAATAAGCATAAGCTCCGGGATCAACCGGGACAAATAACGAGCTTTGGTGTGGGGACTTGAGGTCGTTCGCACAGCTTTTATTCCCAGGGAAAGAGCCCTCTCGATACGGGTATCACTACGGGACTGCTCCCAGAGTTGCTTCGCCTGATTTTCCTTTTTCTCCACTTTCCTTAAGGCGGGGGGGCTCGACGATTGAGCCTGTAGGACGGACACGGGAAGTACAATCAACATCGGTATGAAGAAAACTACTCGTGTGGAAGGTGAAGTGGCTTTCAAATATTTACAACCAATCAATTAACCAGAATTGTTCGGAAAAACTCATGAGGTAAAATTGTAAATAATCAAAGTAGATCCCGGTATTGAGACAACAACGCATATCGAAATGTCCAGGGTTGTTCGTCAACAATTTGGCCGGTTGAGGTGTTCGGAAAGGACAATCCTTTGTAAAACAAATTGCTCACATAATCATTTATGAAAATCTCAACAAACTCGCTAATACAAATCATCCCACCGCGGCAGGCTGAGGTTCTTCCACGGTAATACTGGGTTCTTCCACGTTACCAAACAACGTGTACGACCCAGCTTCGTTAATCGTAACGGGGACAAACTCACCAATGTACCGTTCGGGAAGTGCTTCAAATATCACGACTTCGTTAGTGGACGTACGACCGGTGAACTGTGGATTATCCTCAGTGTGTTTTGGGCTCGTCCCCTCCACGTATACTTCGACTGTTTTTCCAACATAGGATTGGTTGTCTTCCATGGTTATTGCCTCATGTAGGTCCATGAGTCGCTTGTGACGGTCCGCAATGATATCGTCATCAACCTGATCCTCCATTTTAGCTGCCGGGGTACCACTGCGCTTGGAATACTTAAATAAGTATGCCCCGTCGTAGCGTACCTCTTCGAATAATTGCATTGTATCCTCAAAATCTTCCTCGGTTTCCCCGGGAAAACCAATAATGACATCGGTCGTGATCGCCACATCCCTGTCAATCGATCGGATGCCGTCTATGATGTCCAGGTATTCCTCCCGAGTATATTTTCGATTCATTCTGCGCAGTATTCGATCGGACCCGGACTGCACGGGAAGATGAATGTGGGAGGCCAGGTGGTCGAGTTCGTCGTAACACTGAATCAACTCGGGTGGGGTATCCATCGGGTGGGGACTCGTAAACCGAATGCGGTAATCCCCGGGGATTGAATCGATCTTTTTCAATAAATAGGGGAAATCAACACCATCTCTCAGCGTTTTTCCGTAGCTGTTGACGGTTTGACCGAGCAAGGTAATTTCACGGAAACCATCATCGACGAGTTCATCAATTTCCCGGACAATATCATCCGGATCACGGCTCCGCTCACGTCCACGAGTGTGGGGCACGATACAGAACGTACAGAATTTATCACACCCGGTCATAATAGGTACCCAGGCCTGCTGCCCTTCCCGTCGGGTACGTGGAGTTTCCTTTTTTACCATTTCCAGTTTCCCCTCGGTGGCCAGCAGTCGTTTGTCTTCCTGACGAATGGTTCGTAAATAATCGGATAACCCGGTTAGGTTCTGGGGGCCGAGGACGAGGTCAAGGTGAGAAAAACGGTCAAGGAGTTCCTTACCTTCTTTCTGAGCAACACAACCGGTGAAACCAATAATCATATCCGGGTTTTGTTTTTTGAACTTCTTGTATTTTCCCAGGTAACTATACGCTTTATGTTCGGAATGCCCTCTTACGGCACAGGTATTTAACAGAACCACATCACTATTTTTTGGTGAATCGACCGGACTGTAGCCTTCTTCCTCCAGTATACCGGCCATCGTTTCCGAATCCGATTTGTTCATCTGACAACCAAATGTAACAATCGAGTAACGGCCTTTCATAACAAACACCTGGGAGAAAATTTAAAAGTAAATAAGTGTATCGATCTTTTTTACGTGAGAAAAGGGCAGGTGTATGAAGTGACTTCCACGGGCTTACGTCCGTGGTACCGGCTTCAATCCAGCCCGTTCATAAACTATGTTCAATCCGGCAGTAGTTTTTAAAAGTTTTATTCACGATGATCGTTATTGTCCATTATGGAGAATGGCAGGGGTTCCACATGAGATTCGTAATTGAAGGGTTAAAAGTTACCGATTCAGAAGTAAGGAATCGATGTCAAATTCGCTTTCGAACGTCATTCCCAGGTAAATTCTGTAACGGGGATCCTCCGATTTACCGGCCATTTCAACATTGCCCCGGGGAACCCTGTCCGACATTCCGGGAATATGAAACTCCACCAGGAATGTTTCCCCTTCCAGTTCATCCAGTTGTTTGGGAATTCTGAATCGCTTTGGATCAACTCGTACTCCCACACCCTTTCGACTCACACTGCTTGTTTCACCAACGAAAGCCGCCGTGAATCCAACGTCATCCTTACTTTCGTACAACGAAACCTGAATGGGCTTTCCTCGAAACCTGGGTGTCTCCTCGGGATCGGGACGATCTCCTTCATATGAATTCATGGTTAAAAATTGTTATTCCTCCCGCTTTTCAAACTGCAAAGTGAACTTGTCGTCTATGGTTGCCTTACGAAATTCCTCCGGCAAGGTCGTTTCATTGGGATCGTCGTGGGACGTAACCGATACATCAATACGATGCTTGCCATCGGTTAACACGATTTGATCGCTTTTAATGGACTCAATCCAAAGAGTAAACTCACTCACGAACTTCTCCTCGTTACGTAAAAATTTCAGCGGGTTAATTTCCTAATTCATAGCCCATTGTAACCGATCTTTACCTATTATAAAAAGAATGAATACAGGCGAATGAGGACTCAATGTACCAAAAATGACATCCCCGGGTAATTGGATTCATGTAATGGATTTTGACGAAGAATTCATGATCGACTAACCCTCTGGAAATTTATTCCTGACCATACATCAACTCTTACATTCACCTTTCCCAATAAACCGAATAGTTGCTGGTCTTTTTTGTACTACTCAGCCCTTGCGTTACAAAAACAGGATGAACTATTCCGGACGATTTTTATCCAGCTCAACCAACGTCCCATCCGAGGTTAGGCGCGAGAACACGAGGGGTCGTTCCTCCGGTTGTTTGGAGTGAATTTCGTAGGCTTCGAGCACCCGTTGCTTGGCCGTGTCCGGTGATACGTCCTTGTTGTATTTCAGCGTGGCAACCCGATCACCGGATCGAACTTCATCTCCGACCTTACGATGCAATTCGATCCCCGCACCGTAATCGAGTTCGGAATCCATCGTCTCCCGGCCAGCCCCCAGTGATTTTGATCCCATTCCAATATCGTAAGCATCAATAGAATTAACCCAGCCGTCTTCTTCAGCTTCAACCACGTATTCCTCACTGGCCTCGGGGAACCGTGAATAATCCTCAATTACGGCGGGATCACCGGACTGATTTGTTATCATCGTTTCCAGGGTTTCCAGGCATTCACCGTTTTGTATTCTGTCGCGACAGTTCTTGTAAG
>JBDGPJ010000064.1:13611-16458 GCA_042219695.1 bacterium
TTCTGTCCTCGTAACGCCCTCCTTTTACCAGCATTTCGGAACCCAGGTAACAAATCAAGTCCGATAGATCGGAAGGACCTTGCCCTTTTAATATTTCGATCGCCTGAATCATCTCCATAGCGTTCCCAACTGAGTTTCCCAGTGGTTGATCCATGTCGGTTATGAAAGCTGCCATGTCCTTTCCCAGCTCGACTCCAATCTCAACCATGGCACGTGCTAATTCAACCGAATCTTCGTACTCCACCATGAACGCTCCCGAACCGGTCTTTACGTCCAGTACAAGAGCATCCATGCCCTCCGCAATTTTTTTGCTCATAATACTGCCGGCTATCAAATCCACGGAATCCACCGTGGCCGTCACATCACGCAAAGCATACATCTTACGATCGGCGGGAGCTACGTCACCGGTCTGTCCCATAATCAAGAAACCCGTATCCTTGAGAATCTGATTGACTTCCTCCTCGTCGTATTCAACCTGAAATCCCGGGATGGATTCCAGCTTGTCCAGGGTTCCACCGGTGTGTCCAAGGCCCCGTCCTGACATCATTGGAATTTTCACTCCAAAACTTGCCACGAGCGGAACCAGAGCCAGGGAAACCCCATCCCCTACTCCACCAGTACTGTGCTTGTCGACGAGGACATCATCAACTTCGGGATAAGACAGTGTTAAACCGGTTTCGACCATCTCCTCGGTAAAGGTGGCCCGTTCACGACCATTCATACCCTGAAACCAGGTTGCCATTAAAAAAGCCGACATCTGGTAATCCGGTATACGTTCTTCCGTAAATCCTTCTACTATATATTGAAGTTCGTCGTCGGACAGTGAGTTCCCATCACGTTTCTTCATAATTACTTCATAGGGATCCACCTTAATTCACTCCTTTTTGGTTCCTTCCAAAATAAGTTTGAAACGTACGTCATTCTCTCCCCGGAATACAAGTTCGGGTTTACCCATTGTCGTTATACGATACCCGCCTGATTTGAGGATTTTCCGAAAGCGTTCCCGGTTCTTGAAAAAAGCGTCCGCCGTTTTAACTTCTGCTTCCACGAGTATTGAATCACCCGACTTTTGAATGTCAAGGCGCTGAATTCGTGATTTGTACCGTCGGAGAAGCTGTTCAACTCCTTTGTCATCCGTTTTGATGTTTTCAAGTGTTTTCTCAATAGGTATACGCTTGGTTGTTTCAATGGAAATCCACAGGGAAAACACCCCAATCATTGCAAGAATGTTAAGCCCCGTTAAACCTCCCAACCAAACTAAGTCCGACCACTCCGAACGCCGGGGGTGCTCATCGTACACAACGGTATTGGCAAGATGATCGCCAACTCGCTGATACCCCGGGGAAAACGGAATCGTTAATATATCCAGTATCCAAACGGGAAACAGTAAGTTACGTCGGACCGCGTCAAATACGTTCAGGGGTTCGTCCCGACGGTTATTCCACACGTATAGACCACACCAGCGCTTCCCGGGACTCCCCCCCGGGAATAACATGTCCCTTACGATAAGTTGCAAATACACGCTTGTGAAAAACAGTGTCTGGGTCATTGATGCAGGTGGATCCATCAAACGTCGAACAAACCACATAAACACAATGGATAAAATCATAATGAGGGAAAAATCTACAAGAAACGCCAATAAACGACGGATAAATCCCGCTTCCCAGTGAATATCCGGCCACTCCGGAGCTTCAAGTCCCCACTGTACCTGGTCGAGGTCACTATCGACACACTCGTGACAGATGTAATGTCCCCCGCGAGGCTGTACACATTCCTCACAAAAGGAGCGGCCACAATTCCAGCAAAACCATCGTGCTGGACGAGAAGAATGAGTGACACAGTTCCTGGATTGATCCATTAACTCATCCACCAATTTTTTTGTTGTGAAAACTCAAACTATGATCCCGGTTCTAAACCGACGGCAAAGTTCCTTAACGCAGTTCTTCGGAACAGATAATTACATACAGTTTCTCGGCAACCACTCCGAGTTTATTGAATCCCTTTATCATGAAGGGTGGAAAGGATCGGATTCAACCACGATAAACAACCTGGGACGAACCGCCGTAAAATTGAAGTAAGGGTTACGGATAGGCGTTACGGTTTATAAGAGATGTAAATCTCCAGATCCGGTCGTTCGTACCGGTTCATGTAATGGAAGGAATGCTCGACGGACGGTTCATGTGAATAAATGAGGTGTAGAGTTTTCCATTCGCCGTCTTCTTCAACCGGGATCAGGCTCCGTGGCATTTTTAGAACGGGCTGCAGGGACGGGCGAACACTTTCATTGATCAGGCGAGCCGACGGTATATAACCTGTTGAACCGTCAATGTAAGCCTTTTCAACCTCTTCAACGTAATACTCTCGATCCTCTTCTTCGTACCGGTTGGACTTGATATACACAGTACGATGTTCCAACTCTTCCATAATTTCATAATTTCGATCGAGTATAGATCGTTCATGCTCACGTTCTTCTTGTTCTTCCGGGCTTAGAGGTTCGTCTTCGGGCCCGGAATCTGCTTCGGACAAGGATTCACTTTCAGATGCCATTGAATTCTTACCTCCTAAATTGGACTTTACGGACATTCCCACTCCTTCGACAGCAGAACCGTAGGCGGGAATATCTCAATAAAGTCACTACATTCCCCTAAAAGTATACTAATGAATAATTTTAACGTCAATTTCAAGACAAATATAAGCGGGGGACGGGAATTGAACCCGCATATCCAGCTTGGAAGGCTGGTGTTCTACCATTGAACTACCCCCGCATAACTACAGTTGATAGTTGCTGGTGGTTAGTTGATAGTAGTGAATAGTTATTCGAATTCGTCTGTACTTACAAACTACCAG
>JBDGPJ010000065.1:0-7464 GCA_042219695.1 bacterium
TTGAAGCGGTCGATATTTCTAAATCAAACAGATTGTCGCGTTTCCTGAACAAACCGCTATAGGACCCAATAGAATCAAGGGAGATCAATTGGAAACTCCGCAAACATGGTTCTATAGCAGAATTGTTTTCTTTATTTCCCACTTTCTCTCGAATATCACGACCGCATGAAGCCATAACTCCAACGGTCACTGTACAAAGGAGTATCCCGATTATTGCTTTTTTCAAAAGGATCAAATCCCAGTCTCAATTTTTAAAAGGGATGAGTTGTACGCCACCACTCAGATAAATGTGAATTATGTACCTTTTGGAACTAGTCTGGATGCCGATCCTCCAGGAAATGTAGACTTAAGCTCATTACGAACTGGTCGGAAGTTGACTGCGGAAGTGGACATATCGATTTCGACAGAATGACCTTGTTTTGTGATTACTCCGGATTCTTCTAACAAGTCAGTAACCAAATAAAGCAAACTTCCTCATTGCCTAGATTGTTAGACATGTCTCAAGTCTATCCATTATTTTAACTATGGAGGAATCTCCATCTTCCTATTCATTCAATTTGAATCATTAGGAGCCAGTTAACGAAATGGGTGATGAGTCCTTCGAGCCGGTTACGCTGTACAAAGGCAAATACGTAACCGATTACGGGGCTGCGTACGGGGAGCGGGACCGGACTTCGGAGTGTACGTTGGAACTAAAAGAAATCGCTGAGTCCCACCACGGAGACGCCGAGGAGGGTGGCTCATACCGCTATATACTTTACCGGGAAAAGGACGGTCCCTTGCTCCTACAGAAGAAGGTCTACGCCATCAAGCGGATGGACCACAAGTTTCAGTACAAGTTGTTCAGAGTGGACGAGTCCGACATCGATCTTGAAACGGTAGAGCCGGTTGAGCTGTCCGACGAAGTCCTTGAGCCGGTTGAACCTCTCGAGTTAATCCGGGGTGGAACCGACGCTCCTCAGGATGTCGATCCGGAAACCTGGATTGAATGGGCTCTGCAGTGCCTCGAAGACGGAAATCCACAACAAGCCCGGGAGATGCTCCAGGGCGCCGATCCGATCCAGGAACGGACGATCGAATCCGAGTCGGAAGACTCCGATGAAATCTCGATCTCCAAAGTCGAAGGCCAGGTCGATGAACAGGCCACTAACCTGGAGCAAACAGTTCAGCTACTTCGGTCCGTCTGCCAGGTCATGGAGGGATCCGATCCTCCATCGTCGCCGGTTGGTCATCTAAAAAACCCGGAGTCCAAGGATTCCTTCCCCTATTACAATCCGAGTCTTCCTCCATTCATTCCGGAGTATTATCTCAAGGCAAACTTCTTCTTCGATCGACTCCGATCCCTGATTCCGGAGTACCCGCCGCTTGAATTCTGCAAGGGGATCGCCCTGAAAAAAGCCGGCAAACTGGATCTCGCCCACGAACAGTTTGACCGTGTGATCGAACTGTGCCCCGGGCATTACCACGGGTACCTTTACCGAGGGATGATTCTGGGTGAAAAGCAGAAGTACAAACAAGCGCGGGAGGATTTCAAGTCCGTGGTTGAACATGCCCCCGAGCATGTGGATGGGTGGTATACATGGGGACTCATGAACGAGACGCTGGGAGATTACGAGGACGCTATTACACAGTATACGCGCGCGCTTGAGATTGAACCAAAGTATTTGGTCGCCCTCGAGGATCGATCATCCTGTTACCTTGAAGTTGGTGACGTTGAACAAGCGATCGAGGATCTAAAGCGTCTTACGGACATGAAACCTCACGATTACTCCTATTGTCGTCAGCTTGCGGAGTGTCTTCGCAATCAGGGACGATACGAGGAGGCCGTGGACGAATACGAACGGGCCATCGACTTAAAAAATGGTCGTCCCGAGGATTACTACGGACGAGGCGAAGCATTCCGTGAGATGGAACGGTACGGCCGGGCGGTGATGGATTATTCGCGTGCAATCGAGGAAGACCCCGAGTTCGCCGAAGCCTACGTGGGACGTTTCCTGGCTCGATCAGCCATTAAAGCGGGCAAAACATACCAGCTCGAGCATGTCCTGCGGAGTCGTTCCCCAACCAAAGACCTCGAGAAAGCGCTGGAATTACAACCGGAACTGCGGTCACTGTTAGAAGAAGACTCCGTGGATCCGAACGATTCCGACGAACAAACGTCAACGAATGACAAACAAACCCCGGAGCAGAAAGGCGTATCCTCGACAACCGAGTTCTCCGACATTCACTCCAGCCCTGGAATGACGACTTACGAGCCCCAGGAGAATCCAACAAGTGCACAACGATACATGGTCTTTCCCGATGCCGATCAAACGTCCGAACCACAACGATATTATGCGTTTACGCCTTCTCTGATTTTTTTCGGAACACTGATCGCCTGGGGATGCTTTTCTTTCGATGTGGCTTCCATGCTCCCCTCGATCCCCTCCAATCTGGTTCCTCTTGGAATCCTATTCTGTATCGGTGTAATCTGTTACTCAGTTCCCTCATTGTATGCCCTTAAAGCCTGGAGAGATCCATTCGACCGACAATGGTACTGGCCGATCGTGTTCGCTATTCCAGGGGCTATGATAGTTTCGGCACAACCCGTGATGATCGGACTGTCGCCAATTGCCTTACTGATTAGTTCCTGGTTGTATGGTCGATTTCGCCGTTGGGAGACCCGGGGATTAACGACTATGTTCCACAGGGGCTGAATCAAGAAGTTGGATCGTAAGACCTGAATTAGTTGATTATTTTGACGGGTTTTACGCCGTCTTCCATAAATTGATTCAGGCCTTTCCAGGTCGCCTCGGCGTATTTTTGTATATGTTCCTGCCTTCGGGGTTGACCTTCAAAGATCACGAACATCTCGGAATTTTGAAGGAACTGCTGATTTTCACCCACGATCTCTTCTACGTAACCATCCGTAATCAGGATAAATTGGGACAATTTTTTTTTGCGCGCGTGCGCGATAGGCTCATTTATTGCCGTCCCACCCGTAATTCGATACCCCTCCTTCAGTCGTTTGAGTGAGACGGGTTTTACGTCGGTGGTAAATAAATACACCGGTTCCGCCACCAGGCCATCCGATCCCAGGATCAACCGGCTTACAATATCCACGATATCGTCGGACATGGATCCGGATGAATCGAGGTACACATGGGCCGCCTGGTTCGGTCTCCTATAGGTTTCTAACGTATTGTTAAAAAACACGGGCCAGGTTCCCTGGGACATCTGAAATGTACCGCTTCGATCCGGTGAGGGTACCACGCCTTTCCGGTCATCCTGTACTCGTACTGGTTTCCGGGAACGCGAATTTTCAGTCAGCGCTCGCTCAAGAATGTTCACGAACCATGCCTTACGTTGGGCCGGGCGCTGTTTGGTTTCCAAATCCTCCGTATCACCAAGACCTCTTCCCTTAACACCCCGATGACCATGCGAAGCCCCAAGAATCTTTGTCGTGGATCGAATATTACGAAGAATATCATCCAACAAACGTACCATGTCGCGGAGTTCCATCTGTCCAAACCAACTATCCAGGTAGGATTCAAACAATCGTTCAAAATCACGGCTTCGGTTTTCTGGATGTTTCCAGATGAGATCATTTATTACCTGACTCCGAACCCATGGTTTTACAAACTGATTGAACTGCTCGTACAGGTAATCATTTTTCATCGATGATTCCGCCAAGCCATCGGACCACAGCCGCTCCGGTATTTCCACGTACGGTTTCAGAGAAAGTTCCTCCCCCTGGTCCTCAACATACATCTCGATCAAATGGTGTGGCGGAATAAGAAGGAACTGCGATCGCTTTATGTTGTAAAGTTCGGAAGTGATCGTCTCGCGGGGAGGAAATCCGTTCTGGAACAGCTCGGCGTTGACGTAAATATCCGAGACCAGATTGGATAACTGGTCCCATCTTAAATCAATTCCTCGAAAGGTTCTCGACATGTCAGCACGGCGTCCATGATTGGCTTCGTGGAGCACAACGAACGCCGAGTTGATTATTCCCTGGCGATGCTCCCTACCAAGGTATCGGTCGAAGAAATCTTCGTCGATTTTCACCACGTGTTCTCCACCGGACTGTTTTTCAATCGCTGCTGTTTGCAGATATCTCCAGGATCCAATTCCCACCTTACGGACAGTCTTGAGAGTATCCAACGTCTCCTCCCCGACCCTGCTACCGGGGTATGGTGTGGAGCAAACCCAATCCAGGACTTGCTTCCAGAACGCTGAGTTCGGTCGGGACATGGTTTACACTTTTGACGTTCCCAATACAAACTGGAGCCTGTTGAACCCAAGGTCAGAAATAGGTTGTCTTCGAGGGGAACGCTCGGGATCGTAGACGTTATCCCGGGTTCGCTGAATCAGGTATGCCAAAATTTGCTCGTCGTTAATTTCTCTCGCAATTTCTTCCTCGTCAGCCCTTTCGTCCGCACTGTTATCACTCGGGAGTTTTGTTTCGCCCGTGGCCGACCTCTCGTCGAACAAATACCAGCGGTTTTCATGGTGACCTTCAGAAATAAATCGATGATCCAATGCCTGGATTTCGATGGACTCCGATACAACCTCCCGTAGCTTCGTGGAATCGACAGTAAATACCCATTGCGGGCGTATAAACGTCATGGGAATTGCCGAGCCAATCCCTTCGGGTTGGGCGATCTGTCGACCGGTTTCGTCCAGGTTCTCCAGTACGCTCAGTGGCATCTCATTTGCGTGATTGACAACTCCCGCACCCGAACCCGACCGCCAGCTGTAGTTGGAAATGTTATTATCATTCTCCGCGGACAACCCGTTTACACGGTCAATGGATTCCAGGTTCCGCTCATCCTCGCTATCCTTTGGTCCGTTCCAGTCCGTGTAATAAAACGGACGGTACCTCGATGGTTGAAACTGAAAGCGGTTATTTCGATTTTCCGTCTTATCTCGTATTTCTCGAGTATTGCCCTTGATTCGACGGGGCGTGAAATATTCAACACATAATCGCGACATCAACTTTATGTCGTCGCCTTCATGTTCTCGATCATGAATTTCTAACGTCTCGTGCGTTCGCTTATCCACCCGGGGACTGTTCCATGATTCGCGGGGGATATGAACCAGGGGAAAGGCGTTGTAAGGGGACTGTCGGTCGTTTGGCCCCTGATGCAGTTCCTCCATCAATCGGTGTTTCCGTTCGTCCGGTATACTCTTAGACTGGTTTCGGTCCTCCAGAAAACCATTCAATGCTGAGTTACCTTCTACGTGTATTAGATGTTTTTCAGCGAAACGAACCAGGGCACTGGGAGTGTCGGCAATCACGATACCCTCGACTGATTTTACTTCCTCATCCGGACCCGCCCGAAATTCAAATGGTACCGGGATCAATGGATTGACCTCTTGTGGTCGGATGGGGGATGACACATCCTCCAACTCATCGGTCATAAAGTTTTTGTAGGCCTTAAGATCCACGGCTTCCAGCTCCAGGATTTCATGGGCCGGCCAATCAATGTCCGTTAATTCCAGGATCTGAACGTTCCCTTTATGATCAATTGTCCTGTACGTGTTGAATTTCACGGATAATTCACCTCGTCCAATTGCCTGATTTTTGTCTCAAGTTGTCCAATATAACCGGTCATTTCCTCTGCTTCCGTACGGTCCAACCGATAATTCCCTTCCTCCTGTTTTTCTACAATCCACCATCCGAGCAAATGGATTGCTATCGATCGTTCGGGGGAGTTCCCCTCAGCAATCGCTCGAATGAGATCGATATCGCACTGCGTCCTGTATACTTCCGGTATCAGCGTTTTGCCTGAATGAAGAATTCGCTCGATTGTGCTCGATTCGACGCGAATATTGGAATCAGGGTCTGTGTATGCATTGAATAACCGGGATAATGAAGCAAGATCGGGGATCGCCTCCCGTGGAGTGTCCTGTTCGAGAGCCTGCCTCAGAAGGGTCTTCCCCTCTATCGTTTCCGATCCATTCCCGGGACGTCCTCCCGTAAGACTTGAGAGCGCGTCCTTGTGAGCGAGTTCGTAACGATGCTCCGGGACCTGTTCACCCACGGCTGGATGGGGCAAACTTTGAAACATGACCTCTTTTAAGATGGAACCAGGTCGATCGGACTCCGGTGAACGGATGGCCAAGGCTACAAGAATATTTCGCCGAATCATCCCCAGTCGACGACCATCCAGGAAATATCCTTCGTCCCCAACCGGTAAACTTTCCACGAAGGAACTAAGATACCGGGAAACGCGTTCCCCGTATTTTTGTTGGACGTACGGTATGTTCTCCCGTATGGCTTCAATTCGTCCCGGTAGATCCACCTGACCGTTTGTTCCGCAGGATTGTTCAAATATATTCCGAGCCATGGGAGCATCGTCCTTTCCCACCGCGTTTACAACACTCAACCGATCCTCGTGTTTCATCTGATTGACATTCGGTACCTCGAGAACAAAGGCGAACCGCCCGGCCAGGGCCGGGTCGAGGGGGCGGGCCCCTTCGTATTCCCCCGGAGGATTCATGGCCGAAAACACGTACTTTAAATCGGGGAGCTTTTCGCCCATGACTTTTCGTGAGCGAACCACTTCCAGCCACTTACTCTGGGTCTGGGCATTGGCCCGGGAAATCTCATCGACCAGGATAAACTCCTTGTCCCATAGAGACAGCGGTGTGGGGACGTAATCAATATTTCCCTGGCCTAACTCATCCGGATTGGGAAATCCGATAATATCCTCGAACAACGCCTTCGAGGCGTCGTAAGCGTGGAAGCGAAGTCCCATAGCACCGGCAATGGCCTCGGCCAGGGCCGTCTTCGCGGTACCGTGCTTCCCAACCATTAACAATGGATCCCCCGTCACCAGTGTACACAGGACGGGCAATTCAATCTGTTCCAGACCCACCAGTCCCAGCTCATTGAGGAAGGATTGGTCGTAGTTTTCCCTTCCTTCCTTACGTTGAGGCTGATTCGTCGCGGAATCTCCGTTTTTCGAAACCGTATTCAAGGTCGAAGCTTGTTTTTCCATGGATGTGTGAAAAACCTCCCTTTCAAATATGGGTACATTGTCGCCCGGGCACATCGCTTCTCTCCAGTTTATTATTCTTAACTACATATAGTGTCGGGCGTTTAGGAGATGAGTTCGGAACGTGGATCGCCGGGTAACAGGTCCATCTCCCGGAGCCGGGA
The DNA here is from genome assembly GCA_042219695.1 of bacterium. Taxonomy (GTDB): domain Bacteria; phylum T1Sed10-126; class T1Sed10-126; order T1Sed10-126; family JBDGPJ01; genus JBDGPJ01. Next base: position 7,148 of record JBDGPJ010000065.1, read on the forward strand.
TTGGATTTCGGTCTTCAGCCGCCCCTCTACCAGCAGCTCCATCGGAATTTCTTGAGGGCAAATCGAGGACGCCACCCGCAGAAGCTCCACGAGACGCTCCGGGTTGCGGGTGGCCTTGAGCTCCTCCTTGAGATCGTACAGTTTTTCCCAGCGAGGATTGCGCGGCATGGCACGCTCGTTCTCCCAGCGACTGACGGCGGCCGGGGTTACCCCCACGATACCGGCGAAGGTACGCTGATCGCACCCCATCCTTTCACGGAGATCCCGGACGAACTCGGAACGGTAGGCTTGTGTGTCCAACACAAACACCCCTTTCT
>JBDGPJ010000066.1:0-1556 GCA_042219695.1 bacterium
GGTAAGTATCGTTCATTACAGTTGTCCTCCCGTGATTGGGGGAGCTGAATTTATCATTGAATCGCAGGCTCGTTGGATGAACGGTTACTCCGCCGACGTCGAGGTCATGGTCGGGGAAGGGGAACAGTTCCACGACGACATTCCCGTACACCAGGTTGAATCGCTGGGCTCCGATTATTCTCCCGCCATAGAAGCTACCGAACATTACCACGAAGACGCCGGGGAACGTTTCGAGGAAGTAAAGGATACCATAAAAAACGAACTGAGATCGGTGCTTGATTCCTCCAACACCTGGTTTATTCATAATTTACTGACAATGCCTTTCAACCTGCCTGCCACTGTCGCCCTGCGTGAACTGTCCGCCGAAACCGAGGCACAGGTTTTTCCCTGGACCCATGATATTGCCTGGTTTGACGGCGATTATCATACCCCTGATGAATACCCGTGGTCCGTTATGGGAAAAGAGGCTAACGTGGAAACCTACGTTGCCATTTCCGGTAAACGTAAACGACAGTTAGAAGAAATTTTTGACGAAAACGTACCCATTGAAGTCGTGTACGATGCCATTGAATTCGACGAGTTTCACGAGCTGGATTCGACGATCCAGGCTCTATACCGGGACCACAAGATGTACTATGACGATATTATCGCTCTGTATCCGGCACGTATCGTGAAACGGAAAAACTTTGAACTGGCGCTTGAAATTATTGCCGCGTTAAAGGAAACCGGGTACCAGTTGCATTTCATCATTACCGGTCCCCCGGATCCTCATAATCCGGAAACCATGGAATATTTTGATGAACTTCGTGAACTCCGGGATGATCTCGGTTTGCAGGATGAAGTTATATTTTGTTACGAAATGGATAACCCGGATGGGGAGGGACGATTCCAGGTGAGCTTTAATCGGGTGCGTCAGTTGTATCGAATTAGTGACGTACTGATTATGAGCAGTCTGCAGGAAGGGTTTGGATTGCCACTACTTGAAGCCGGACTGACGCGAACCGTTATCTGCTGTAGCAACATTGATCCCCTGCCGGAAGTCGGTGGTGACGCTCCCATATATTTCGATCCGGAAGGCGACCCGGCCCACATTGCCGGGCGTATCGAGGAGCACCTCGAAACCCAGGATGCCGTGCTCCTGCAGAGAAGAGTCCGCCAGAACTTTACCTGGCCCGCCATCTTCGAAGGCCACATGGTTCCCCTCCTCAACGAACAGTACCCGCTTTAAGATTCGTCCAGTTCCGTGATTCAAAGTCGCAATTAAGAGTAAACAAGATACAGGTGCGTCTCTGTTGGAAGTACGAGTCCAACGCATTTAACGACACCTGGGTGGTGTGGGGGAACGTGGAGGCGTGGGTGGACGAGTACAATCCGGGAAATCAGAGATAGGTCTACATGTGTACGAAGATACGGGATACGGCTCGAGTATGTAAAAAAACACAGAATATAAGTTTGAGAGAGCAAGTTGTGATTCATAATCTAACTGCCCATCACTGATTTCACACCGACCGCAGAACCTATTATTTTGGGCAGGGAAATGAGGACAAGCGTTGGTT
>JBDGPJ010000067.1:0-2236 GCA_042219695.1 bacterium
GACTGCCCCCGGAGAGCTCCAGGGATGGAACTCGAGAATGATGACATCGATTCACGGTCGCCACGCCAAAAAAAGTGATCGGGGATTGTTAGTGTTTGATTGGTTGCTCGGCCCACCGTTTTAGTCCGGTTGGAAACTATGCATAAAAATTCAGCTTCTTAGACTCCGTAAGTGCAATTGGGAGCATTACAACTCCATTCATCAGCCGAATTGAGCTTGACGGCTGGCCCGACGGTTTCGTAAAACCAGCGGAATGAATGGTTCAGGGCGATTGAAATCGTCATAAACAATTTAGGCTAAGAACTCTTTTTACCAACCCAAAAGGCTTGGAACTTTAATCCAATGTTCCGTGGTAAAAAGTCTGGATGTATGATTCAATAGATTGAAACAAGTACTGTATTAAACTCTTCGTCATTTTTGGAGTTCTAGTTCGATGGAATTGTTTGGTGATGAAACTACTCGCGACATTTTATTTTTAACTGGAGGGTTCATTTAACGTGAAGACATTTACGATAGGCAAGGGAGAAAATCAGCTGGAATTTCAAGGTAAAAAATTAAACGAGAATATTCTCGGTACGGGTCCCGACGATACCAAGCAAATTACGTACTACAAGACTCTGGACGACCGCTACCTGAAGCACACCATCCACAACGTAAACAAAGACGAGGATGAGCAAAACCACGAAATTGAGGAAGTAAGCAGTTTCGAGGTACCTTAATAGTACCCAAACTTCATGTCAGAACCCGAGTCAAATTCTTCGGACGTTGAGACCCCTGAGAACGCTTTAAATGCCCTCTGTACCCTCCTTGAGGACATCCTCCCCGAACTTACGGTTGTTGAACTCTTTGCGAATCCCGGTCGCGTTTCCCAGCGGTTCTTGCAATCCGGGGCTTCACAAGCCGTTTGCGTGAACGACTCCCCGCCGGAGGACAAGATCGAGGATGACGGAATAATCTGGTTACCGATGGATCCCATTGACTTCCTCGGTGAAGAACGGGTAAGGGACGTCGGACTGGTTTATTCCAACCCCCCCTACGGCACCCGCCTGAACGAATCGGTTCTCGACAAATTACCCGAATGTAATATCCTGGTTGATAACTGTATTGTCATCATTGAAGAGGCCACCTGGAAACAGACGAGAATCCAGGACTACGCGGAATACGAAGTGATTGAAGAATCCACGTACGATCAGACCCGTATTGTGGTGACTCAAATGCGGGAGGAGCCCCAGGAAGGTTAGGCTGCTGGTTCAAACGTCGATTTCATCACGCGGAATAATGACTTCTTCCCCATTTAACACAAAAATACGATAATCCTGTATTTCTCCTTCACGAACTCCCTCCACACAACGAGGACATGCAAAATCTTCGGTGTAAGAACCGTCACGAAATATTTTCAGGGAGCCTGTTCGGGATTCGAACTGGTGATCATCATTAATACCACATCGATCCGCCATTGAAATCATTCCTTATAAACAAATACTAATTTTGTGGAATAAATTTTCAGCCTCAACCGTTAGGATAACTACACATTATTTAGATTGAATCGAAACCGGTAAAAACGCAAGTATTTTTGTTTCATTGACAAAACGATCTAAGGTTTCTATTTTTACAGCGTTTTTGAAAGGATACATGAATCAGAACTCACACAATTTAGGTAGGTGGGAATATGTCAGGTGAATCATTATATCGTGAAATTATCGAAGTGATTGAATCAGAACTTGGTATGAACGCGGACGACTTTGATATTGAGGTCGACGATGGGTTCGTGTACATCTGGGGGGCAGTACCCAGCCGCCAGGCCCAGGAGGAACTCGAACGATTCCTATTTGATAATCTCGGTCTGGAAGACGTCGACTACGATGTCGTCGTGGACGAGGATCTCCAGTCACAGGGGGATTCATTACCCGACGCCGACCCGGATGAGTACGGTTTCGGAGGAACCCCTGAAATTGACGATGGTGACCTCGGTTCCCAGACTCCTCGACGCCAGTATTAACGTTCGCCCTGTAATTTCGTCAGGTACTTCTCTCCCAGATAACTCTCGTTAAGTCATCGGATTTTTCCATGGAGAGAGTCCCCTTGTAGGATTGTTCGAGCGCACGACCGAGGTGTTCCGCCAGTTTTCCGTTGGTGGTACGAAACAAGGCCTGTCCTCCATCGACGTCCACTTCCACTAATTTACTCAATGGATTATCTCCCTGGGTCTCGTGTACAACGTTCTGTATGCGCCGAG
>JBDGPJ010000067.1:2246-5674 GCA_042219695.1 bacterium
TTTCCGTGTGGTGTTCGTTGAGAAATTCACCACGTACCTTTAACTCACCGGAATAAGCTCCGTCCTGAACTTTTCGGCAACCCGGGCATGTAAAACTTATGGGGTCCGATCCGTCCGGTAGTTCGATTTGATCGGAACGATACCATCGCTTCTGGCGGAAAATATTCCTACATACCGAACAGCGTGCCGGTTCACGGGGTGGAGTAATATTCAAGTAAGGGTCCATCGATTCATCGTGATCTCGTTTTTCGGACACGGGATTGGTATTTTGTCCACCTGTATACCTCATTGGAGATCCTCCTCGCGTAATTGGTTGTAAGAATGGCTACGTATAACGTTATCAATTCACAGTCTTAATAATTGTACAAAAATTCACTGGAACACTTCTACCCTATTTTGGTAACAGTTAGCTCCTGGAATGAAGTAGGGAAATTTTTTGCCAATGTGAGGGAAAATTATAAAACCAACGGATGTTACAAAATTTATTTATTTCCCCCCTTCCCAAGACAGTAAACAATATCTAAAGACTTCCAACTTAGAACCAAATCCATTAATCATCTTCAAGGCGACCCAATCTTATCCACAAGGAAGGGCTCGTTTTAGGACGATTTTTTCAAACTAACTGCCGAACGCTAAATGCTGACAGCTATATACTGGTCGTCATGCGTCCCCGTATAACTGGATGTTTCGGGTTCGGGGTCCGTCCCACTCGAGTAAAAATAACCCCTGCCAGCGACCTAATTCCAGCTTATTGTCCTGTACAGGGATCCACTGGTGACAGTCCGTTAACATCGATTTGATGTGGGAGGCGGCGTTCTCCTCGATGTGAGTATAATCATTGTCCCAGGGAATTACGTCATCCATCACGTTGGGATCAGCCGATTCATTAACAGCAATCCCGGCGGTCGTATGGGGAACCCATACATGTACACCGCTGTTAATTTCACATTCATTGAGGTGGGATTGTACAGAATCGGTAATCGGAACAGCCTGTTCACGAGACTCGGTCTGCACCGAAAATGAAACGGTCATGAAGGGTAGTCCGGGCTATTCATTCGGATTAGAAATGTTCCCGAATGGCCTGTTTTTGTTCTTCCGTGGGATTCTCCGGAATTTTTACGTCGAGATTTACAATGAGATCACGTCCCCGACCACCTTTACCACTTACCTTCATCTTCGTTCCCGGTTGAGTTCCGGGGTCAATTTTGAGTTTAATTTTGTCTCCCGCCGGAGTATCGACGGTCAATTTACCACCAAGCATGGCTAACTTCAGGGGGATTCGACGGGTTATTTCCTTTTCCTGGGATTGCCGGGCGCGTTGGCGGCGCTGACCTTGAGTTCCACGTGCACGTTGCCGGCCACGTTGAGCTCGCTGTCGGCCTCCCTGACCGGGGCCCCATTGGAATTCCACTCGCTGTTGCCCGCCGGGACCGTTTCCTCCCGCCTGGCCAAATAGATCTTCAAAGCCACCAACACCACCCTGTTGACGGCGACCTCCTCCCCGACCCCCGGCCTGATTCATGACCTGCTGAAACAAGTCCTGAAAATCAAAGCCGGATGAATCAAAGTTAAATCCCTGGGGACCTTGCTGTCCACGACCGTATTTTCGAAACTGGTCGTATTTTTCCCGCTTCTCGGGATCACTCAAAACGGCATACGCTTCACCGATTTCCTTGAACTTATCCTCGGCATTTTCCTCGTCGGATCGGTCGGGGTGATATTTTTTAGCCAGCTTCTTGTAGGCTTTCTTTATTTCTTCCTCGGATGCGTCTTCGTCAACTCCGAGTATATCGTAGTAATCCTTCTGGGTATTGGTCTGTGGCACCTGTAATCCCTCCTTGTTTGATAAGAACGTCACCGGCTACGGTGATACTACTCATCAATTCTGTATAATGACTGCTCGTTCATCGTAATGATGTCATAATTATGAAGTGAATTAAGTATGATTTTATTCCATGTAATTCACCGGGGCTTTCGCTGGACCCGAGGACCGGTACAATATTGTTCTACGAAAACGATTAAAATCACACGACGACATGATATATGATATCGTGTTTTGCCGAGAATATCTAACCTGGAAAATTCACTACAGTAAAACTGTCGGAATGTTTCCGATCAATCGATCAGCCGGCAAGCTGTTGGAAGTATTACAACAATTACACCCTGTAAATACATTCCAACGTGTTACGACTTGATTTATACGACGATTCAAGTTTGATGCTGTCTCGTTGAGACGCTGAACGCATGAGATTTGAGAATTCCATGTATTATGCGGGTTCATTTTTCTGGTTTCACTACAAACCACGGGAACAATTTCCGAGTATTTTTACGTCTGGCGAGTAACCAATTACGGTGTATTGTTGAATTTAGTCCCCTTAGTGGAGTTACTAATTATGGATGTCGAAGTGAAGTTTTTTGCGACCGTGGAGGAGGCCACGGGAACCAACGAAGACTCGTTTGAACAGGAATCTCCCGAGCCTCTGGGAAATCTCATCGAACGTATCGTGGAACGATACCCAGACATGAATGAACATATTGATCACTGTACAATTGCTATAAATCTTGAAACCGTAAACATCGATGAAGCAACCGTTAAACCCGGGGATGAAGTAGCAATCATGCCCCCATTCGGTGGAGGTAATAAATTATGAGTGATAAACCTGATTATCTCGTGAAGTTTGTTGAACAAGACCAAAATATGTCACTTGAGGCGTTAATCGATTTTGTCCGGCGGGACGATACCGGGGGGATCGCTACGTTTACCGGAGCAGTGCGCAACATAAACAAGGGAAACGAGGTATCCCGGTTGGAATATCAAATTTATCAAAACATGGCGCGCAAGAACCTGCTTACGATCATTAACGAGGCACAACAAGAGTGGAACGACCGAGGCCCTCTTAGCATAGCTGTTTCCCACCGGACAGGTGTGGTTAACATAGCGGAGCCCTCGGTACAGGTCGCCGTGGCTGCCCCCCACCGTGCCGAAGCTCTGGAAGCCTGTCGCTACGTCATTGATGAACTCAAATCCCGGGTTCCCATATGGAAGAAGGAATATTTTAAAAACGGTGAAACATGGGTCGAAAATCCCGAACAATTCGAGGAGAAACCGGTTTCCCAATGAGTTCCGATCCACCGCCATCCAACATTTCCATTCAGTTATTTACGATCAGCGATACCCGCTCGGAAGTCGATGACGAATCGGGCCAGTGGATGAAATCACGTTTCGGGGAAACCGGCTACGACGTTAACAACCACAACATATTACGGGAGGATCCATCCAACATCAGTCAAAATTTCCAGGACGTTATTGATGATAACTCTACGGACGTGTTAATCACTACCGGCGGTACGGGGATCTCAACTCGGGATCAAACAATCGAACAAATTCAACCCCTGCTCGACAAGGAATTACCGGGTTTTGGAGAACT
>JBDGPJ010000068.1:0-2483 GCA_042219695.1 bacterium
GTTCATCGATTAACGGATTTAATATTCTATAAGCTAGGGATTTCAACAACCCCTGATTAACTTAGGTTAAGTATCTTAATATTGATAGTACCAGTCCATGGCCAAATGTCTAAATTGTTTTATAGATTTATCCGTCGCATTAGTTGAATGATCGCAATGTGAATTGAATTTGGTCTTAGGATGGTTAGTTAGGGGAAAAGAGGATTCATCCGGTCATTAGACTTATACCATTAAACATTACGTGAATGAGTTCTGGCTTTATTGAAAATCTTCTTCGATTTCCCGGAGTTCCTCCACGTCGGACGACGAAGAGTCCATTTGTAGTTGTTGTTCGTACAATTGAAGTTCTTCCCTTGATAACTCCTCGACGTTGACATCAAACTCGTATTCTATTTCCTGTTTGGTTTGTTCATCGATGCCAGTAGGAAGGAGCGGATCGATGTAAGGATGAAAAACATAATACACACCGAAAAGAATGCCCACGACGGTCGCAAGAACAGCCAATAAAAGCAGACCAGCAATCAGAACGGCAAAAACAGATTTCATGACGTGGACTGATGTCCGGGAGGTTTCTGTGTTGGTGGAGCAGTAGAGGGTGGAGTTACATCCGGCGTTTTGGACTTCGTTGAATCGATTTCATCCCTGGGTTCCCTTAGTGGATGGTGGGCCAGTTGTTTTAAACGTTCTCGGATGTTTTCAAACTTCCGGACCGACGCCCAGTTTTTATCCATGTTTATGAAACGGGCGGAGATGGTGCCGTGTAGGCTGTAAGAGAGGTGGGAGTTGTTGTGTTGGTGAAGTTTTTCAATGAGGGTGATACGTTGTTCGTTGTTAAAATACGATTGCCCCTCCTCTGGATATTCCGAGAACACCAAATACCGTTCGTCCAAATCCGGAACTCCCGTTTTGATTCGGGTTTCGTCTTCCCTGCTAAAGTCCAGTGGTTTTGTACCACGGTTTTGTTCGGTTTCTCGAAGTTGATCGTATTCTTTCAAACGCAGGGTATCGAATCCATACAGTTGTACGTGTTCCATCCGATAAAGGTAGTGTTTTCTTTTGGATTCCGGTTCAAAACCCTCAGGCAAAGATACAAGAAAATCAACTTGAAGGTCCTGGGTTCGTTCTTCCCGTTGAGTATCTCCTTCGTAGTTGTATTCGTATTCCACGCTTTCCTTGAACGGGTAGAAATAAATAGAAAAAGAAACACCTTCGGTATCCCATTGGAACTCCTTCATTCCCTGATCTTCGTATAATTGTCGCAGGGAATCCACGATTTCCTGGCGGTCCCGATCGTCTCGCGGGGGAAGTTCCTCGAGATCCTGCATGGCGTCATCCAGGGTACATTCTTCCGCTCCGTTTTGGGCTACCCAGTCACGAAGTACGGATGCGGTTTTTTCCGACGCCTGTTTCCGTTTTTGGATGGTTTCTTCGTCGAGTGTATTTCCCGTGATTGTGTATTTTTTATCCGTGTCGGTTCCCATGGCGTAGGAAAACAGACCGATGGAACCGAGTAGAATCAAAAACGACGTCGTGGCCAGAAGGGTCACAAAAAGTCCATAAGTCATTGGATGTCAGTACTTCCAGGTGTGAAAAAGGATGAAACATATGTTCCGGTACCGGTGGGGATTTCTAATAGGGAGTTAGGCACCTTTTTCGATCGGTTCCTCCAAATCAAACACGTCCTGCACGGCTTTCAGTGCGTCCAGATCGCCCTCGATGGCCTTTTCTTTCATGTTGTTTAATGGATCGTCCAGCAGTTTATTGGTAATTCGGTGGGCTGCTAACTGAAGGTCCCGTTTTTTCACGGAGTGTGATTCGGGGGAAAGTTGTTTGCGGAGTTCCTTTTCGACGAGTTGATAGACTTCCTGTTTGAGTTCTTCAATCATCGGTCCCATGTCCTGGGTTTTTAACCATTCCTCGAACTGGTTGACCCCGTCTTCCACGATGTCCTCGGCTTTTTCGAGTTCCGATTCCCGGTGTGAGATGTTTTGTTCCACAACGGATTCCAGGTCGTCAATATTATAAAGATAAACGTTGTCCAGGTGTCGTACCTCTTCATCTACGTCCCGGGGGACGGCGATGTCAATGAAAAACAGGGGGCGAGAACCGCGTGCCCGAAATATATTTTCCAGGTCGGATTGCTGGACGACCGGGGAATCGGAGCCCGTTGACGTAAGTATGATGTCGGATTTCTGAAGCGGGTCCTGAATATCATCGAGGGGGATCGCCCGGCCGTTAAATTTTCCGGCTAACTCCTCGGCCTTGTGCAGGGTACGATTGGCAACGGTAATGTCGCTTGCCCCTTCTTCGCGAAGGTGTTTCAGGCAGATCCGGCTCATTTTCCCGCTCCCGATGACGAGAATTCTCCGGTCGGATAAGTCCCCAAAAATTTGTTGGGCGAGTGCCACGCCGGCCGAACCGACCGAGGAGGGCAAACGGTTGATATTGGTCTGGGTTCTTATTTTTTTTGCAACTCGAAAGGC
>JBDGPJ010000068.1:2526-8954 GCA_042219695.1 bacterium
TCCTGGAACAATTGGTGGAGAAATTTACCGCAGAGATCCTCGTCCCGTGCAATCCGATAGGCCTGTTTAACCTGACCGAGGATCTGGGATTCTCCGACGACCATGGAGTTTAAACTTCCGGCGACCTGGAAGCAGTGCTTAACCGCCCGGAGTCCATTGTAGTGATACCCGTATTGATCCAGGTCGAGTTCATTAACCTCGTGAAAATCCAGAAGTGAATCATACAGCTTATCAGCGATTTGTTCGGGGGGGTTTTGGGCAAAGTAATACAGTTCGGTCCGATTGCAGGTGGAAAGAAGGACAGCTTCCGTAACGTCGTCACGTTTGTGGAGTTCTTTTAAAAATGCCCGGGTTTCTTCCGGGCTGAATGCCAGTTTTTCGCGAACGTCGACCGGTGCGGTTCGATGGTTCATTCCGATTACTTGTAAAGCCTTCATGATTCATTAATCACCTTATAGGGGACGTCCCAAAAATTTAGAAGAACGGGTGCATCCGCGGGACAAATCCCATAATCGTGAACACCAGTACAATGATCACGAAACCGGCTATGGTAAGATAAGCAATTCTCCGGTTCGTAAACAGAGAACGTTCACGAATGACCAGAATTGTACCATATATCAGGGTTGTTATTAGGGCTCCCATGATATTGGGATCCAAAAACCAGTCCGTACTTAGTTGTTGTAGAGCGTAGCCCTGTACCATACCGATAATTATTCCGGCCACGATACAGGCGGTGCCGATCCATGTACTGAGGTGGAGTGCCCGATCGATGGTCTGTAGGGATGGAAACAGGAAGAAAAAGCGATCGACTTCTTTTTCGCGTAATTGATGTTCGGCCCGCAAATAGCCCACGGCCAGCAAGAAGGAAACGGTAAATGCACCATAGGCGATCATGATTAACAGAATGTGGATCCAGGCTCCCCACAGTGAAAAGGTGTCAGGAATCAGGGGAAACACAATAAACAGTCCGGAAATGGGGATAACCGTGGTTCCGAGGAACCGAAGGGGGTACCAGAGATTCAGACCAAGAAAAATGGAGAGAAGGGCCCAGCTAAACGTGAGAAATATATCGGCACGCCCATCCACGGGAAACTGACCGGTTTGTATTCCACGTAATACCAGGATACACGTGAATAGAAGGTAAGCCCCCCAGCTGACTCGAATGAGTAGGGTTGTATTATCAGTAGGCTGACGCAGGACCGTCACGAGGTATTGAGTCCAGTTGAACAGTAAAATTAGGAGGACCACTAAAAGTCCCGCGTAAAACCAGGAAACCATCACTCTCACCTGTTTTCCACGTAACGTGAAGAATATCACAACGACGTATAGAGGATATTAGGGTAAAGTAAGGTTAGATACTAACAAAGAGATTGTTGGAAAGTTATGTTTGAAGATTCAACATGAGGCTGTTACGTTTTCGAAATATCATAAGTTCATACTCGATGATCGTAATTTTATTGTGATGGGTCCGGCTTACGCCCGCCGGTTAAACGAACGGAATCTCGCTGTACGCTCGATTGGATTTTTCCAGTTTCAAGGAGTTGATAATCATGAACAACGTATCCTCATTTGTTCGTCTTTCGGTGATACTTGTTGTATTGATTGCTGTGTTGCCTGTGATGGCTTCGGGAGCGAGTAATAGCGAATCTCTCAAAGGGGAAGTTTTGTTTGTGGATTCCCCCGTACAGTATCGTTCCGGTGATCAGAAAGATTGGGTACAGATCGATGATACTGGTACGAAATTACCGAAAAACGGTGATTTAAAAGTGGGGGATGATGGATATATAAAGATTGAGTCCTCCGATAATGATCGTATTCGATTGAATGAGCAGACGGCCATGGCTTATCAGATGGGCAAGCAGGACACCCGGTCGTTAGTGAAGCTCATTTACGGGAGTTTAAAGGCGAACGCGAGCAAACGGGGATTTGACGAAGAACCTTCGCAGGTACAGACCGCAACGGCTACGGTTGGAATCCGTGGGACCGTGTTTGGAGTATCCTACGAAAAAAGCAAACAGATGGAGGCTTTCGTCGAGGAAGGGAGTGTCGAAGTGTCGGCTTCCCGGGGGGAAAAGCCTGTGCTGAAGAAAGGACAGTCGGCCGAGGTGAAGGACGGGGAAGAACGGGAAATCCGGACTCAGGACACGATCCCCAAACGACTTGAACTCACCTGGGACCATTATAGTTATCAAAAGAAGAAAAAGATGCTTGAAGAGCGAATTGATAAATTGGAGGAACGTAAGCGAGGTATTCGTGATCGGATCCGACAGCGCGATTACGGTCCCGGTGGGCGTGATAAATTGAGAAATCGGATGGATACCCTGGATGCCAGGCTGGATGAACTGCGGAGTAAACGGGATAACCTCAATATTAAGTTCGGTGACGTACAGGAGGAATACAAGGAATACCGCAGACAACTTGCGAAGGAACGCGGTGAATTCATCCGGAAACGGCTGAAGGCGCTGGAAGAGTTTCGTGAAAAACGCATTAAGGAGATGCGGGAGCAACAGCGCCAGCGCGAGAAGGAACAGCGTGAAATGCGGAAGGAACGCCGCGAACAGCGTGAGAACTACGAGGATGAGTTCGAGGAATTCCGCAAACAGCAGAATGAATAACCGTCGTTTGATTACGTAACCGACGAGACCAGCCAGTCAAAGAAGCGCCGAACCGAGCGTGTGGCCCGCTGGGTATACCCCTGGTTGTCCGTGAGGAAACGGTCAAATCCCTGCTTGGTTTTCTCGAGTTCCTGAATTAGTTGTCGATGCATGCGCGCCCGGCCTTGCTTCCCCATTTTCTCACACAAATCCACGATCCGCTCTCGGATGTTGAAACATTTGTTGATGTATTTCTTGGGCCGGGACAAACCAATATCCACCGCAAATTCGTACCGTTTTAGAGCATCCTCGTACTCTTCGCTTAACTCCATGCAATAACCCACGTAAAACTTGGAGAGAATGTTTTTTTCGCATAGTGTATCGGCGTGTATGAATTCCTTGCGAGCCTGATCCAAATTATCCTGGGCTAAGTGGAGTTTTCCGAAGTTCAGGTGTTTGCGGAATTCATGTCGATCCCGGGCTTTCCCGCCGTAATTTTCTTCCAGCCAGTCTTCTTCGTACGAATCCATGATCATTTTTTCGTGGTAACTGAGTGAAGCGGCCCCGTCCTTGTTTTCCGAGAGGAACTGACGCCAGAAGTGCCAGAATTCGTCCTCTTCCATGCGGATAGCGTGATCGTGCAGGAGGTTGCGATCGTACAGAGCGCGCTCGCGGGGATCGCTTAAGGTTTCGTAGGCCTGTTGGATTTGTTCAAACTTTTTGCGGTAGTAGTCACGCTTTTCGGGTGGATGTTTATCGGGGTGAAGCTCTCGCGCACGCTCGCGATATGCTTCCTTTATCACGCGATCCGGTGCCGAAAATGGAACTCCCAGCCGTTCGTAATGTGTTTGAGATTCCATGGTACGTCCATTATATGACATTTATCCTGACTGTGTGAGTTATGTGTAACAATTAATCACAGTAATCAAATTAGTCTCACCTGAAACGCTGAAAATTAATGAATTGTAGTTATTAATTCTAAGTATAGGCCTATACAAGCTTTTTAACGAATTTGTCATAACATCTAAACAAATTTTTATTTGACTTAGTAAACATAAAGACTCTATATTTGTTTTGGAGTCAATGGACGAGGAGTGATTTATGTATGACGTTGTTGGAACCGCGTGAGGGACGTACTCAGGTCCAGGTCCTATCCGCAATTGCTCACTTACAGGTAGAAAAGAAAATCCGTCCCCGGGTGAAGGATATCACGGATGTTGTTCGTCTGAGTAAGGGGGCGGTGTCCAATAACTGCAAAAAACTTCTCGACCAGGGATTTGTGAAACAAGAGGATAAGCAGTTCGAATTGGATAAAGCCAAGTTGTTCAATCAGTATCGTGAGCATTTTGAGGAGTATCTTGTTCGTGAGCCTGACTCCGAGTTATTCAGTGAGGATGTGAAGCGGAAAAACGAAGCTCGCACAAAAACCAAGAAAAACCTTCATGGCTGGTTCAAGAATCAGACCATCAAGGACATGGCCATGGAAATATTGATCAAATCCCTCCTTGCCGTTCGTCACCAGTCCCGAATTCAGACACTGCGTGAAGTCTTTTTCTACGCGGATGATTTGATACGTCAGACCAACGAAAAAATTGAACAGGACATGTGGGACGGTAAACAAAAGGGTTCCGGTGGAGAAATTCGAGAAGCCTTTAATCACTTCGCCCAGTGTCTGGACTGGGGAACGCACGATCTGGATGACGTCTTCGACAAAATGAAGAAAGGACAGGAACTGTTCGATAACGGTCAACTTCGTTCTGATATAAAAGAAAAATTAGACAAATTTTGTCATGAAAATGGTGTTAAAAAACTTTCAATTTTTGGCTCGGCGGTTCGTGAGGATTTTTCTCCCATTAGTGACATTGATGTGCTCGTGAAGTTCAAGGAAAGTAAATCGCTCGGTCTTATTGAATTAAGCGGCCTTGAACGAGAGCTGGAAGACATTTTTGAACGCAAGGTTGATTTGGTAACTCAGGGTGGTCTAACGGATGACTTCCGGGACCGAATACAGGATGAAGTGAGTATTCAATATGAAGCAACGTGACCGTGACCGTGTGGAACATATTATCAAAGCGTGCCATGAAATTCGTCAATTCTGCGGGGATGTAGATAAAAATAAGATGAGCGAGGAATTAATTTTGCGACGTGCCGTAGAAAGAGACATTGTCATAATCGGTGAAGCGGCAAACGAACTTTCGGATTCATTGAAACGAAAACACTCAAACCTACCCTGGGCGGATATTGTTGGAATGAGAAACATCATTGTGCATGACTACGAGCATGTGTCGATTGATGAACTTTGGGACACAATCGAGAACGATATCCCTGAACTTATCGATTATTTTGAGGATATGTTAGGAAAGGAGGAGCGTAATTAATTGCCTGAACTAACTCTCGATGAATTAGATACTCACCTATTTGAATGTCAGAACATCATTCGGGATGCGGTGGATCCGACTGATTATAAGGATTACATTCTTCCGCTGGTGTTCTTTAAGACGATTAACGATACCTACTGGGATCAGTACGAGGAACTGCTGGAGGAGTACGACGGAGACGAGGATATTGCCCGCGACGAGGCTTTTCATGATTTTCAAATTCCGGAGGGGTACTCTTGGGATGATCTTCTTAGTCGGAGTGAAAACCTCAATGTTTTCATCAATGAATGTTTTGATGCGATTGAGGAGAAAAACCCAGACAAATTAAAAGGGGTATTCCGTGCTGATTACACCAGTGCAGAAGGATTGAGTGATTCCAAACTTCGGCAACTGATACAGCACCTGGATGTGCACAACCTCAGTGTAAAGCGGGTCCCGCCCGATATGTTAGGCGAGGCCTACATGGATTTAGTCGGTCATTTTGCCACGGAGGAAGGCAAGTCCGGCGGTCAGTTTTTTACGCCTCCGCATATTATTCGGTTGATGGTTCGACTGCTGGAGCCGTTTGAGCGAGGGGACAAGGTTCACGATCCCACCTGTGGTTCCGGCGGTATGTTAATCGAGGTTGCGAAATGGTTCCGTGACGAGCAGGAGGACGATCCCACCAAGCTGATCTTCACCGGCCAGGAAATCAATCCTGACATCGCTGCCATCGCCCGTATGAACATGTACATTCACAACTTGAACGGGGAGATTGCCCGTGAGGATTCGCTGACCAATCCCCAGTTTACCGACGGCGAGGGACAGCTCACGAAATACGACTACGTCCTCGCCAATTTTCCTTTCAGCTACAACTGGGACAAGGAGGCCCTCCAGGACGATCCCTACGGCCGGTTCCACTGGGCGGATAAGCTTCCCCGGGCCGATCGCGGTGACTACGCTTTCATCATGCACATGGTCGAACAGCTCAAGACGAAGCAGCAGGGCGGAGGCCAGTGCGCCGTCGTCTGTCCGCACGGTGTACTGTTTCGTTCCAACGAACAGAAGTTCCGTGAACCGATGCTGGAGGCCGACATCATCGAGGCCGTTATCGGCCTGCCGGAGAATCTGTTTCAGAACAACTCCATCCCCTGCGCCGTCGTAGTTTTTAATACCGATAAGCCGGAGCAACGCAAGAACCAGGTCCTGTTCGTCCACGCGGACGACGAGGACTTCTACGAGGAACTCTCCAACCAGAATGAGCTCACCGACGAGGGCGTCGATCATATCGTTAACAACTTCAACGACTGGTCCACGGAGGAACGGGTCAGCCGTGCGGTCGACCTCGAGGAAATCGCCGAGAATGACTATAACCTCAACATCGCCCTCTACGTCGACACCACCGAACCGGAGGAACCGATCGACGTCGGCGAGGAATACGAGAAACTCGAACTACTTCAATCGGAACGGGAAGAAA
>JBDGPJ010000069.1:0-2431 GCA_042219695.1 bacterium
ATATTAAACTTCCGCTTGTCTTCTCCCTCTACCAGAGCCACCTGCTCTTCGAGCGCGTACAGTGTAAACTGGTAACGGTGTCGTCGACTCTCCGGGGGACATGGGCCGCGGTAGCTTACTTCGCCATAATCATTTTCTCCCATAACACAATCCTTCGGAAATGAACCGGGGTACCCGGTGCTCATTCCCTTGCGAAAGTTATACACGTCCATGGGGATATTCCAAACAATCCAGTGATAAAAATTTTCATCCCGCGGACTGGTATCCATTAAAATTAGTGCAAGTGATTCTGCTTCAGGGGGTGGATTCTCAAATGTCAGGGGGGGAGAAACATTTGCTCCGTCACAGGTATATTCCCGAGATATGGTCCCGTTTTGTGTGAAATCCCTCGATTGGATTTCCATGGTTAACTCCTCAAGATGTTCCGTGTTGATTCATCGTTATCTCACGGGTACCCATTATATTCCCAATCAGAATGAATTTGTATAAAAAGTAGGATATCGTAAAAGGGTTCTAATTTACCGGTAAGAAAGGATGCAGTAATCGTATGAATATTATTGTGATCGGGGGAGGGTTGGCCGGACTCACTGCGGCCATTACGATGGCCCAAAAAGACATTGATGTGACCCTACTGGAAGCCGGGACCTACTGTGGCTCACAGAGGGGTCCGGGAGAGGTTCTCGACACCTCCACACTCGTACGCGCGGACGTTCTCGGAGATAAGTTATTTAGCCAGGCCCCACTCGAGCGCCCACTTACCCGTCGGGCTATCCTGCAACCAGCTTCAAAAGGTGTCTTCCATGGAGTTCAATGGGCAACCGATGAAAACAACCATTCACAATTCTCGGTACTAAGACCTAAATTCGACCGTTGGTTCGCCGAACAGGCCCGGCAAGCGGGTGTCGAAATTATAACTGAAACCGTCGTCCAGGGATTGATCCAGGACGCCAACCGGGTTATAGGAGTTCACACTCAACGTGGTCCTCTTTATGGTGATGGCGTGTTCCTATCCGAAGGGGACACATCCCAACTCACTGGAAAAGAACGCTTTGAACGATTGGACCCGGATGAATCCCCGGATTTCTACCTGGAAATACAGCAGGTTCTTCCCACCACCGAAACATTCATTGAAGACACGTTCGATTTAGAAAATCCAAATGAGGGCACGACTCTGGATTTATCCCTGCATGTAAATGATTTTACGGAACCCCTTCATGTCTCACTTTGTACCAACGAACAGTCCCTTACCTTGAAAGTGATCGTCTCCCTCGAAGATGTAAACGATTCCGAATACTCAACCAAACAAATCCTTCATTCGATCAAACAGATTCCTCCCGTCAGTAATTGCCTGCCTCAGAAAGACCCTCTGGTAACCGCATCCGGTCTCATTCGGCGCAATTCCACTTCCCGCCCCACCCTTGCGGATCATGGTATAGCTGTCGGTGGGAGTTGTACCGGCCAAAACCTGGAAACACCGTTTCGCAATCGCACGGGACCTTCCACCGCAATGGGATACTGTTTTGGGCAAGCCGTAATTGAAGCTCGCGAAGATAACGATCAACTGGTTCGCTCGGTTTTACAGTCAAACTACGTTTCTTCCTACGAGGAAACCCAATACGGCAAGCATTATTCGCTGGAACACGAGATGAACTCGTCCCCCGAGACGAGAAAAGCTTTTCGCGAAACGAAATCCTGGTTTTTAAACCGGCTAAGCTTTGAAATGATTCCGGAAACGTATTCACGGGAAGACGTTGATTTCGATAGGAGGAGTTCGATTCCCTATCGTTCAATATTTACCGTCCTCAAACAGCTCTATAAATACATTCAACCGGACGAGTCGTTTTCCAAAACAAAATTTTTAACGGGTAATTTTACTGGTTTTTCTGAACCGGAACTGGAATCTGTGATCCCTTTACAATACATATCACTCAATGAAGACCAGTTAACAACCTATGCCGTGGGGAAACAAAGGGAGACAACGTTTGATATAGAACCCTTATCTCCACTTGTACAGTACGAAGAACCTGAAACATTAATTCGGGTACTTTTTTCACGGTTGGAAAGTACGCTTTCATTGACCGATCGAATCTCCTGGATGTCCGGAATGCTTTTGACAGGTTATAAACAAGAACCAATCGACACGATCCATTCGATAAACTCCGAGACCTTAAACCAAGCACCGGATTCGTTCTCACCGGGAAACACGATCTCAGGACAAACCTCCCTGCTCATCAACGTACCGTTCTTCTCGAGTCATCGTGAGAAGGAGAGCTTTTTTCATCAATGGCCGAACGACCTTTGTCCGACCGGGGTATTCGACACAAGCATTACGGATTCCTCACACAAAATGACACTACACCGGGAACATTGTGTAAAATGCGGGGTTTGCGTGCATCGTTTTCCCGCGGTGAGTTGGACCGAGGATGCAAAT
>JBDGPJ010000069.1:2454-3373 GCA_042219695.1 bacterium
ACCACGTCGATTACGGCTCCGATTTGGACTCTGCTTCAAGTAACTCCTCGCCTCCCAAACAACACACACTCGATAAACAAACCACGACAAAACAAACGTCCCCGTTAACCCATTTAAACACACCGTCCCATAATGTATGTCCGGCAAGTGAAGTCCTGTTGAACTTGTTTCGATCAGAGTGCAAGCAAATTATTGATCGAATTAACGAAGGAATACCGGTCATTTCTTCCGGGGAAAGCAACTGGTTATCCACACTGGCCCGCGTAACCGAAACGACACTCACCGAACTCAAACAAGAAACCAACGAGGAACAGGCATCATCATCCGTCGTAAAGAAGGTACTCCGGGAATCGCTCGATGAAATCCACCGGGTACAGGCCCGGTTCTCTCAGGGGAAAATCCGAAATGCCTTACACCGGTGTGAGATTGTTTTGGATCATCACGTTCCACGTATGGAATACGTTTTTGAAAAATATGATAACCGTGACCATTCAATTCATAATTACGAGCTAATTGAACAAAATATAGCTAATTCCGAGAACAAGATTGTTAAACGATTGCGGGAAATGTACAGCCATCTAATTAAACAGGTGAACTCCGCTCAAGACGACCCCACTACTACTGGACGACGCTCTATGGTTATAGGTGAATTACGTACGTATGTTCACCTGTTGGACACACTATCGGCTCCCACCTACCTTGAGAGCTTTTCCAACGACGTAGAAACTCCGGAAAAATTACAGGAAATTTCGCGATCATTACCGTTTAACGGGAACAATGGAACATTAATTCGGAGTATTGAGCGCTTACGGGAAATAGCTCCCGGCGTTCGGTCCCACCCACGTCGATTGGTCGGACTCGAGGCGATGGAACCGCCCGGGATAGCGGCGGATGAGTGAAACCGTGGTCTGTGTTATCG
>JBDGPJ010000069.1:3383-11816 GCA_042219695.1 bacterium
AACTTCAGTCTGAGTTAGAGCACCTTAGTAATTACGGTACGCAGGTAGGGAAATTGAATCAAAGTTTCGAAGAACTGGGTCAAAAAAAGCCAACGGAAGAACCCATTAAATCAGTCCTCACCCTATCCTCGGGAGAGGAATCGCTATGGCAGTCGGCCGGGCATTACA
This sequence comes from bacterium, assembly GCA_042219695.1. Lineage (GTDB taxonomy): Bacteria > T1Sed10-126 > T1Sed10-126 > T1Sed10-126 > JBDGPJ01 > JBDGPJ01. The sequence goes on from JBDGPJ010000069.1 coordinate 3,552, forward strand.
ATATACTTACGGAATCCCTGAATCAGTGGAGGCAACTGGCGGGGGAATTCAATCAGCTCGAAGTACCTGATCATCCCTCTCTGCGAAAACAACGCGGACGTTATATAGCGTTTTTGTGGAGTACCCGGCAAATGATCACTCGTACTCACGGGCGTATAGTCACGGGAAAACCGGCACTCGAATTCACCAAATCAACCCGAGTGCTGATGAATGAACTTTACCGGCATCAAACTTTGCTTAAGGCCAACCTAAACTCCGAGGCCCAAATGGAAACGTTCGTGAACGGTTCCGGTGTTAAAACCAAAAATCAAACTTTCTCCGGGGAATGGACAAATTCCCGGGACCTTCTGATAACACCTGACCGGCTCACTGGAAACAAGTCGAATCAAACTTCCCCGGAACCGTTCCAACTTAAACAATTTTGGGATAAAAATCATATAGAAGGTTTACCTCAAATTCATTCAGTTCTTCAAGCTCTTTCGAAATCCCTCGACAATCCGGCAAATGGATCCGACCAACAAGAAGAATCCCTCACGGCACAACTGGCCTGGTTTGAATACGAAACCATGGTCTGGAGTTACCTGGGACAATTACACGCTGAAGAAAATAGTGCTTCTCCTGCCCACAGTTTTGAGCGTCTATGCCGGCACAGGCTTTTAACCAGACTTCTTAGTGTACCGAATCCCCCGTCTTTATTGACAAATGATCAACAACAATTTTTCACGAAAAACAGACCGGATGAATTACAATTGCACGCCGATCGTTACCGGTTGCTGGAGAAGACCATGACCGAGTTCGAGGGATTTGATCGAGCGGGAGACCCCGCCGAAGAAGAGTTTCAGGAAGCGTTCCGAATCCTGGGAGAAATATTCAGACAGGCCCATGACGAATTTTCCGAGCTACTTCTGGAAACCGAAGTTGCGGTCCCGACCGTTTACCGCTTAACCGACTTACTGTGTGATTATGTACTATTTTCCTCGACCAGTTTACGGGTTACGGATCAAAGGGAGGTCTCCACAAGGATGAAATCACTCGTGCAGTGGTCTACAAAACGAAACCTAATGTCGCTGAAAACCACTTCGGAACGAATCGAACACGATCTTTACCATTTGCAAAATGAACGAAATCTCCCGGATCAGTCTCAACTTCCCTCCCCCATCTTTTAACATCGCTATATCAGGATATCATGATATCCTGATATGATGATAAGCTGAATGGAATCTTACTCTTACCCGAGCCACTGATCGATTTTGTTTTGCAGAAACTCCGAGAGTGGTTGAACCGATTCCGCCGAAAAGTCAAACGGAATATTAGCTGCTTCGAATAATTCTGGCAGAGGTCGAGCCCCCCCTAGTTCCAGGGCCCGTTCGTAATCATCCAGTGCTTGCCGGGGATCCTGTTCGTACCGTCTCCATAATCGTACCGCACCGAGTTGAGCGATTCCGTACTCGATGTAGTAAAACGGGTACTCAAACACGTGCAACTGACGGTGCCAGGAGTACTCCTTGAACTTTTCAAGACCCTCCCAATCAACCTCATCCGAGTAGTCGTCAGCCAGTTCGGTCCAGATATCACGGCGAACACCCGCGGAGGGGTTTCGTTTGTAAAGCTCATGTTGAAATTCGTCAACCCGAGCCACCCAGGGGAACAGTCCAATAATGGTTTCAATCTGCTCAATACGAGCCTGACGGGCTTTATCGGAAGTGTAAATATCATCGTAATATTCACACCCGATAAGCTCCATAGTCATGGAAGCAACCTCGGCAAACTCCGCCGTTGTCGATCGGTATTGCATGATGGGCTGATCCCTGGACTCCAGCGTATGCAGGGCGTGACCCGATTCATGCAAAAGAGTACGTATATCATTATGAACCCCTACACCGTTCATAAAAATGAACGGAATCCGAGCTTCCCACAAGCACGTTTGATAGCCCCCCGGTGCCTTGCCTTTGCGGTTTTCCAGGTCGAGCATTCCCCGGTCTTCGAGCAATCGAAGTCGCTCACCGTATTCCGGGCGGACGTTCTCAAGAATGTTTACGACTCGATCGATCAATTCCTGTTCCGTCTCGTATGCCTGAATAGGTGGCTTACCAAGAATATTTACGCTGGTATCCCAGGGTCTAAGGCGATCCAGCTCCAGGTATTCACGACGGTAGGACTGCAATTCACGTTTCACCGGTAAGAGGTGTTCCTTCACGGCGGAGTGAAAGTCAAAACAATCCTCGGGCGTGTAATCAAACCGTTCCAGCTTACGAAATGTATAATCACGAAAGGAATCAAATCCAGCGTTGTCGGCAATACGTTGCCGTTTTTCGTGTAAATTATCAAATATTTCATCGAACTCCTCACGGTGATCATAGCGTTCCTTCCGGGACGTCCGCCAGGCACGTTCCCGGAGATCCCGATCCGTCTTCTCGAGGTATGTCCTCATCTCCTGAAGAGTTTTTTCCTCGCCGTCGAACTCCACACTTAACTGTCCCGACAATTTCTGATACTTCTGAGAAATTTTGGAGACCTCGGCTTCAATCTGAACGTTTTCTTCTTGAAACAGTTCCACGTTATTTTGGACAGTGCGGCAATAAACGTCGTATCCATCGGGAAGCTCCTCAAAATACTCACAGGATACAATCGCTTCCTCAAGATCCTGCCGGGCCTGCTTAATTTTTGGTTCAAGTTCTTCAACGAAGTGAAGGTATTTGTCTTCGTAGTCCTCGTTGTCAGTGAAGCAGGTCATTTTAATGTATCGGCGGCCGCGCTCTTCGCCAATGATCGATTCAAGTTCACTATGATCCACCACGACCGATTCCAGTTCCTCAACATTACTGGCATCGCCGGCACGTTCAATTAATTGATCGAACAACGGTTCAATGTCCGGCCAAGTATCTACCTCAAATTCGTCCGGAACAAACGAACGTTCTTCAAATGCTTCCACATCCAAAAATTCAGGGTCCTCTACTTTCATGGTCAAACCTCAATCACTCCTCAAAAAAATACGGTTAAATACTCCCTCACAAACAGTCGCCCACTCGAATCTATACCACTTATCATTGTCAATCCAATCATAGCTGAATCAAAGTTCTTATCAAAAAAAGTACTGGGAACTCAGCAACTTATTCCCTCCTGCATCATTAGCTTAACAAGAAACTCCCCTAATGACTTCTTTCGGAAAAGAACCACGTGTAAAACAATATCACTCGTATAGCTTGCAGCACTTTCTCTCATAAAATCGAGGCTTGAAGGGGTCCCTGTAGAGTGACCGCCAGGAAATATCGGCGACCATCATGATTCACAACTGTTTAGCCAAATAAAGATATAAATATCGTGAAATAATCGCCTAAAAGTAGTCTTATTCGTGAAATGGACCCCTCAACCCAATCGTAAATATTATTGATGTTGCCATATTAGAACGTAGTATCCGGCAAATACTCCGATACTGTTCGGTGAAGGTCAGGTTCAAAAAATGGCTATCCTAATGGTTGCTATTCTGGACGTTAAACTGTCTGAAATAGTGCTGGTTATTGTTCCTCGTTGATAAACAAATCCTTTTGACGATTTCCACTTCGACGAAAATGCTCCGTTGATAAATTCACACTGGTTTCGTTTAATCCAAGGCGATTACACGTGTTACGATGCATCTGATCGATAATATTCCCCAATTCTCCCTTTCCTGTCATTCGGTCACCGAATTCGGACTCATTTAACTGGCCTTCACGCACGGATCGAATTTGGCTGAGAATTTTATCCGCGCGATCGGGAAACTCCTCACGTACCCAGTCCACAAATAGCTTCTTGACGGGTCCCGGTAGCCTCATCACGATGTAGGAACCTTGTGTTGCTCCCCGGTCCGAAGCCTCTTCAAGAATGGCCGGTAACTCCTCGTCCGTTAAGCCCGGTACAATTGGAGCCGCGTTAACCCCCACGGACACATCACGTTCGGCCAGGGCTTCAATCGCATCGAGGCGCTTACCCGGCCGTGATGTACGAGGTTCCATCACTCGTGCGATCTCACGCTTCAGGGTGGTTACGGAGACTTGAACGTGCACCAGGTCAAGCTCCGCTAACTCCGTTAGTACGTCAAGATCCCGGGTGATTAGATGGTTTTTCGTGATCATAGAAACGGGATTTCGATAATCACGACAAACGTTCAGTAATGCTCGGGTTATTTCAAAATGGGACTCCGCCGGCTGATAGGGATCCGTGTTCCCGGAAATACAAATGGTTTGTGGTTTCCAGCTTGAGTCCTCGAATTCCTCTGCCAGAAGCTCCGGGGCGTCTTCCTTTACTATAATTTTTGACTCAAAATCCAATCCCGCGGAAAAACCGAGGTATTCGTGGGACGGTCTGGCGTAACAATAGATACAGCCGTGCTCACAACCCCGGTATGGATTTACGCTGTAGGTGAAGGGAACGTCGGGACTGTTGTTCTCCGCCAGAACGGTCTGGCTGGAATCTCGATAAAACGTTGTCTCATAATCGCGGTGAACATGTTCCGAATCATCCGGTGAATAATTCAGTTCCTGGAACCGATTGGAAGGATCGAAGTTAGCCCCGCGACCATCTACTTTGTTATCCGACATGAACCATCAAAATGAGTCGTATTGTGAAAACTCAAACCTTGAACTCCTCCAGCAAGAGAGATTTCACCCTTCGAAAGGAGGCTATCACATAAGGTTGCTACCGAAAGTCCTCGTTAGTGTTTGACCGGGTGAGTCCGAAAAATCACAGTCCTATAACGTTAATAAAATCGTTTACCATTCGAACAAACTTCAAAATAGTTCACTCATGTGCCCTCTCAAATAATAATTTTAAACATTTTCGAATATAGCCCGGTTGGGCGTTATTGTTTTGAGCCCAAATTATGCTCATAATTTCTTTTGGAAATGTTGATTGCATAAAAATTCATGTACTAATAACCGGTTTTTACTGGGATCTTCCAAAGTGAAGGTTGAAGGGATCTCATTGAATTTGACGATTATTCTGAAGGACCCGTTTCGATTTTTCTTTCCCGTCGGCTGGGGGGCCGGTGTATTAGGAGTGGGCCTGTGGCTTCCACTTGCCTGGGGCAACACGACCGGCTATCCGCTACAGGCACACCGCCTGACCATGGTGGGCGGGTTCCTGTTATCCTTTGTCGTGGGTTTTCTGGCCACGGCGATTCCCCGGTTCACATCCTCCTGGTACCTACGAGGATGGGAGTTTTTGCTGTTGTTCGTGGGACTGTTCGGAGCGATTTATTCAGGATTTACATCACACCCGACCGCACACCACTTATCGGTATTTATGACCATCAGCGTATTAATTCTGTTTGGCGTTCAACGTAACTGGAACCGGGAGGAAAATCCCCCATTCACGTTCGTCTTTGTAGCGGGTGGATTGGTTTTATGGTGGACAGCGAACCTGCTTCTGACATTGAGCCCGTATAAGCTGATTGCTCCATTTCTCATCCCGCCGGCCAACGCCATCTACAACCACGGGGCTTTGTTTTGCCTGGTGATCGGGGTGGGAGGACGGCTGGTTCCGGGAATGCTGGGCTGGGAAAAAATCGTCCTGAAACAACGGGATCGCTACGAAAACGCGGAATCCCTTAACGAGGCGATTCCTATCCCCGTGTGGATCGCGCTGGCTGTGTTTCTTTTCTCGTATTTGGCTGAAGGATCGATCGACCCCCGTGTCTTGTGGATCGTGCGGGGCGTCGTCATGAGCTACGTGGCTATAGTGTACTGGAAAATTTATCGATTCCCGAAGGAGCGAACCGGGTTCACTTGGGGGATATGGGTATCAATCTGGAGCTTTATTCTGGGAGTTTTGGTTCCAATCGCCTGGCCGGCCAGCGGATCCCACGGCTTTCACACGATCTTCATTGGTGGATTCAGCCTGCTCACGATCCTAGTGGCCACGCGAGTCACACTGGCCCATGGTACGGAAGGAAAACAGCTGGAATCGTCATCCATTACTCTAAAACTTCTGATTGGCTTATTTGTGCTGGCCATGGTCACGCGAGTGACGGCGGCCATCTGGCCCCGTGTCTACCTTTCACACCTTGGCTACGCCGCGATGATATGGCTCCTGGGGATCCTCCTGTGGGCATGTGTGTTCCTCCCACGGATGCTCACCGATTTTGAGTAAATTGTAATCGGACACCTGTTCTTACTGGAATGCTGTGGAGAATCCCTTCACGTGGACAGGGGAACTTGGAAAGGGGTTTTAAGCAGAGCTTCTACACAGTTTACTGAAAGCCTTTGTTGAAACCCTCCGAATTTTGGTCCTTTGGAGTTATGTTTTGCTCATTCCACGTCAGGTATGCGTGGTTTTCAGCTTACCAGCATTCATGCTGGCTGGGAGGGCCAGCTTACTTTTCTTTTACGAGAAGCATCTCATGCGCATGCCATGGAAAAGTTGTTTCACGGGCACCAAGAAGGTGCCAAGCAAAAGAGACCTGTCAAACAGGTTTTTTGATCCAATCTTTTTCTCGCAAAAAAAGATTGGGAGCCCGAAATTCCGAAATACCGAAAAAAACAAAACATCCAATGAACATTTTGGAAAAGACACCATGAAAAAGGGATTTCGACAGGACCTACTGGAACTATTGAAAGGATAACGATATTGGATAAAGTTATTTTCCTACGTTTGTTCCTAATCATCTGGGGTAGAGGTGTTCTGAATGACTGAATCAGACTCGGACCCGACCAACGAATCCGCGGAAAAAAATACGAAACAGCACAAATCAGATTCGTCGTCGAAACCAGAGGATTCGGACAATACCCTTGCCTGGACCCTTCTCATTATCGGGGCTGTGATTTTCTTTGTGTTGTTCGTCCTGCCGATTCTTGTTATTGGACTGTTCGTAATCTTCGGGCCCCAGATCAAAGCAATGTTTGAAAAAAATAACCCTCCGCAACCAAATTCTTCCGGTATAACAAAGCCGGGATTCCACAAGCAATTATCTCCCGAACATCCAAGCCTGAAGAAGTCCGGCTTTAATAATAAGGTGGCGATCATCCACGATAAAACCGGCGGTTATTACACTCGGATTTTTGGTAAAACGAGTCATTGACCAATTGAGTGAAAATGTGATTAACACCTTCTCAACCCCCGGAGGTTGAGGAGGAAATCTGATCTAATATTCATCTTGTTGCTTCTTAATATAGGCCATCGGAGTTATCTGTCCAGAACTCGAATGTCTCCGACCACAATTCCATTTTACAACTTGTTTTTCAGTCACTTCCCTTATGTGACTTCTCACAGTGTCCAGTTTGAAGTTCGCTCCCTTAAATTAAATTGGGTTTTGCGGGGTTGGGAGTCGTATTATACTTACTTTTCTGGGAACGATACCTTCTCACATTTATATTCGGAGGTCCGATCATGAATTCAGCCAACACGACGTCCGTTTGGGATACGAGTTCCGATCAGCATCGTGTGCCCGGTATCCAGCACCTGGTGATTACTGCTTTGCTTACGGGGGTTGGGACCGTGGCCGGGATGGCCGGCGCTTCGTTCAGCGTGGGGTTCGGAGTCACGTTCTTCTGGCCGGCGATTGCCATCCAGATCGTGGGAGGAATGTGGTACGGCGTATGGGGCGGTGTGATTGCGGCGGGGTTGTTTCCCGTGCTGTCGAACATGATAGGTGGTGGCACGCCTCCACAGGTGAGTCTCCTCTGGATACCGGCCAATGTGATCCAGGGAATGACTACGGGAATCGTATTCCGTCAGTTCAACTTTGATCCCCGATTAAGAGAAATCAAGGACTATGCAGCGTTCATTATCGTAGGAGGGATCCTATCCAACATCCCCGGCGCCTTTTACGGTCCATGGATCGGGAAGATGTTCGGGCTGTTTACCCAGAAGTCCTACTTTATTGCCGTGCTCGCCTGGTTTATTGGTAACAGTACGTGTGCTCTCGTGTTCGGGATTGTCTTACTGAAAGCCCTATCCCCGATCGTGGTCAAAACCCGCACATTCTGCAAGGGATACCTCGCCTGACACGTTTCGAAGAAACATCATGAAAAAAACACTGCTTGGCTACGTACCGGAGGAATCCCCGGTCTACTGGTTCCACCCGTTCACACGGTTATGGATTATCACAATGCTTACTTTCATTCCCCTGGTAATTCTTTCATGGCCGGTCAATTTAACGATTACTCTGCTATTCATCCTGCTGTTTCCCATCTCCAGAATCCGTCTGTCCGTTTTTCGTTACTATCTTCCGATCTTTGGAATGTTGTTCCTCTTTATAAGTGCCGTGTACACGTTTTTCCCTTCCGCCTA